>JAGCFU010000022.1 GCA_017649945.1 Bacteroidales bacterium | reverse complement strand
GCGGAATAGGTTTCATATTTCAATTCATCGACAATGTATTTGCCGATTTGCCAGAACATCATGTTGGCTTGACTGTTTACGTAAACGACAATTTTCTGGCGAGCATCATTAATGATGGATGAAATTCCGTTGTAAATGGAAGTGCTTATTTGTTCAATGTTAATATTTAACCTGTTAAAGGCTTCATTTTGGCTGTTATTCATAATATGAAAATTTTTACGCTGCAAAATTATAATTAATTTTTGAAACAGAGATGCTTTTTTCTGTAATAAATCTAAAAAATGCATTTGTTGCGTAGGTGTCAAAATGTCATCAAAAATATGTCAAAATGTCCTAAAAATACCTCTGGCACATAATTTGAATATTCCCATAGCGAAAGCCAATGCGAAAGCTGAGGCAATCAAAACAAAAAATGTTAAACTAAATTTTGGAGGTATAAATTATGTTACCAGTATTTAAAAACAGTTGGTTCCCAACAGTATTTGATGAATTCTTTGACAGTGATTTAATGCCTCGTGCCAATACAACAGCACCGGCAGTCAACGTGAAAGAGGACGAAAAGGCCTACACAATGGAGCTCGCAGCCCCAGGTATCAGAAAAGAGTTCTGCCGTGTGAATATCAACGAGGACGGTAATCTGAACATCGCCATCGAGAACAAGACAGAACATAAGGACGAAGATCACAAACATCACTATCTGCGCCGTGAGTTCTCGTATACAAACTACGAACAAAACTATATGTTGCCTGATGATGTAGATAAAGACAACATTTCAGCTAAGGTCGAACACGGTATCCTGACCGTTGTCTTGCCAAAGAAATCAAAGAAAGAGATGAAAATTTCAAAGAACATTGATGTTCTTTAATTGAAATTTACAAAAAAGTCGGTTGGTCGACAGACCAACCGACTTTTTTTTTATTTTTGCACAAAATTTGAAAACGATGTTGGAACATTTGTATAGTATTCTGCAACAGACACTTACGATAACAGCCTTCGTCATCGGAATGATGATGATTATTGAGTTTATCAATGTCAAAACCGACGGCTTGTGGTCAAAAAAACTGCAGGCGTCGCCTTGGATGCAAATTGTAATCGGTGCGCTGATGGGCGTAATCCCAGGTTGTTTGGGTACTTACACCATAGTGTCGCTGTATATCCACCGTGTGGTGAATTTTCCGGCCCTGATGGCTGCATTGATTGCCACAGCCGGCGACGAGGCGTTTTTCATGTTCTCTATGTTCCCTGGTAACGCACTGAAAATCACCTTGATAATGTTTGTGGCGGCAATAGTCGTGGGTGCCATTCTCCAGCTGACAATGAAAGACAAATTCATCGGATTGTCGGAGAAGTCGTTCCCGTTGCACGACGAGCCGGAGTGCCATCACCATCATCACGAGCACACGGTAAGGGATAATTTCAAGAATATCACGTTTGTGAGGGCTTTGCTTATCGCGATGTGCGTTTTGGTTATCGGTCTGATTCTCGGAGGCGTGATTGATGAAGGCCACGAGCACGGACATGAGCATGGCGGCGACGAGGAGTGGATTCGTTACTCGTTACTCGCGATGTTTTCGGTGATTCTCGTCATCGTGGCGGTTGCCAAGGAGCATTTTTTGCAGGAACACCTCTGGGAACACGTCATCAAGGTGCATCTGTCGAAGATTTTCCTGTGGAGCTTCGGCGTGATATCGGTTATCATGATTCTTGAGCATTATGTTGATATTCAGGCTCTTGTGAACGCAAATCCATACATTGTGCTGCTGGTCGCGATATTGGTTGGCATCATCCCGCAGTCGGGACCGCATCTGGTTTTTGTGCTTCTGTTCGCGAATGGAACGATACCGTTCAGCATTTTGTTAGCCAACTCCATCGTTCAGGACGGTCATGGCGCATTGCCGCTTCTCGCCGAGTCACGAAAGGCGTTTCTTCTCTCAAAAGGAATAAAAATCGCGATGGGAATTATCGTTGGAGTTGTCGGATTAATGATTGGATATTAAAAAATAATGATTATGACGAAAAACGACTGCTTTTTCTTTGGAAAAATCACTAAAACGCACGGCTTGAAAGGTGAGGTTACAATAAAACTTGATGTTGCGAATCCTGAAGATTTCACAGAGCTGAGATATGTTTTAGTCGAAGAAAAAGCCGGACTTATCCCGTATTTTATTGAGAATCAAAAGATTAGTGGCGATAAGATGTTCGTGCAGCTTCAGGATGTAAAGAGGGTTGAGCAGGCCGTCACTTTCCTTGGTAAGGCCGTTTTTCTGCCAAACGAATTGATGCCGGAACTTGCCGAGGATGAGTTTTATTACAAGGAAATAGTCGGTTTTAAACTTATTGACGAGGTGAAAGGCGAGATAGGGGAGATAGCCGATGTTTTGGAATATCCTACACAGGCTGTTATTCAGGTGATGAAAGACGGAAAGGAGATTCTGATTCCGATTCATGACGACATTATCCAAAAAGTGAATAAAAAGTCTAAAACGTTGACTGTCAGGGCACCGGAAGGCTTGATTGACATGTATCTAAATATGTAGACATGGATTGCCGTCCGTTTTTTTTCAAGAAATTCGCATTGTTTCACCATCGCTCGACCATGAAAATCGGGACGGATGCGATTATTTTAGGTCGTTGGGTGGATGTCAATGAAAATGATGATGTGCTTGATATCGGCACAGGTTGCGGACTCATTCCTCTGATGCTGGCTCAGAAAGGCATAGAAAGAGCCGACGCAGTTGAGATTCATCGCGATTCTTACGAGGAGGCGGCGCAAAATTTCAGCAATTCGGCGTGGAAATCGCAACTTTTTGCCGTAAATGACGATATCAGGCGTTATGCTGAAACGTGTGCGAAAAGATATGATTTGATAGTGTCGAATCCCCCGTTTTTCTTCGGAGATAACATTCCTGAAAAGGCAACTAAAGGACTTGCAAGGCATACTAACACATTGAGTTACAATGATTTATTAAAAGCGGTAAAAAAGTTGCTCAAGCCTGAAGGACGGTTCGCCTTGGTTCTTCCGGCACGGGAATCCAAGACATTTTTGCAAGATGCTGAAAATCAGGGATTTTATCTTCAAAAAGAGATGAAAATAGTTCCTATAGAAGGCAAAGAAACTAATAGAGTTAACATGCAACTCGTTGTAAATCAAGTGGATAATGTTGAAACAGAGACGTTCGTATTGAGAAATCCAGACCATTCGTTTACAAAATATTATAAAGACTTTTTAAAAGATTATTATTTGGATTGAAAAAAGTCGTAATTTTGCGAAAATTTTTATAATTTGTTTAAACTGATAATCATAGCGATCATACAGTCGGCATTCCTCGCCGTGGCTCAATATTTCATGAAAATTGGAGTTGAGCGTGTCGTGGAATACAGCATGACGTGGGCTTATTTCAGGAGTTATCTGAATTGGCAGCTTGGATTGTCGTTGCTGTTGTACATCATTGCGATGATTATTTATCTGTTTATGCTTAAAAATTATGATTTGTCGATAGTATATCCGTTGACGAGTATCAGCTATATTTTCACCATCCTTCTGGCGATGTTCTTGTTGGGGGAGACCGTCTCAGTTATCAGATGGGTTGGCATTTTGCTGGTGATGCTCGGCGTCGGAATGATAGCAAAATAATTTGATTTAATATGAAAAAAGTATTGTTGTTCAGTGCTTTAGCACTCTCTTTTTCGATGATTTCGTGCACCTCTCCGTTGGTCGGAACATGGGTGCAGCCCCAGACGAGTTATACTCAGGAACAGGGTTTCGTGCTTTACAAAGACGGCACTGCTGATGATATCAACGTGGATTTTGTGAAGTATGAGTCCTGGGAGAAAAAAGGTGACTTGCTTATATTGAAAGGTAAGAATATAGGTTCGGTGAAAAGGGATTTTTCGGACACCATGAAGATTGAGAAGGTGACTGACAATGAGTTAATCCTCTCACAATCCGGATATTCGGTGACTTTTAGGAGAAAATAAGAATAAAAAAATACAGACATGAGTAAATTAGTTGTTGTGGCTCTCGGCGGAAACGCATTGTTGAGAAGCAATCAGAAAGGTACTTACAAAGAACAGATTGAGAATGTGACAGAGACTTGTGAAGCTTTGATGAGCTTCATAAAAAACGGTGATAATCTTATCATTGGTCACGGTAACGGTCCGCAGGTCGGAAATGTAATGCTTCAGCATGAGGCTGGTGCTAAGATGTTTGACGTGCAGGCTATGCCAATGGATTTTTGTGTTTCTGAAACACAGGGTTCTATCGGTTATCTTATCGAGACCGGTTTCCGTAAGGTGCTTTCAAAACATGGATTTAAGCATAATATCGTCACTTTGGTGACACGCGTGCTTGTTGACGGCAATGACCCGATGTTTAAGAATCCTACAAAACCAGTAGGTCCTTATTATGAAAAGGAAGAGGCAGAGGAATATGCCGCCGCCACTGGTGCTATCTTCAAAGAAGACCCGAAAGGAAGAGGCTGGCGTAAAGTTGTGGCGTCGCCTAAACCGTTGGAAATCAATAATATAGAACTTGTTGAGTTGCTTTCGAGACAAGGTAATATCGTCGTGACAGCTGGTGGCGGCGGTATCCCGGTGGTTGAAAAGGACGGTTACTATGTTGGTGTTGAGGCAGTTATCGACAAAGACCTCGCTTCGTCACTCGCAGCAGTTAAGGTGAAAGCTGACGAATTCTATATTCTGACAGACGTTCCTCAGGCTTACATCAATTTCCGTAAGGAAAACGAGAAGGCTCTCGGTAAGATTACCGTTGCTGAAGCAAAGAAATACCTGGAAGAAGGTCAGTTTACCGAAGGTTCGATGGCACCAAAGATGCGCGCTGCTATCAAATTCGTCGAGGAAACAGGCCATGAGGCTGTTATCACAGACGCCGCAAGCCTCGGTAATCCTAACGCAGGTACTCGCATTACCAAATAAAGGATAAGAAGGATAAGAAAAGGATAAGAAGGATAAGAAAAAGATAAGGAGGATAAGATTTTATCCTCCTTTATCATTCTTATCAGCCGTAAGGCGTTTATCCTAAATTAGAATGGGACGTCGTCGTTCATTTTTGACCCGATGCGGCGCTCATTCGGGGCGTTGAAGTTGGCATTAGGCGCAAACTGTGAAGGTTGGTCGTTGCCACCCGCGTTGGAGCCGCCACCGAAACTCTTGGTGTAGTCCTGTTCAAGATCCTCGAAACGCGCATATTGTCCAACGAAACGAAGCTCCACATCACCGAGTTTACCGTTACGGTGCTTAGCGATGCTCACTACCGCTTTCCCTTTCGTTGAAGTATGGTCTTCGTCTTCGCTAAGTCCATAATACTCAGGACGATAGATGAACAATACCATGTCAGCGTCCTGCTCGATAGCACCTGACTCACGAAGGTCGGAGAGGATAGGCTTTTTTGAACCTGGACGTGTCTCTACGCTACGTGACAGCTGCGAAAGTGCGAGAACAGGGATGTTCAATTCCTTTGCAAGACTCTTTAATGAACGTGAGATATTACTGATTTCCTGCTCACGGTTACCGTTTTTCTCCGTTTTTGCCGTCATAAGTTGCAGATAATCAATAAAAATCATCTGAATATCGTGTTGCTGCTTGAGTCGGCGGCATTTGGCACGGAGGTCGAAGACAGAAAGCTGAGGTGTATCGTCTATAAACAGTTTCGCATTGATGAGCGGTGACACTTTTGTGTTCAGTTGCTGCCATTCGTATTCGGCGAGCTGTCCTGAACGCAGTTTGTCGGCAGTTAATGATGTCTCTGAAGATATCAGACGTGTTACGAGTTGCACTGACGACATCTCGAGTGAGAAGAAAGCGATAGGTTTGTTGAAGTCGACGGCGGCGTTACGAGCCATGTTTAGTGCGAATGCCGTTTTACCCATACTCGGACGGGCGGCGAGGATGATGAGGTCGGATTTCTGCCATCCTTGCGTGATGCGGTCGAGCTCGGTATAGCCAGAAGGCACGCCACGCAGTGAAGAACCTGCGTTTTTGGCCTTCTCAATGTCGTCGATGGCGAGTTTCACGAGGTCGGGCATCTGGTCGTAGTTACGGCGCAGGTTGTTCTCACTGATTTGGAACAGTTTGTTTTCAGCGGTATCCAAGAGGTCGAACACGTCGGCAGAGTCCTCGTAAGCGTCTTTGATAGTCTCTGAAGATATCTGAATCAGCTGACGCTGTATGTATTTCTGCAATATGATGCGTGAGTGATACTCGATATTTGCTGATGATACGACGCGGTTGGTGAGCTGCGAGATGTAATACGGACCGCCAACAGCCTCAAGGTCGTTTGTCGATTTCAAATGGTTGGTGACCGTGAGGATGTCGACAGGCTCTGATTTGGTGAACAGATCCTTGATGGCGGCGAAAATTATCTGATGCGCCTCCTTGTAAAACACCTCCGGCGACAAAATGTCAATCACAGCGTTCACGGCTTCTTTTTCGAGCATGAGCGCACCTAAAACGACTTCCTCCAAGTCAACGGCTTGAGGTGGTATACGTCCTTGACTATTAAGCACATCCACGCTTGAAGCAGCGGCCTGTGACCTAACAAAACCTGATTTCTTTATGCTTTCATTATTCATACCACAAAATTATGAATAATGATAATTTGTTTATAAGATGTTGATAACTTTTTTGAAAATCTCGCGCAAAGCTTTGTTCTCCTCTTCCAAATCGCTGGTAATCATGCTTCTTTCCAATACGTTATCGCTTAAGGCGTTTAAGATGATGCGGCTGTGCTCAAACAGAGTTTTGTCGGGAAAGACGCTTTCGTATACGTTTTTCAAAGAGAAGTCGGATTTCACTTTCTCATGATGGAAATCAGCTTGTTGAAGGACCTCGCGGAAGTTAAGAATTTTATAGTTTAACTCCTTGGATTCCAATATGTTATACTTTTGTAGAGATGCTGTGATGTTTTGTGGCGCGAAGCACACTACGCGTTCAAAGCCGGCTAATTGTTCTGTCAGAATTTTAAGACTTTCCTGCCATTTTGAGAGGTCGTCGAGGCAGTTCCAGTCGTATACTCTGTCGAATCTGCCGTTGTTTGAGAGTATTGAGAACCCGATGATGAACTCGGTGTATGGCTTGTCGCCGTCGAAGAGAGGCACAGCAGGGCGGTAAAACAGCAAGTTCAGGAATGCTGTAGACTGGTTACGATCGCCGATGAGATCGTAAAGCAGCTTGTAATCAATGGAATACGGTTTGTCGGCCTCGTTAGGAACGTCTTTCCAGCAATGACCGTGAAACTCGCAACGGTAAGGGCTCTCGCACTGGTTACCAATAGGAATCTTCGGTGAATGAGGCTGTTTTATGATGTCTTTGAAGTGCGCAATATTTTTTGCAATCACATCCTGATATTGCTCTGCATATTCTTTAACTGATTGAAATACAAAAAGTTGTGATAAATCCAAGTCTCCGTTTCTGACATAATCAGCGTTGATGTACATCAGCTGGATGTCGGAGAGAGGCACTTCGCAGCCTTTTAGTACGTAGTATTGCAGTGCGGCGTCTTTCATGTAAGTTGGGCTGAGGCTGAGAGAACTTTTCACTTCTATCGCGCGCCATTTGTCGCCGTCTCGAACGATGATGTCGAGCATGATAAGAGTGTCATCGTATTGAAACACAGCCTCATACATCACGTTGACGGCTGGATTTGTGAGATTTTTAAGCGTTTCAACAACTTTTTTGCTGAATTGTGAAGGTGAACTCGGAGTCATGTTGATGCCGCCTGGAAAATATTGTTGTGCGAGGATTCCGACGTCGGTGCCGCGTTTGAATTTTGCGCGTTGTTCCATGCTAAGCTTGTCACGCAAAAACGGCCGGTTTTTGAAGAGATACAGAGCCTTTTCGCATTGTTCGCCTTTGATATATGTCGATTTTGATAGAATGTGCATCTTATTGATTATTAGGAAGTTGAAGGATGTTTTTCTTTGCGAAGAATGTCATGGATACGCCTCTTGCTATCATAAATCCGAGGAAGGCAATCCAGAGTCCGTGGTTGTTCCAAAGAGGTGTCAGGAAGTGCCACATAGGCAGGAAAATCATGACGGAAGAGATAATCATGGTGTTGCGGATGGCTTTTGAGGCTGTTGCGCCGATGTATATGCCGTCCCAGAGGAAGGCGGCGAAGGTTATTATCGGAATCAGCACCATATATATATAATAAGGACGAATCTCACTGATGATGACAGGATTGTCGGATATCATTTTCACGAACGTGGTGGGGAAGAGGGCATACAAGATGGCAAAAGGCACGCTTATTAAAGCACCCCATTTGAAAAGATGCATCACTACGCTTCGCAGGTTTTCCGAGTCGCGGGCTCCGATGAATTTCCCGACGAGAGCTTCTCCGGCGTATGCGAAACCGTCAGTGAAATATGAGAATATATAGAAAAATTGCAGAAGTATCATGTTGACACTCAAAATGTTATCTCCAAGTTTTGCCGATTGGTTTGTGAAAAACGCGATGGTGAAAACCAGTAGTATGCTTCTAATCATCAAGTCGGTGTTGACCTTGAAAAATCTCTTTAATTTATTGATATTCAATAATATATGAACGTCTATTCTGATGAGATGCTTCTTATATTTGGTGAAGATGAAAATAAACGCGGTGAGGAGTCCGCAGTATTGTGCGATGACGGTGCCGAGGGCAACTCCGACGACGTCTTGTTTCATCACCAATACGAAGAATATGCTGAATGCGATGTTTAACACGTTGATTATTATGGCTATTGCCATCGGAATTTTGGTGTTTTGCATTCCTATGAACCATCCGTTGAAGCAGTAGAGGAGCATGTTGGCCGGTGCAGCCCATATTCTGACGAAAAAATATGTTATGGCGAGGTTTTTGAGGTCATCGCTGCCGTCGAGAAGATTCAGGCTGAGTTTGGCGATAGGTTTTTGTATGCATAATATTAATAGGAATGCCAAAACAGCTATTGTCATCGACCTGTATAGCGAGTAGCTTTCTTCTGATGTGTCTTTTGCTCCATAGGCTTGTGCGGTGAATCCGGTGGTGCCGGCGCGCAGGAAACTGAAAAAAGAGTAAAGCACGCTGAAGATAGTGCCGCCGAGGGCGATGGCTCCTATGTAAATCGGGGAGCTGAGATGCCCCATCAGTATCATGTCGACCAGTCCCAGCAACGGGATGGTTACGTTGCTGATGATGTTTGGAATTGCCAATTTTAATATCGAACGATTCACGAGAAAAAATTTTATGCAAAAATAAAAATTATTGCGCTATGTATCAAATATTTTCGTAAATTTGCACTGTTGAAAATGAGTTGTGTGGAATGTTGAGGAACAATTCCACAGTTTTCCACACGGTTGGATGTTTGAGGCGAAATACGATAATTGAATAATTATTGATTATCAAGTATTTAACAAAATTTTTATTAAAAAATAGAGTTTGGCACGATTTTGGTACCAAACACAGACGTTAGCACAGACTAATTCAAAAATTATAACAAAATGAAAAAAGTATTAACAATTTTATCAGTAGCATTAGTAGCTGTTATGTTAAGCTCATGCGTTGAGAGTTCAAAGAAGTATCAGACTTTATTGGCAGAGAAGGAATCTCTTTCAATTGAGGCACAGAATCTTGAAAACGAATTCAATTCAGCAATGGGTATCATCAACGAAGTCGAGAACAATCTTCAGGCAATTCGTGATGCAGAAGGTATCCTTTTGGTAAAGCAAGAGGGAAGTGAAAGAGATCAGATCATTTCTGAGATCATTCAAATCAAGGAAGTCATGGCTGCAAATCATGCACGTTTGGATTCATTGAGCGACGCATTGGCAAAGGCCAACAGAAACAACGCCAACCTCCGTGCACAGATCAAGAAGCTCCAGGCTCAGCTCGCTGAAAAAGAAGAGATGATTGCAAACCTTCAGGCTCAGATTGCAGAGAAAGATGGTCAGATTGCTAACTTAAACACACAGGTTTCAAACCTCAACGCAAACCTCAACAATGCTAATAACCAGATCAACGATCTCAACAGCCGCAACATGGCTCAGGATACAGAGTTGAACACTGTTTATTACATCGCAGGTACAAAGAAAGAACTGAAAGAGAAAGGCGTTATGCTCAATGCAAAGAATATCTTGAAGAGTGGCGTCCCTACAGAGGTGTTCACAAAGGGTGACAAGCGTGAACTCACAACTATCACTTTCGATGCAAAGAAAGCAGTTGTTCTTTCAAATCACCCAACAGGTTCTTACAATCTCGTCCCAGGTAATGCTGACGGTAAGAAGACTGTTACATTAGAAATTACAGATCCGGAAATGTTCTGGAATGTAACAAAATATTTGGTTGTTCAAACCAAGTAATTTTTCTGCTCGTTTTCAATATTTACGGAAATCCGACACCGCCTGGTGCCGGATTTCTATTTTTTTATACTTTTTTTCCACGTGTAAGAATAAAATATTTATTTTTGCAGAACGAGCAGAATTTATTATGTCAAAAAAGATATTGATAGTCGATGATGACGTGTCTTATGGTGTGATGCTGAAGACATGGTTCCAGAGAAACAGCTGGGATGTGGTCCTTGCGTCGAGTCTTGAACAAGCTTTGAAAGCTTCTGCGGCTTCACGATATGACCTGATTCTAAGCGATTTGCGTCTTCCGGATGGAGACGGCATCATGTTTCTCACTTCGTTGAGAGAGGACAATATTACGACACCTTTTATTATAATGACGGGCTATGCGGATGTACAGACTGCTGTCAACGCTATAAAACTCGGGGCTTTTGACTATCTGAAAAAGCCTATAATTCCTGAAATTCTGCAGCAGAAGATTGACTTGGCGCTTAAACAGGATAAGAAAGAGAAGGAAGATAAGACGGATAAGAAAGAGAAGATGGAGAAGGGCGTCGCGACGATGGTTAAGGGTAATAGTTCGGTTATTCAGAGGGTTTATAATCATGTGAAACTTGTGGCGCCTACGAAGATGTCGGTGCTCATTCTTGGAGAGAGTGGAACGGGAAAGGAATATATCGCGAGGATGATACACGAACAGAGCGGGCGTAAAGACAAGCCGTTTATTGCTGTCGACTGCGGAAGCCTGTCGATGGAGTTGGCACCGTCGGAGTTGTTCGGTCATATGAAAGGCTCGTTTACATCTGCCATTGCTGACAAAAGAGGCGTTTTTGAGGAGGCGAAAGGCGGCACTGTGTTCCTTGATGAGGTAGGTAATCTGCCGTACGAGGTTCAGAAGCAGCTGCTGAGGGCGTTGCAGGAACAGAAAGTCAGACCGGTGGGTTCGGCACAGGATATCAAAGTGGATGTGCGCATTGTGGCGGCGACGAACGAAAATTTGGAGAAAGCGATAGAGGAAGGACGTTTCCGTCAGGATTTGTATCACAGAATCAATGAGTTTTCCATAGAAGTGCCGCCGTTACGAGACAGAATCGAGGATTTGGAAGAGTTCTCATATCATTTTTTGGAGCAGGCTAACGAAGAGTTAGGTAAGAATGTTAAACATATTACGGCGGAAGCATTGAACAATCTCAAACAACATCGTTGGGACGGCAACCTGCGCGAACTGAGAAATGTGATACGTCGGGCTACTTTATTTGCTGAGAATCAGGATATTACTGCCGATAATCTGCCTGTTCTTACAAGCAGAACTCAAAAGGCTGATGATGACAATTATATGGCGTTACGACCTGGTGACGAGAAAGAGCAGATTCTTGCGGCGTTAAGAAAGGCGCGCGGAAACAAGACTGTTGCCGCAAAATTGTTGGAAATTGACCGTAAGACTTTGTATAACAAGATGCATTTATACGGGATAGACCTTACTTAAACTCCGGATATAATTCATAAAACTTATTTTCAAATGTGCGGACGCGGTTCAGTGATTTCCGGGTCCAGTCGAGGCGTATCTCCTGTTTTTCATCTTCGCTGAGATGCCAGTTGATATCGCTTTTGTGCAGACGTTGTGTCAGTGTGTACATCAGCAAGGCGGCGGATACACTGATGTTGAAGCTCTCTGTGAATCCGTGCATCGGTATTTGTACGTACATGTCGGAATGTTCAAGGGCATAGTCGGTGAGGCCTGTCTTCTCGGTGCCGAATACGACGGCGATAGGTTGGTCGAGTGGCAGGGTGTCGGGAGTGTAGTCGTTCTGATGCGGACATGTGGCGACGATTTTGTAGCCTTTGCTGTGGAGATGGTCGAATGCTTCCGGAGTGTTGAATTCCGCCACATTATATTTATGAAGGTCGAGCCATTTCGTGCTCCCGACGACGATATCCGGATTTATGTCGTAGACCCATTTGTTTTCTATTATATGGATGTCTTGCACGCCGGTGAGGTCACAGCTGCGCAGCACGGCGCTTGCATTATGCGACTGATATATGTCTTCGAGCACTATTGTGAGGTGACGAGTGCGGTAATTCAGCACCTGTTCGAAGCGTTGTTTCCTTTCTTCCGTGATGAAATCAGAGAGAAACTCGTATAATTTTTGTTCTTTTGCGTTCAAAATGAATGATTTATGTGTTAAAACCTTGTGATTGAAAATTTTTACAAATATAATTAAATTTTTTGTTCAAGCGTAAATAAAAAAATCGTAAATTTGCAGCTCGAAAAATTGTATTGATATGGCAAAAGAAAACGTACAGAAAGACGAAGAACGTCTTGAACAAATTGAGACTACATTAGGTAAGACAGAAATGTTTATTGAGAAGCACCAGAAGAGCATCATGATAGTTATTGCAGCTATCATCGTTGTCATTTTGGCTGTTTTCGGATTCAAGAAATTTGTCGTTGAGCCACGTGAGGCTGCGGCTCAAACAGCCATTTTCCGTGCTGAGCAGCTTTTCGAGAATGATGATTACGCAACAGCTCTCAACGGTGACGGCAACAACGCCGGTTTCCTTGATGTCATCAATGAATATGGAAGCACCAAGACTGGTAATCTTGCAAGATATTATGCTGGTATCTGCTATCTTAACACAGGTGATTTCAACAATGCTATCAAATATCTCGGTGAGTATAAGGGAAAAGACCAGATCGTCAGACCATTGGCAATAGGTGCTATGGGTGACGCTTATATGGAGCTTGACAACGCTGCTGAGGCAGCAAAATGCTATGAGAGAGCAGCTAATGAGACAGCTAACTCATTCACTGGCCCTATGTTCCTTATGAGAGCAGGTTTGGCTTATGAGATGGTTGAGAACTACAAGAAGGCATTGGATATGTACAAGACAATCAAGGCTGAATATCCTAACAGCAATGAAGGATTCAACATTGATAAGTACATCGCTTACGTAGAGGCGAAAATGGCCGAATGAGAATAGTATATTTCGGTACACCAGAGTTTGCGGCATCACAACTTGACGCTATATTGGCAGCAGGTTATGATGTCGCTGCTGTTATTACCACTCCCGACCGTCCGGCAGGAAGAGGCAAGCAGATGCACGCATCGGAGGTGAAGGAATGCGCTTTGCGTCACGGATTGCCAGTGTTGCAGCCAGAGAAGCTTAAAGACGAGTCTTTTGTAGAGCAGCTACGTTCATATAATGCCGATTTGTTTGTAGTGGTGGCGTTCAGAATGTTGCCGGAGATTATCTGGAGCATGCCGCCGATGGGAACAATCAATCTACATGCCTCGTTGCTGCCGCAGTATAGAGGCGCGGCGCCGATAAATCATGCTATAATAAATGGAGAGAAGGAGACGGGTTTGACCACGTTTTTCCTTGATAAGGAGATTGACACCGGCGCGATGATAATGCGTGAGAAGGTGCAGATAGGCGATAAGATGACAGCTGGAGAGCTCCACGATACACTGATGAATCTCGGCAACGAGGTCGTGGTGAAGACTATCAGTATGATTGAAAGTGGAAAAGTAACGTCGAGGAGTCAGGAGGCGGTGATAAAAGACGAAAACATGACTTTGAAGCCGGCTCCGAAGATTTTTAAGGAAGACTGTTATATCGATTGGAATAAGACCGGTAAAGAGATATATAACTTTGTCAGGGGACTGTCGCCATATCCGGCGGCGCATGCAAAGATTCAAAATCCAAGTGGGGAAATTCTGGATTTGAAGATTTTTGAAGTGGAATTAGCGTCAAAATCAGGGGATTGCGATGATGTTTGTGCCGTCAAAACCGATGGAAAATCCTATCTGGAGGTGGTTTTGCGAGATTCTTGCATAAAAATCATTGAGATTCAGCAGGCTGGCAAAAAAGCCATGAAAATCGCAGAATTCTTAAGAGGAGCAAGGGTTTCAGAAGATTGGAGGATGGTTTTTTAAATGTAAGCTGACTTTTTTTTCATAAAAATTTAAAAAAAATGAAAAAAAAAGTTGAAAGTTACTGATTTTGTGTTATATTTGCGTGTCAAAAGAGTATTAACTTCTTAAAATTAACAAACATGAATAAAGCTGAATTAGTGAATGTGATGGCTGAAAAGGCCGGTCTCACAAAGGTGGATGCAAAGAAAGCACTTGATGCATTTATTTGCGCAACAACAGATGCAATCCGTAAAGGCGAAAACGTTTCTTTAGTCGGATTTGGTGTATTCTCAAAAGCAGTTCGTAAGGCTCACGAAGGCCGCAATCCTCAGACAGGAAAGAAGATCAAGATCGCTGAAAAGAAGGTTGCAAAATTCAAAGCATCTGCAGGCTTGTTAAAGTAAATTAGCTGAAGTTTCTATTTAGAGAGAAAGGTCGCTGCTTGGCGGCCTTTTTTTGTTTAGAACAACGACCATTGTCTGCCTTTTTCCTTGAGGTTGCCGTTCTCGTCCTGTTCGATGATTCCGTTGTCAAGCATCCAGCGCACTGTTTCCAATACTTTTTCTTCGAGATAGTTTTTAGCTAATGAAGGTGTCTCGTATAACGGCACGACGCGTTTTTTCAGTTCGTCGAGTATCAGCTCACTGATATTTTTATATTCCTCATCGTTGATTTTCATCTGGTTACGTATGCTGCACACGTCGCATCGGCCGCATCGTGTCTTTATCTTCTCGCCGAAATATCTTAGGAGTTGTACGCTACGGCATTCACTGTCGTTGTTTACGAAGTCAATTACAGCTTGTACGCGTCTTGTGGCGTCGTCTTTGCGGTCTTTGTACACCTCGTCGGAAAGCGCGAAATGCCGTGTGTCTTGACGTTCGGTGAGATACTGTATCTGAGGCTTGCCGTTACGTTGGATATATGTCAGGAAGTTATATTTCTCCAGATTTTTCAGTGTCTGTTCGACTTGTGTGACGTCGATACCCATTTTATGGCTTATCTGTTCTTCTTTTATCTTGACGAAGTCGGAGAGTATGCCTGGGTAGTTACGTAGCAGGTACTTTATCATGGCGTCGAACTCGGCGTATTCCACCTGAAAGCGGTAGAGGTCTTCGCGGCTTGCCTTGATGAACAGCTGAGAAGGTGATTCCATTGCTTCGGAGAGTGCGAAGAAGCCTTCACGTTCCATGAGTTTTAATGAGTTAAACACTTCGAGGAGAGAGAATCCGTAGCTGTTAGCGAATTCATTCATGTCGAACGGGTAGCTCTGTCCGTTGCCGGCTCCTACAGGAATCTGCAGGTAGTTGCCGAGAGCATCGTAAATCGTCTTGATGCGTTCGAGTTCCGGATACGACTGCTGCAGGTTGTCTTTGAGCTGTTTAATGTCGCTTTCCGCTACGAGCAGGAATGCTTCGGAAGGCTTGAGGTCACGGCCTGCGCGGCCTGCTTCTTGGAAGTATGCTTCGAGACTGTCGGGGAGGTCCATATGTATCACCATGCGCACGTCGGGTTTGTCGATGCCCATGCCGAAGGCGTTGGTTGCCACGATGACTTTGATACGGCCGTCCATCCACTGTTTCTGACGTTCGTCGCGTGTCTTGGCGTCGATGCCGGCGTGATAAAACGTGGCGCTGATGCCTACAGACTGCAGCCAGTCGGCTATCACTTTGGTGCGTTTGCGGCTACGGACGTAGACGATGCCGCTTCCCGACTGCATGCGCATGAACAGGCGGTACATCAGACCATATTTGTCGGCCACCTTGATTACGTTGTATGTCACGTTTTTACGTTCATAGCTCGTCTGGAATACGTTATGTTCCTTGAACCCAAGACGTAGTTGGATGTCTTCGACGACATTAGGTGTGGCGGTGGCAGTGAGTGCGAGTACCGGAGTGTTCGGTATATATGGACGAATTTCTGCAATCTTCAGATAAGGCGGACGGAAGTCGTAACCCCATTGTGAGATGCAGTGTGACTCGTCGATGGCCAGGAGGCACACTTTCATCTTCTTCACAGCCTCGATGAAAGCGTCGGTCATGAGGCGTTCCGGTGAGACATATAGAAACTTCAGGTTGCCGAAAACGGCTTTATTGTAAGCAATCTCGACTTCACTCGGATGCATGCCGGAGTATATCGCGGCAGCCGGGATGTTGATGTTTTTCAGGTGCTGAACCTGATCTTTCATCAGTGAGATGAGTGGTGTGACTACGATGCATACGCCATCCATCGCGAGGGCAGGAACCTGGAAACATATCGACTTGCCGCCGCCAGTAGGCAGAAGCGCTAAAGTGTCGCGCCCGTCGATGACAGCGTCGACGATGTCTTCCTGCATGGGGCGGAACGATGGATATCCCCAGTATTTCACCAATACAGAGCGTGTCAGTTCACTCATTCAACTATTTTTTTGCAAAGATAACGATTATTTGCAAAAATTTCGTATTTTTGCGCCCGATTTTTTAAAAATAAGCAAATGACAAGTATTCGTAATGTTGCGATTATCGCTCACGTTGACCACGGAAAGACCACTTTGGTGGATCGCATCCTGTATCAATCCAAGCTGTTTAGGGAAGATAAGGATAATGGAGATTTGATTCTGGATAACAACGACTTGGAGCGTGAACGAGGTATCACCATCTTGTCGAAGAACGTTTCTGTTCGCTATAAAGATGTGAAAATCAACATTATAGATACTCCAGGCCACAGTGATTTCGGCGGTGAGGTGGAGCGTGTCTTGAACATGGCCGACGGCGTATTGCTTTTGGTCGACGCCTTTGAGGGACCTATGCCACAGACACGTTTCGTGCTCGAGAAAGCTATCCAGCTCGGACTGAAGCCTATCGTGGTTGTCAATAAAGTCGACAAACCTAACTGTACTCCGGAAGAGACACAGGAAGCCGTCTTCGATTTGATGTACAACCTCGGTGCCAATGACGACCAGCTTGATTTTCCGACAGTGTTCGGCTCATCGAAACAAGGCTGGATGTCAGACCATTGGA
Organism: Bacteroidales bacterium; assembly: GCA_017649945.1. Taxonomy (GTDB): domain Bacteria; phylum Bacteroidota; class Bacteroidia; order Bacteroidales; family F082; genus Limimorpha. The sequence goes on along the minus strand of JAGCFU010000022.1, from coordinate 70,056 downwards.
CACATGTCACAAGCGACGTCTCATATCTTTTGGATGTCATCATCGACACCATTCCGGAAGCGAAATATGAGGAAGGAACACCTCAGATGCTCATCACTTCGTTGGATTACAGCTCATATGTGGGCCGTATCGCCGTGGGTCGTCTGAAACGCGGTATCCTTCAGGCCGGAATGAACGTCTCATTGGTGAAACGCGACGGCTCTATTGAGAAGAATCAGATTAAGGAACTTTATACTTTTGAAGGCCTTGGTAAAGAAAGAACCAAGAAGCCTGTGATGGCTGGCGATATCGTCGCTGTGATGGGTCTTGAGAACTTTGAAATCGGTGACACCGTCGCTGACTTTGAGAACCCAGAGGCATTGCCTCCGATTCATGTCGACGAGCCTACTATGAGTATGTTGTTCACCATCAATAACTCACCGTTCTTCGGAAGGGAAGGCAAGTTCGTCACTTCACGTCACTTGCGTGAGCGCTTGTACAGAGAGACTGAGAAGAATCTCGCTTTGAAGGTCGAGGACACCGATTCACCGGATTCTCTGATGGTTTACGGACGTGGTATCCTTCACCTCAGTATTTTGGTGGAGACGATGCGTCGTGAGGGTTACGAGTTCCAGATCGGACAGCCGAAGGTGCTTTTGAAGGAAATCGACGGCAAGAAATGCGAGCCTATCGAGGTGATGAACGTTCAGGTTCCTGAGAACTTTGCTGGTCGCGTCATCGAGTTGGCTTCACAGCACAAAGGTGAGATGACGAACATGTCACCTAAGGGCGACCGTATGAACCTCGATTTCGACATCCCTGCAAGAGGTCTTATCGGATTGCGTAGCGCCATGCTGACAGCAACGGAAGGCGAGGCTGTGATGTCGCACCGTTTCAAGGATTACGAGCCATGGAAAGGTGAGATGGACACTCATGAGGTCGGCGCTTTAATTGCGATGGAGACCGGTACAGCTGTTCCATATGCATTGTGGAAGCTCCAGGACCGTGGAAAGTTCTTCGTGCAGCCAAACGAAGACGTGTACATGGGTGAAGTCATCGGAGAGAATACGCGTGCGAACGATATCGTGCTGAATATCAATAAGACAAAGCATCTGACAAACGTCCGTGCCTCAGGTTCAGACGATAAGATTGTGCTTATTCCACCGGTAAGGATGTCGCTTGAGGAATACATGGAATACATCCGTGACGACGAATATCTCGAAGTGACTCCTAAGAGCCTGCGTCTGCGTAAGATTATCCTTGATGAAATCGAGCGCAAGAGAAGCGGAAGACGTAGCGAGGAAATCAGCGACTAATCGGATATATCATATTTGTCGGCTAACATAGCCAAGAGGGCATCGGATTGATTCATGAATTCGATGCCTTTTTCTTCCCAGTCGGGTAGGGATGAGGCGTCCTGACCGCGTCGGCTGTCCATGTCGGTGAGATATTCAGCCGATTTTTGCTCTAATTGCATGAACATAGGGCGCATCTTATGGCAAATGCCTTGAGCCTTAGCAAAATCATGCTCGGTGATGGCATCGTTGAGTGCCACAAGGTTGTCGGAAGTGGCATTGACGAAAGCCTGCAAAATCTCCCGGATGGCGTTCTCGTCGTTGTCGAACATCACGCAAAGTTGTGGAAAGTCGTCGGAAAACTCACATTGCTGACGTTCCTCTATTGTCAGGTTGACGTTTAATAAAGATGCCAAGTCTTTGATGCTGAATGGTTTTCTAATGTATCCGTCGAAACCTTCTCTGATGGCGTATTTCTCAGAATATTGGTCGCGAGCGGTCATCAGGATGACTTTCTTGTCTTTGTCGATGGATTTTATGGTTTTTAACACGTCGTTGCCTGAGAAAGTGCCCATTTCGCGGTCGGTTAGCACCAAATCGTACTTGTCGAGCTCGGTGAGATATTTGTTGAACTCAATGTATGAGCGGCAGATGTCGGAAGAATGACCGATTTTCTTCAACATGGCACCTATTACCGCAAGGAGGCTGTTGTCGTCGTCGACGAGAAGAAGATTAAGCTTGCTTTTTGATGTAACTATATGATTATCAGTGTGTATTTGCTTCGATTCTGTCGGTTTTTCGATTACTTTCACAGGGATTGATATCTCAAAATGACTGCCTTTTTCGAGTTCCGACATCACTTTGATGTTGCCGCCGAGAAGCTCGAGGAGGCCTCGCACGACGAAGAGACCGAATCCGTTGCCTTCGGCGAGACCGATGTTGTTGTCGGCTCTGCTGAAAGGCTTGAACATCTCTTCAATTTTATCGTTAGGTATGCCGATGCCTTGGTCTATGACGTTGAAAATCAGTTTGTTATTAACAAGATATACACCGAAATGCACTTCTCCTTCGATAGTGTATTTCAGCGCATTGGAGATGATGTTGCTGACAACCTGTTTTATTTTCAGTGAGTCGGAGTTGATGTAAAGATTGTCAGAAATGTTTTTATGATAGAAAAACTTGAGTTGTTTGTTCTCGGCTATAGGTTTGAACATCGTGGCGAGCTGGTCGCAGAGTTCCGACACGTTGAAATCGGCGCGTTTTATGAACTGCTTGCCTTGTTCGAGGCTTGAGAATTCCAACAGGTTTGATAACAGCGAGAGTATGTGTTGCGACGAATATTTCATTGAGTTGAGCCGTTGCATGTCGATGTCGTTCTTGTTCTCCATCTGCATGAGCTCGATGTAGCCTACAATGGATGCGAGCGGCGCTTTGATGTCGTGCGACACTGAGAGAAGCAGTTTGTGACGGCTCTCCATGATTTCTTCTGTGCGTTTCTGGGCTTCCTCCATCGCTTTACGAGCTCTTGAAACTCGTCTTATATCTCTGGAAATCAATAAGATAAAGAGGAAAATGCTGACTAATGCGACGGTGCCTCCATAGATTGAATAATCCAAGCTCCGTTGGACGATACTCTCACTTTTTTCTATCTCGTCCATGACGGAGGTGAGTGTTTGCTTGTGCAGTATGATGAGCAGGTTTGAGATCTCTTCGGATATTTCCTGGTCAGATTTTATAAAGCTTTGATATTGATTCTCGATGGTCTGTAGACGTTTGAGATATTCCTGTTTGCCTTTGTCGGTATAAATCTTTATGCCTTCCATGAGGTCGATCCTGCTGGCTGGAATCTCTTCGGTGATGGTGTCGTATGTCGTTGTTGAGACGAAGATGATGCTGTCGCGTGGCGTCTCAGATGAAAAAACACGTTGGAAGAAGCCTTGTTTCTCAGCTTTGTGAACGATTGTGTCTTGTTTTGTGATTGCTATTATACGTGTCGTTTTCTCTTTTGGCTTGTAATCGGAGAGAATCTTATAAATCTCGTCGTAAGGATTGAAAATATCATATTGATGTGTTATGTCTTTGATTATCATCTCTTTACGATTTAGCAAATTGACGATATCGTTAAGGATTTTCTCATTGCCAGTGTTATTGTCGGAGTATGAGATGATGGAATCTTTGATTGAAGAAGTTGTCCTGAGATTGTTTTTGAAACTGATGAGATATTCAGGTTGTCCTGAGATTGTATAAAGTTGTGCGTAAGACTGTGCCTCGTTCACATTCTGGATAAGCTCGTTGGTGAAGTTAAGCACCATTTCATTGTGGTAGATTGCAACTCGTTGATTCAGAATGGATGACTTGAGGTTTAAAATGTAATAAATCATGAATGCGCAGATGATTGTAGCCATGACATATATTACCACGGCTTCCCATCGGACGCGGCTCTCGTAGTGCTTTCTTATGATTCTTATCTCACTCATCGTGACAAAATTACTAAAAAATCTGTTGATATGAGAAATATTTTATAATTTTGCATTATTAATTTTAACAGATATGAAGAAGTTTTTGGTTTTAGCGCTGAGCGCATTGGTTTTAATCGGTTGTACAAAGAAAAAAGAAGTTAGTCTTATGAATGCCAATGATTTTAACACTGAAGTTAACGGAAAGAAAGTGTCGTTATACACTTTAAAGAACGGTTTTCTGACAATGCAGGTCACCAATTTCGGCGGTCGTGTCGTCGCGTTGTGGATGCCTGACTATAGGGGAAGTTTTGAGGATATCGTTCTCGGTTATGAAAATATCGACAGTTATATAAATAATAAAGGTGAGAGATATCTCGGCGCTCCTGTCGGACGTTATGCCAACCGCATCGGAAATGGTGAGTTTACTCTTGACGGCAAGAAATATGAGCTTTACAAGAATGACAACGGCAACACTCTTCATGGTGGAGAGTTCGGCGTGGACAGAGTGGTTTGGAATGTGGAGTCGGTTACTGACAACGCCATTGTGCTTCGCACTGTGTTACCTGACGGAATGGACGGTTTCCCGGGAAATCTTGACATCACCATGACTTATACCTTGACCCAGGATAACGAGTTCCGTGTCGATTACAAGGCTGCCACCGACGCTCCGACGGTTTGCAACCTCTCGCATCACTCGTTTTTCAATCTGAAAGGGGTAGGCAACGGTAACATTCTCGATCACGAGATGATGATTAACGGTAAGCTTATCACTGTTATTGACGAGAAACTTATTCCGACGGGTAATTTTGTTGTTGTCAAGGATACTCCTATGGACTTCATGAATAGCAAAACTATTGGCCGTGATATTACGAAATATCATCCGCAGATGGTCAACGGCGGCGGTTATGATTTCAACTGGGTGCTGAACAAGAGAATCGGTGAGATGGGTTTGGCGGCGAGTGTCTACGAGCCGCAGTCAGGAAGGATTATGGAGGTATACACCGACCAGCCTGGCATGCAGTTCTACAGCGGTAATTTCTTTGATGAGAAGTATAAGGCTTTTGCCCTTGAGACACAGCAGTTTCCGGATGCGCCGAATCAGCCTAACTTCCCAAGCACGGTGTTAAGACCGGGTGAGGAGTATCATCACACCTGTATTTACAAATTCAGTGTGGAGAAACCGGCTAAGAAGTAATTTTATACAGTTCTGTCTATTTTCCAAGAGAAGGCTCTCAGACCCAGTTCTGGTGTCTGGAGGTCATGATCGTGCAGCGCGTCCATCACGCTGTCGACTTTCTCGTCGTCGACGAACGACAGGATGGCGTCGTTGAATGTCGGCCAGGTGTGGTTGCCGTAGTGAGCCTCGCCGGTCGCTGAGCCTCTTCCTGTTATCTCGTTCCATTTGGTGAATCCGCGGACTCCCTGTTGTTCAAGGAGTCCGAAGATTTCTTCATAATATGCCTGATTATAGGCGATGAATATTGCTGTCATTGTGATTTCTTTTTATTTGTCTAATGCGAGTCTTGCTAACTGTCTTTCCTGACGTCTTAATTTCCTTGAAATGAAGATGGCGTATAATGTAGGGATGAGGACGAGGGTGATGAGTGTTGATACCGACAGACCCCATGCGACCACTACGCCGAGACCGTTCCACATCTCAGCGCCTTCACCGTTGCCGATAGCCATAGGAATCATACCGAGGACGGTGGTGAGCGTTGTCATGAGGATAGGACGCAGACGTTGGCGTGATGCTGTGACCACCGACTCGTTGACGCCCATGCCGCGTTCGAGGCACAAACGGGTGTAGTCGATGAGCACGATACCGTTCTTCACCACGATACCCATCAAAATCATGACGCCGATGAGTGACATGACGCCGAGAGCCATGGCATGAACCTTCAGTCCGATGAGCACACCGGTGATAGCGAACGGCACGGAGAACATGATGACGAACGGGTCGAGCAGCGATTCAAACTGTGATGCCATCACTACGTAGACGAGGATGATGATGAGTATGATGAGAGTGAACATGTCTTTGAACGCATCCTGCTGGTCTTCGTAGTCACCTGAAATCTTTACTACGAACTCAGATGGAATCTCAGCCTTGTCGATTAACTCCTGTGACACTGCTACAGCGTCGCTTAAGGCGTAGCCTTTTGCTACGATACCTGTGATGGTGATTAAACGTTCACGGTCTTTACGTTCGATAGTAGGAGGGGTCTGGCCTTCCACAATCTTAGCCACTTCGCTGAGGCGCACTGCCTGTCCTGATGAGCCGTAAAGCACGATGTTTTCAATGTCTTCGATGCCTGTACGGAACTCCGGAGCGTAACGCACACGGATGTTATATTCGTCACCGTCTTCGCGGAACAATGTCATGATAGAGCCGTTGATGCGGTTTCTCACATATTGTGAGGCAGTGGTGATGTTGATGCCGTGGAGTATCAGCTTCTCGCGGTCGAAATCGACGTGGATTTCAGGAGTGTATTCGTCACGGCTGATGAGAACCTGTGAGATTTCTTGTTTTTCTCTCATCTCAGCTGCGATACTCTGTGCTATTCTGTCTGAAGTGAAGAAGTCGTAACCGTATATCTCCACTTTGACATTTGAAGTCGAACCCATGCCCATACCTTCAGAAACGTTGTATTTCTTAATCATGGCGTTGTTCTTCATGTCTTTACGGATATATTCGGCTATTTCCTGAGTGCTTCTGTTACGTTTCTCCTTGCTGCCGAGGTTCATATACATGGCTATGATATGTGTACCGTTGCTCTGCATTGAGGCGAAGGCGTTTTCTTCGTCAGCGACGCCGTAACGGTAGTTCATCATGTATGTTTCCGGTACTTCTCTCATATATTTCTCGGCAAGTTCAGCGCCAAGCTGACCGGTGATGTCCTCCTGGGTACCCACAGGCAGTTCAACGCTGATGCTAAGACGTCCCTGGTCCATGCTCGGCATATATTCTGTCTTCATGTTCGGAATGGTAATCACCAACGTCAGAACGAAAACGACGACCGCGATGGTGAGTGTGATGGTGCGGTGTGTCACTGCCCAGTTGATGAGGCGTCCATAGCCTGAACTCAAAGCGTCGAGACCTTTATTAATAGGTGTGAATAAAATTCTGTGCCATGCGTGTGTTTGCGGATTTCTCTTCAACATCTTTGAACACATCATAGGAACCAATGTCAAAGCTGCTGATGTGGACACTATCATGATGATACTGACGATCCATCCGAGTTGGTTGAAGAACACGCCGACAGCGCCCTTAATCATTGTCAGAGGCAGGAACACCGCCAACATGGTGAGGGTGGAGGCGATAACTGAGATTGACACTTCTTGTGTTGCGTGAACGGCAGCTTCTTTCGGCTTCGCGCCTCTGTCGATATGCGAGGTGATGTTTTCCAAAACCACGATAGCATCGTCGACGACCATACCGATTGCGATGGTCAAAGCACTCATTGAGATGATGTTCAAGGTGTTGCCGGTAGCGAACAGGTAGATGACTGATGCCACCAATGAGATTGGGATAGAAAGCACGATGATGACGGTGGCTCTCCATCTTCCGAGGAAGATAAACACGACCAGCATAACCACTATGAAAGTGATGAAAATAGTCTCTTTCAACGAGTTGATGGTGTTGTTGATGTTGTCGCTGGAGTCCATGATGAGGTTGAGCTTGATGTCGGAAGGCAGTGTCTTCTCGATTTTAGCCAATTCTTTTCTGACACCTTTCGCGACTTTCACGGAGTTAGCGTCGGTTTGTTTCTGGATTGTTACCATGGCACCTTGGATGCCGTTGGAGAACACCTTTTGCAGACGTTCCTGCTCGCCGTCGTGGATGCGTGCAATGTCTTTAAGATAAATAGGAGCGCCGTTGTATGTGCCAACGATCACGTCGAGCATCTCTTTTGCCGACTTGAACTCTTTCTCCACGCGCACTGCGTAGGTGTTCGAGCCGATATCGATATTTCCGGCAGGAGTGTTCTTGTTTTCGTAAGCCAAAGCCTGTGAAATCTGCTCCACGGTGAGTTTGTAGGCTTCGAGTTTGTTAGGGTCGACGAAGACTTGGATTTCACGTTTCGGGGCACCGGATACGGAGACGGTACCTACGCCTGAGACACGCGCCAACGGTGTGGCGACTTTGTCGTCGAGAATCTTGTCAAGGCTGGAGATACTCTCTTCTGCTGTGGCTGAAAGCATGATGATCGGGATGTCTTCCATGCTGAACTTGAAGATGGTCGGGTTGCCTGCGCCGTCGGGTAGATACTGCCGCACCATGTCTATCTTGTCACGCACGTTGTTGGTGGCGTCTTCAATGTCGATGCCATATTCAAACTGAAGCGTGATGACGGAGATGTTTTCCTTTGATGAAGACGTGAGGTGTTTCAAGTCGCTCACTCCGTTGAGCGTGTTCTCCATCGTCTTCGTGATGTTCGTTTCTATATCTTCCGCACTCGCACCGGAATATGATGTCATAACCATGATGGTGTTGGTTCCCATATCCGGCAAGAGGTTGATTGATAATTTGCTTAGCGCGAAAACACCCAGAATCGCCACCGTGATGAAAACCAACGATACCGTTACCGGATGATTGACTGATGTTCTATATAAACTCATGATTTTCCTTGTTTTGCGAAATTATTTAACAACGTCGACTGCGATGCCGTTTTTCAATCTTGTCTGGCCTGACACCACGATTGTGGCATTATCGTCAATTCCACTTAAGACCTCGTATCTGTTGCCCATTCTGCGTCCGAGTTCCACAACGCTGTAAGTGACGGTGCCGTCATGGTTGAGGATGTAAACGTATTGTTCGCCTGAGCCAACCTGTCTCATGACGGCTCTGTCGGGGATGACTACGCGGAAGTTGTCGCCATAGTTGACGGTCACGCGGGCGAACATGCCGGGACGTAATGTGATGTCTTTATTCATAAACTTCACCTCTACAGGGAAAGTGTGCGTCATGGCATTGATGGTCGGGTGGATGAGGCTTACGACGCCTTTGAACACCTGATCGCCGTACGCGTCGGTGGTGATGTCGACTTCCATGCCTTTCTGTATCTGTGAATATTTGCTTTCAGAGATGTTGATGAGCATCTTCACCGGGCTTATTTTCTGAATCACGAAGAGAGGCTGTGCCATGGCGTACATGTCGCCTTCATCGTAGTTGCGTGCTGTCACGATGCCTGAGATAGGGCTCTTCAGCAGTGTGTTTTCTAAAAGGTTCAGGTAAGTCCTCTTTGAGACGTCATATTTCAGTGACATCGCTTCAAAATCAGACTGTGATGTAGCGCCGATGTCGTGAAGCTGTTTGATACGGCCGAGTTCGATTGAGTCGTTGACTAACTGCAGTCTGGCTTTCTCGAGGTTAGCCTCATCCATCTTGGCGAGAACCTGTCCGGCTTCCACCTTGTCGCCTATCTCCACATAAATCTTGCTGATACGTGCCGATGACTGAGGAGCGATGTTGTTGACAATGTCTGCCTCGATAGTGGTAGGGTAGACCGTGATCTGTGATACATATTCGGCGTTGACAGTGGTGACAGTGACCTTCGGATTTTCCTCAACTACCTGTTGGGTGTTGTTGTTTGACTGTCCGCATGACATCAGGATGATGGCTGCTGAAGCGATTAATAATGTGTTGAGCTTTTTCATATTGTGAACTATTTTATTTCTAAATTGATGATTTATTTTGATGTATAATCGTTGCCTTCAAGTTCTTCGATTGATGACTTGGTGACCATGAAACTGTACACAGCCTGACTCATTGTGAGTTGTGCCTGCACTAATCCTATCATGGCGTCGTTGAGCTCGAGAAGGGTGGCTTTGCCGAGTTCGTACATTCTTTCAGCAATGTCGTAGCTTCTCTGTGCGACTTCGACTGTCGATTCGGCTGCCGCATAGTTCTTCATGCAGGTAGTTATCTGGTTTTCGTAGTTCTTCAGTGTTATCTTGAGGTTGCGCTCTGTGTCTTCTCTGTTGAGTTGCATGATGTTCTTTGCCGCCTTATACTGACGGATATTGGAGCTCGTCGAGAAGCCGTCGAAGATAGGGATGTTAAGGCTTAATCCGACGACAGAGTAAGGATACCATTTGAATTTGAAATCATCGCCCATAGCCATGTAGTTGTATGAGAACGAGGCTGCGAGGGTAGGGATGTAATGGTATTTCGTCATCTTGACGGTGCGCTCGATCTGTTGCTCCTGCATCTGCAACTGGATGAGAGTGCTGTTGTTGTCGAGGTTGATGTTTTCGCTCATGATGCTGAATGCGAGCATCTCGTCTTTATATTGGTCGATGTTGCCTACGACGCCGATGTTTGCTTCAAGGTCAACGCCCATAACGGCTTTCAGCTGCCATATTGCCAGGTCGATGGCTGTCATGGCGCTGTACATGTTAGGCTCTGCGTTTTTCACGTTGACTTGTGCTCTGAGGTATTCGTATTCTGAGCTCTTGCCTGCATTGTAGTTCTGTTCGGTGCGCTCGAGGTTTTTCGCGGCGTTGTCGTAGACTTGTTTATACACGTCGTAAACCTGTTTGGCGAGCAGAACAGCATAATAGGCTTTCTTTACCTGCGATATCATCGAAATCTTTGATGAGCGAGCTTGCTCTACGGCGATTTCCACGTCTAATGCCGAGAGTTTCATCGATTGCCACAGCTCTGCGTTGATGAGAGGCATGGATGCGGTTACGCCAGCGCTCACGTTGTTCCATTTACCTACTTCGATTTCCATTGCCTGCCCCTGGAACTCCATCGCCATGACCTGTTTCTTCAGCGTGCGCTGGTAACTTCCTGACACACTGATGTTAGGATATAAGGCGGCGTAAGAGCCTTTCTTGGCATATCCTGTCTTTTTGATGGTGAGGTCGGCGATTTTGATGGTGTTGCTTTCCTCCAATGCTATCTCTATTGCCGTGTCCAAACTGATGAATAGAGTGTCTTGAGATTCTTGCGCACGTGCGACACCATTCGTCAGGAGCATGGCGAGACAAAAAACTGTTGTTAAAATACCTTTAATTTTGAACATGTCTTATTTATTTTTCTTTTTTATTTGCGGAAAAAATCAATTTGCAAAAATAGTGATTAATTTGAAATACTTTTTAATCTTCAAAAATTTTCAACATTGTTTTTTGTTGTTTCAACGAACCAAAACACTGGTTCAATGAAAATAAAAAAAAGAGTGAAGTGGGGAGCTTCACTCTTTACGGATGTTGGGGACATCCGATTTGATTAACATAAAACTAATTAACTATTTAACTATTCTCTTTTTTCTGGAAAGCATGTAAGCCGTTCCTAATGTTGTCATTATTAAAAGACCACTGCCAAGCGGTGCGTCGTCGTTGTCATGGCTGTCTATTTCCGTTCTCGGCATTCTCAATGTGGTGGATTCACCATATGCTCTGTCCTCGAGACTGTTGTCCCAGCTGCCGAAGAAACCGTCATTATTTGCGTAAGCGCATAAACCCATGATTACAATCATTATTGTTATATAGATCTTTTTCATTTTTTTATTCTTTTTACAAATTTTAACTTAAAGCTTTATCTTACAACGATTTTCTGTGTTTTTTCATTCAATTTGAAGATGAGGACGCCGTGTGTGTTGACGTTGACTGTCTCAATGCCGTTCACGAACGTCGTGTTAATCATACGGCCTGTCACGTCGAAGATTTGAAGTTCGCCGGTGCCGTTCACGATGATGTCGCTGCCATTCTGCCATGCGAAACAATCGTCAACATCTGTTGTGCTGCCTGCGTTCGCGTTGAGTTTCACGATGAAACGATTGTTGTCATCGCAGTCGGCGCCAATGAATGCATATTCGTTTTCGGCGAGCATGTCGACGTCAGCGCCAGTCAGTTTGTCGATGAGGTGCATGTAGCCGAAGCTGCCGTTTGCCTTAAATGTTAAGGTGTACTGTCCGAGTCTCTTGGCCTCAAAGCCGAGTTCGATGATGTCTTCGCCGCTGTTTAGGTTAGCTGAAGCGAAGTTTTCTCCGTTGTTGATAACGTAGAGCATAGGAGCTTCTTCGTTGTAATGTGCTATTTTGCTGAGTCCCTGACCTTCTCTGAAACTGACGCGTGTGACATCTGAATATTCGTTGTTGGCAACGGTGAACCAGATGTTATCGCAGACGGCTCTTTTTGCAGGTGCTTGCGCATCTTCGTCGATAACGAGAGTAGCTTTGTCTTTTGTAGCTTGGACGAGGATGGCTGTAGCAACCGGAATAGCTTCTGAATCGTCTTTGATTCGCCAGATACCATTGGTCTGAAGGATACAGTAATCGTCAACGAGATACTTGTTAGAGATTTCTACACCTTTATGTATCTCATGTGCATAAGGGTTACCGATGAGGTTGAAGCCAGTGAGGACGTCGCCTTTGTCTGTTCTTGACAGAGTGAGTTCTATCGGGCCTGAGTTGCATGTGCCGTGGAACTGAAGGACAATGTTGTCTTCATTTTCTTCATGGCGGTAGATATAGCCGCGACCGTTTTCAAAGTTGTTGTAGATGTTCGCTTCGTTTCTGTATTCCTGCCACTGGCGTTTGGACTCATCGTAACGGTAAATATTGTGTTTCGAGGCTTCAGGTGTCAGGTTTGTGACAGCAGAGAAAGCCTGTCCGTTGATAGGAGATGAAATGGCGTGCCAACCGGTTTTTGATGCCGTTTCCCATGTCGTGACATTGACGTCAATGCTCGACTCGACATCCTTGGTATAAGAGCCGCCGAAATTATTTATTCCTGAAATGGTTAATTTGTGCTGTGTTTCGGATTCTGATGTCATGTTAATAAGATAATCTTGACCTTCGACGAGAGTGTTGCCGCAGTATGTCACGGAATATCCGTCGATTATGACACCAGGGATATAATAATTTGTTCTGCCTATGTTGAAAATTTTAACGAGTTGGTTCTCCGGAATCTCGGTCAATGCCGCTTCACCATCTTTTTTCAACCCGGGATATGTGTAGTCATTAATGTAATATGATGTGCCGATGAAATAAGGTTTTGCTGTGGCAGCGAGACGGTGGAATGTCGCCATGCTGTTTTTGAGATTTTCGTCGTTAGGCTTCACGTCAATCGAGCCAGCCATGATGCAGTTGGTGTAGTAGACGTTTTTATTAACCCAAGCGACGAAGCCTGTACATTTATTGGCTGTTTTCTCTGTTTTAGAGTCGGTGATTTTGCCTTCGAAGGCACAGTTCTCAAACATGAGTGTACCGTTCTCGTTTTGCCCTACGAAACCGCCGTGAGTGCAATCGTAAGGTCGTGTCTGGTCTGTACCTAATATAATATTATCACAGATGATATGTACTCTGCTGATGCAGTTGATGATGCTGGTTGTTCTCTTATCGCCATTATTTGAATAACCGACAAAACCTCCAGCGAATTTATGATCTGTTGTGATTGTACCGGTTACAGTGAGATTCTTTATTGTTGCGCCGTTTGTTACACCAAATGGTGCAGCGAAGTCTTGCGCGCGATTCATATTAATATAGATGGTGTGAAATCCACCGTCAAATGTGCCGTTAAAAGTGACGTTTTTTGCATTGCCGACCACGGTTGTGATGGGATCTGTTTCTGTGCCGAGAGTGATGTCGTCAGTTAGGAGGTAATAAGCTGAAGCCCAGCTTGAAATTTTGTTGTTGACGTTCTCGGTTAAGATGTTCCAATCTTCAGCGCTGCTGATGAGGTAGGGCTCATCTTTTGTTCCTTTGCCGCTGATTTGTGCCCATGCCAAGGAAGTGGTGAGTACTGCGAGGAGAGTCAATGCGAGTCTCCTCGCGATAATGTCTGTCGTCTTTTTCATTTTTATCGTTGTGATATTGCCTATATTTTCTCTAATGTTTTCGGTTGCAAAAATATAGTATCAAAACGACAAAGACTTTATTCTGCGTGTAAAACGTTTTATTCTACGTGTAAAACGCTTTATTCTGCATGTACACTTTTTATTTTCGGTGTATAAATTTTATTTTGCGTGTACAAAATTTTATTTTGCGTGTATTTGGCTGATGTATTCTTTAGGCGAGATGTCCATCATACGCTTGAAAACTTGGGAAAAAGCGCTTCCTGATGAGAATCCTGATGCAATGGCCACCTGCTCGAGCTTGGCCGTTGGATCTTCCTTCAACATTTTACATGCGTGCTCGATGCGCATGGTATTTACAAGCCTGTAAAACGACTGAAACTGACTCCGTGCAATCACCTCGCTTAGATAATTCTTGTTGATATGCATGAGGTCGATGAGGTCGTTCATGGTAAGATGCTCCTCAAGATAAAGTTGCTTGTCACGAAGCAGCGAGATAAGCATCGTTTCTTTTTCAAGACAATATTTCTCAGATAGACGATATTTAATATTCGAATCTATTTCTTCGGTTTTACTCTTTTCTTTTAAGACCTGCGGCAGTTTCTTAGTGCTGCGGTGCGGATTCATGGTATAAACGGCAAACCATACGTTAAGTCCGCAGAAGACGATGTCGCGGATTATCTTGGCTATATAGCTGTTAAACAGGAATGTCACCAGGAGAAACATGCAGGCCACAAATGGGAGCCATTTGACACTCTTCGCGAACTTCACAGGGAAGTCGCTTTCGTTGGAATACTCGTTCTCGTCAATTTCGGAAACCACATGCATCACTTTCAGTCTTAATTTATCGAGAAGATAAATGTATCCGACGAAGGTAAGTAAGACGGCGATGGTCATGACGGTATGGAACAATGGCGTGTATTCAATGATGCCAAACACCGGGAGTAACAAAATTATCCATAAAACAAACACCGGATGCATGAATAAGAACATCTGGCGAGGGCTGAGAAACTCCAAAAAGAAGTAGCCCCTTACCAAAATCACCAGATATGAGGTGAATACCAATAAGGCGGTGCCGTTGATATAAAATAATGCCTCCGGTCTTCTTAACGTTACAAGATAAATAATCTCAGTCAGCTGTAGAATATACATGCTGGCGAGTGAGCGTCGGGCAGGAAAGAGCTCGCCGAAGTTGTCTTTATACGCTTCCGGCACGTAAAAACGCTTCAGCACCCAGCTGTAAACACTGGTTACAAGGAATACAACATTTGTTGTATACAGCAGTAAATACATAGTATTGCTCATTCCAACTCGTTAGCGTTATGGGTTTAGTCTTTCCGTGTGCAAAATTATAAAAAAATCCAATAGTATGGAAATATTTTTCATTTACCGATGCAGAAGCGTCCGAAAATGGTGTTTAAGACCTCGCCGGTAGTCACCTCTCCTGTGATACTTCCTATATAATACAACGCTTGCCGCAAATCCTGTGCCAATAAGTCGGCTGAAAGCTTGCTGTCCATTCCGTTTTTCACCTGTTCGAGACTGCCTTTGGCATGCATAAGCGCCTCGTAATGCCTGATATTTGTCACTAAAGTGGCGTTTCCGTCGAGTTTCGGCGTCTTGGTGTAAAAACGTATTGAATCCTTAAGTTGTTCAATATCTTCATCTTTCTTAGCCGATATTATGTAAAACGTCATGAGGTTTCTGATATCATACAAATCCATTCCAGTGACGCTGTAACAGAATTCATCAGTCATGTAACCGCCGTGGTCCTCGATGTTTTTCTCCACTGTCTGCTTGATTTGCCATTGGAAATCATCATTGATGGAATAAAACTTCGAGATATCTATCTTGTCGTTTTTGTTGATAAGCAATAACAACTTCTGTGTCAATAAGTTAACATGAGAGATGATGTTTATTGCCGCATCGTAAATCTGTGTCAGTTCTTTCGTGCCGTCGAGCATTCCAATCACTATATCGGCCTCTGATATTTTCTTGAAGGTACGTTCTATGCCGATTTTTTCAATGGTTTCCGAGGTCTCTCTAATGCCGGCGGTGTCGATGAATCTGTACATCACTCCGTTTATTGTGAACGTCTCTTCGATTGTGTCTCGCGTGGTGCCCTCGATGTCGCTCACAATGGCGCGTTCTTCACCTAAGATGGCGTTAAGAAGCGTGCTCTTGCCAGTGTTTGTCTCACCTACGATAGCCACCGGGATGCCGTGTTTTATCGCGTTACCCATTCTGAATGAGTCAGTTAGCTTTACGATATGCTTTAAAGCAGTGTCAAGTATCTCGTAGAGCTTGGTGCGGTCGGCAAATTCCACGTCCTCTTCTGAGAAGTCGAGTTCAAGTTCCAAAAGCGAGGTCAAGTCGACGAGTTTTGCTCTCAAATCACGAAGCTCATTAGAGAATCCGCCTTTCAGTTGGTTCACCGCTATACGGTGCTCTGCCTCATTTTGCGACGAAATCAAGTCGGCGACAGCTTCAGCTTGAGCCAAATCGAGTTTTCCGTTGATGAAGGCACGCTTTGAGAACTCTCCCGGTGCAGCGAGCCGGCAACCGCGCACGACGAGCAGCTCTAGAATCTTCTGTTGCACGAATTCCGAGCCGTGACAGCTTATTTCCACCGAGTCTTCGCCGGTGTAGGAGTGAGGCGCTTTGAAAAACGTCACCAACACTTCGTCAACCATCGGCTTGTCGTCCTTGACAGGGTCGAAAATCTCTCCATGATATGCTTTATAAGGCTCTATATCATTGATATCCAATGGCTTGCCGTTTTTTCTGAAAATGTATAAAACAGTTTTGAAACTCTCGGTTCCCGAAAGTCTGATTACCGCAATGGCTCCTGTTCCCGAAGCCGTTGAAACTGCGCAAATGGTGTCGTACTTGCTCATCTTAATCCATGTTTAAAACTAATTCAACTTGTTCTGCCTTTATGCGTTTTGCAATGATATGTTTCTGTCTGTCAAGGACATATATCAGAGGAGTGGTCTGAATGTCATACATAGTCAGCAGATTTTTGATGTTTGTGGAATTGATTTCTACAGGGAAAATAATCATTTCAGGATGACGCGCTTTAATTTCTTCCAAGATACGTCCTTCCTGAGCGCATTTCTGACAGGTCTTGTCATAAAAAATCACCGTAATATATCCTGCGTCAATGGAATACAGGTTCCCAATCTCAGGAAATTTCGCTCCTAACTTAAGGTTTTCAAGATAATTGGCGCGTTCTTTCATCAGATCCTTGATAGTCTCCGACACGTTTTTCATCTCAAGTTTTAAAAAATATTCGTTCACGAGATGGATGTAAACGTCGTCTAAATTCATGTATTTCGGCGAGTAATATTTCCTGTAAAAATACCAAATCAGATAGTCGCGCACTTCCTCGCAATCGCCTGCTTTCGTTATGATTTTGTCAATCTCCTCGTTTATTGTCATCGCATCGACAGAAAGAGCATCAAAATATGTCTCTAACTTCTTGTCTATCAACGGATAGGTGAGGATTCTCGCGTCATTAAACTGGAAATTGTTCCAATAATCTGCCAGGCTGTTACGTTGCAGCGAGTTTATCACCAAATTGATAAAAGCGTCTTTCTTTTTGATTTTCAACGACTTCTCAAACTGTGTCAAATCTTGCTTCAGCGAGTCGATTTTTCTCACATTTTCAGGGAAATAGCCTTTCTCGTTCTCCAAAGCGGCGATATGCATGTCGTATTGTCTCACTTTAGCCATCAGCCTGAAGTAGATTTCTGTCTCTTGAGCGCCTTTTACCTTGGCGGAATTCAAATCGTCCAAATCATTGATTGTCAATGAGAATTTTTGCTTCGTCCCGATTAAAATCTCAGTTAATGGGACGTTTTTACCATTAGTCAAAAGATAAATTCCTTCGGGCAACTTCGTTTTCTGTTTGATTCTGATTATTCCGTTTTCCATCTTCAAGGTATCCACAATAAACGTGTTCGTTCCTTTATATTTAAAAAAATGAAACACGCTATCCTGTTGATTATCAATCGAGATTTTGATATCAACTTGCGAAAATCCCAACAATGGAATCAAAATTAGAAGTGCAGAAATTATCCTTCTTATCTTTTTTATCATTCTAATCTTTTTATCTTATCCTTCTTTTCTGTAATTTTTTGCAAAAATAAGAATTTTTTCTTGTAATTTTAATAATAATTTGTATCTTTGCATGTCTAAAAACTTAAAAACATGAGACCTTTATCATTATTAAAAGTCCCGTTGCTATTTTTGTTATTCATTGAATTTCAAATAGTTGCATCTTTGGAAGCAGTCGCTCAGGAGAAGGGTGATTTTCGTGTCGCATTCTGGAACTTTGAAAATTTTTTCGATCCGTTTGTCGATTCCACTCGAGTTTACAACGAATTCACAGAAAACGGCAGCCAGCACTGGACAAAATCGCGATTTTACAAGAAACGTAACAACATGTACAAGGCGATTCTTGCCATTTCGGAAAACGAGCCGTTAGCGGTTTTAGGCATCGCAGAGGTTGAGAATCAATATGTTCTGAACATGCTGTTTAATCAGACACCGTTGAAAACGCACAATTATCGCATAGTGCATTATGAAGGTGACGACAAACGAGGCATCGACGTGGCATTGGTTTATTGCATCGACAAACTGCAACTTGTTTATACTGAGCCTGTTAAGGTTAAAAATCCAAAGAACAGAAAGTACAAAACGCGGGATATTCTTTACGCTAAATTTTATGACAGGCGAGGGGATACGCTTCATGTCTTCGTCAACCATTGGCCGTCGCGTTACGGTGGCGAACGGGAGACGATAAAATTACGCTCTCTTGCCGCTAACACATTGAAACACAAGGTTGATTCATTGGTGTTTTTGCATCAGACCATACCTAAGGTTATAATAATGGGTGATTTTAATGACACTCCTGAAGATCCGAGTATCAAGGATATTCTGTGTTATGATGTCTTGGTAAATCTGTTTGCTGACGGAAATAAACTTGGCTTTGAAGGCACTTTAAAGCATCAGTACACTTGGCAGATTTTTGATCAAATTATTGTCACCAACTCTTTGATTAACAATGATAAAGGATTAGTTTACAGGCGAAACAGCGCCGCAATTTTTCATGGCGATTTTCTTTTTGAGAAAGACGAATCATTTGGAGGCGTGAAACTGTTTCGTACTTATGTCGGACCTAAATATTTTGGTGGCTACAGCGACCATCTGCCAGTGTATATTGACCTGATTTTCAGGTGACTTGGCGGCTAACCGCGTTTGCAAATGCACTTAAAATCGCAGAAACTGCAGTTTTTGACATCTTCAGTTTGTGCGAACGGGATGTCTTTGTCAAATAGTTCCTTCAAAAAGTTATCGAAATACTTTTTGCAAGTGGGCTCAAACGAAGTGCTTAAATCGTGTAAATCGCTGATTTCCAAGTTATAAAGTCCGTGACTTAATTTCTGGAAACCAACAATGCCTGGTTTTATATTATGTTCTGCGGTCTCTTTCAGGTACAAGTATTTGTACATAAGCAACTGTATCGCTTTCTCGGTCATTGACGTGATACCAACAACTTTATCATTGATTTTCACGTCGTAAGGATTCACTTTGCCGGTTTTGTAGTCAATGATTCTAATTTCATCACCAACTTTATCGATTCTGTCGGCAAAACCGTGTAACAATATCTTATGTCCTTGATAATCAATCTCGTGATGGAGCTCTTTTTCTGTGTCAATTATCGAAAGTTGGTTGCCTTCTTCCAAGAAATTTCTCTCGTATTTGATAAAATTCTTCAACATGTTGTCAATGACGGTCTTGTTAAGATAGTTGAACCCGCTTTCAGGCAATCCGTTTGCAAAGCCATTGTCAATCAAAGCGTTACGATAGCATTCGTCGAAATGTTTTTTGTACATCTCGTCGAAAAGTGCTAGCGAAATTATAGTGTTTTTGTCGAACAGTTGGTAGAAGCGGTCAAGGGTGGCGTGAATGATGCTTCCGACAACATTTACCTGAATCTCCTCATCCGGCGATTTGTCCTCGATCCTTTCAATGTTTTTCCAATAAAACTGTAATGGACAACGAACATAAGCGCCAATGGAAGTGGGGGATAGTTTTTGAATTTTATTCAGTATATCATCCGTTTTCTTGACCTGTATGCTATTCTGTAATTCGCTGATTAAAGGAGATTTATATTGTAAATATTCAAGTTTTACTTTAACATTATTTTTTGCGTATTCATACTCCAGCTGTCTTATGAATCTGCTCGGTTCACCCATGCCTGACAGGTCGGCGATGTTATTGTAATACAGGTTGATTTTCTTGGCGTTTTGCAGTAAACGATAGAAGTGGTAGGCGTAAACTGCCTGCTGCTGGCTATATGTAGGCAAACCGTATGCAAGACGTAAATCAAACGGAATCAAGCTGTTATTGCTCTTGTTTTGTGGCAAAATGCCTTCGTTTACGCTCAAAAAATGTATCACGTCGAAGTCAAGGTTACGGGTCTCGAGCAATCCCATTATTTGCAAACCCTCTTTGTCGCCTTGCAAATTGATTGACATCTGACTCGCCACTTGAGCGTAAAGCATCTGTAAATCAATGATTTGGATATAATCGGAATATTTGTTAAGCAGCAATTCGATCCTGTTTACAATTCTTCCGGCCACACTGATCTGATTCTTGACGAAGTTGTTGCCATTCTCAAGTTTTTCTACGGAAAGAATCAATATTTCCTTTAAAGAAGAGACACAATCTCTGGCATCTCTCCATTTTTTCGTAATAATATTTAGAAATTCGTACAGTTCCTCTAACTTATCAAACTGTTTCAAATCAGATTTATTGAAATAATAGACCGAATTTCTCGCCATATTCATCAGCCAATCATTCAGTGTGTCATATTCCAACCCATTGAAAATCAGTTTGATAAAGTCGGAGTTGCAGAAACGTAGCAATGTCCAGAGATAAATCTTGTTTTCGTCTTCTGAGAGCGTGTTCTGATACCTGAATAATTGATCCACAAAGTGATATACTATCGTTTTGTCAAACGGATAGCCCATCGTAACCTGAATTTTGTCGAATGATTCCGGAATGGAGTTCAAAACCGGTATCAAAAGCGACTCATCTGCTAAAACTATAACACTTTTCTTATCCTCCTTATCCTTCTTATCCTTCTTATCCTCCTTATCCTTTTGTAAAACAATCTGCAGCGCATTGGTCTGTACGGCATTACCCGATACACTGATGATATTTATCTTTTTTTCTTGGGTTAAGAAGCTGTCGCCGATGAAATTTTTATCGATATTTGGATGTTTTTGAAAAAATTTCCTTGCAAAAAGCCCTGCTTCCTGTTTCTCGTCTTCGAAATAATATCGATCTAAGTCCCAGAGTATCACGGCGTTACCGCTTTCAACCATGCGCACGATGATGTTCTCTTCAGTTGTTGTCAGAGCGTTGAAACCGGCGAAAATGATTTTACGGCCTTGAGTGCATTTCTGTAAAGTGTCGTCGTCAAAAGAAGCTATCTTCTTGGTTATCAGGCCGTAATAACCTTGTTTGTTCTGTTGAAGCGTGTCGCGAAGATTATTATAATAGGTGAGGAGCGACGCAAAAAATCGCAGATAATTCGATTCCACGCCATTTTCAAGGCTCAAGTTCCATTCCTCAATCTCTTTCGCATCCTTCAAATGCGCAAAAAGCTTTTCAGCGTCAACACCATATTGGTCAATCTCATCGAAATCCTTGGCCATCTGTGCGGCATAACCGAAAAACTCCGGGTTCATTTTGATGAGTTCAAAGATAACTTCAATATTATCAATGAGTTGCAAGCCGCTCCATTCTTCCATGGCTTGCTGGATGGAGAGTATCTGAGGCACCCAAAAATTGGTTTTTATGGTCTTTGCAAGCTCGGTTCTCAACTGCAAGGCGGCACGTTTGTTCGGGAAAACAATGGTGATGTTCTCCTTCGTCAAATCGTAATGACTTGTAATATAATCACTTATCTTCTCGATGAAAGCCATAATTCCGCGTTTTTCAGTTGTTCCTGCGTACCCAAATCGAACCAGTAGTCGGGATATATCAATTTTGACGCAACCCTATGATTCTCAGCTATTTTCTGATATAATCCGAAGACATAGCATGGCTTTACTTCAAAATCTTTGAAATATTCCGGCTTGAAGAGATGTATTCCGCTGAATGACAATAACTTACAATCATTTGGCAGCGCACCGTCGCCGTCATACTCGTCGGTCTCATTATTAAATCGCCCGAGGAAATTGTCGTGATTGTCAAACACCAACTTACGTTTGCTGTTGCGTTCCTGTGTCAGAAGCCAAGCGGCGTCATCACTTCTGCAGAAATTATCGTAAAAACCTTTCAGGTCAACGTCTGTCAGCACATCAACGTTATGAACGAGCACTGCCTCGCTTTGCGCGAAATAGGGTAGAGCTTGCAAGATGGCACCACCAGTATCCATCAGTAACGGTCTCTCGTCAGAGATTTCAATGTCAACATTAGGGTAGTTATTTGTCCTCAAAAACTCAATGATTTGCTCCCCAAAATGATGAATATTTATTACAATATGGTTGAAATCCTGTTTTATAAGTTCTTCAAGTAACACTTTAAGTAATGGCTTTTTATTTATTGATACTAAAGCCTTTGGAGTGTTAGCTGTTAACTCTTTTAAACGGGTGCCGAGACCTGCCGCGAGGATAAATGCCGTTCTTCTATTTCGCTTCATAAACATGAGAGATATGTTGTGCCAAATGATTGATTTCGACCCTTACCATAGGATAATTTTCGTGAATCATATTACCGACCGTTTGCGCAAAAAACACTGATCGATGTTGACCGCCGGTGCATCCGAAGTTGATTTGCAGATTCTTGAAACCGCGCTCAAGATAGTTGTCAATCGACTGGAAAACAAGCATTTGAACGTTTTGCAAGAAGTAATGCACATCAGGCTTGTCTTCCAAAAACTCTATGACATCAGCGTCTTCGCCAGTCATTTTCTTGTATTCAGCGTAACGTCCGGGGTTTGGCAATGCCCTGCAGTCGAAAACGTAACCTCCGCCGTTGCCGCTCTTGTCGTAGGGAACACCGCCGTTTTTGTATGAAAAGCTATTTACCGTAATTGTAAGTCGTTCAGGCTCAATGCTTTCGTATTTAGGTAAAACAATGTTAAGTTGCTGAATCACAGACTGCAGCTCCGGCAACTCAAATGGCATCGTCCATTGTTCGTTTACTTTCAGTAATTCCTTGATTGCGTAAGGAATGCTCTGCATAAAATGTAACTTCTTCTGTATCAGACCTCTAAAGCCATAAGCTCCAAGCACCTGAAGGAGCCGGAGAAGCACAAAAGTCGGGAAATATTTGTCGAATTCGGTCGTTGTAGAAAGGCACGGCCGTGCATCTCTACACGATTTTGATAATTTTTGCTTGTAATAATCAATCAGTTCCTTTCTCAAATCATCAGGAATTCTCGCTTTCACTTGATACAGAAGCGACACTACGTCATATTGCAGCGGACCTTTTCTGCCGCCTTGATAATCAATGAAATACGGTTCGTTATCTACAATCATTATGTTTCTCGACTGGAAATCACGATACATGAAGAATTCTGATGGAGCTTCCAAAATGTATTTCGCAAGTCGTTGAAAATCAACATCTAAACGAGTTTCATTGAATGAAATCTCTTCCTGCTCCTTCAAAAAACAGTATTTGAAATAGTTCAAATCATCCATTATCGACATTTCATCGAAAGCAGGAGTGGGGAACGCCTTGGAATAATCGAGCCCTTTATGACCGACTATCTGAAAATCAACAAGTTTTTCAAGCGATTTTTTGTATAATTCAATCGTTTCAGCATCAAATTTGTCGTTTTTCAGGCAATTCTCAACATGATTGAAAAGCGTATCGTCGCCCAAATCAGTCTGAATGTAAACGTTTTTATCAGGGGAGATGGCTAAAATCTCGGGAACGGGAAGTCCACATGCCTTGAAATGCTTGGAAAAACTGAAAAAAGCGTCGTTTTCCTCTATGTTGATATTATACGCTCCTATCAGATGTCGTTTGTCAGTCTTCACCCGGAAGTAGCGTCTCGACGAGCCTGAACTCGGCATCGCAATGGTTTCCAAAGCCTTTTCTCCAAGAGTTTCAATGAGTTCCGTAATCGTTTTCTTAATGTCTTCCAATGTCAGCATAACCAAAATTTTAGCTTACAAACTTACAAAATTTTTTCAAAATAATTCAATTTCATGAGAAATTTATTATCTTTGCAGCGAGATTTATACTCCCATATCGTGTTTTGCGCATGCAAAATTCTGATAACAACTTAATTAAATTATTGATTATCAAATATTTATCAAAAGATGAACGCTACCGAACTCAAGACTATTGAGAAACTCAACAAACCGACAATTTTGCCAGGTTCTGTAAAAATCAACGTGAAAATTGATGTGAATGAAGAAATTCCACAAGAAAATGAATTGGATTTGACCGACGAAAACGAGGAAGAAGAGGAACTTGAATTTGATTTTTCAAATCTTAACAAGTTACAACTCGTTGAACTCCTTGAAGAGACAGTCCAGGATCAGGACATCGCTAAAATCAAGGACAAAGTCGTTGCAATCAAGTCTAATTTCTTGAGACTCAATAAGGAAGACCGTGACCGTGAAATGGAACAGTTTATCCTTGACGGTGGCGACAAGGAAAGCTACGAGCATAAAGACGACCCACTTGAGGTACGTTTCAAAGCAGCTTTCGACATCTACAAGGTAAACAAGGAAAAATACAAAGAAGAGCTCGAGCGTCAGAAGGCCGACAATCTTCAGCAAAAGCTTGCAATCATTGAGGAATTGAAGGCTTTGATTTATTCTGAGGAGACTCTGAAAAAGACTTACGACGACTTCCGCGCGTTGCAGGACAGATGGAAAGAAATCGGTCAGGTGCCTGCAAATGAGGTGTCGAATATTTGGAACACATATCATTTCCTCATCGAGAAATTTTACGATAAAGTAAAGATTAACAGAGAGTTACGTGACCTCGACCTGAAGAAGAATCTTGAGGCCAAAATCGAGCTTTGCGAGAAGGCGGAACTTCTGCTTCTTGAGAAATCACTGACAAAAGCGTTCAAACTCCTCCAGAAATATCACGACGAGTGGAAGGAGATAGGTCCGGTGCCGCAGGATAAGAAAGACGAAATCTGGGAGCGTTTCAAAAACACAACTGACAAGGTCAACCAGATTCGCCGCGAGCATTACGCCAAGATTGAGGAAGAGCAGAAGGCTAATTACGACGCTAAAGAAGCTATCTGCGTGAAGATGGAAGAGATTGTAAATGAGTCTGTTAACAGCATCAATGCATATCAGAAGAAGTCGAACGATGTAAACGATTTGTTCAAGATGTGGAAAGAAATCGGACCGGTTTCAAAGAAGCAAAGCGACGAAATCTGGAACCGTTTCAAAGGTGCAATGAACACATTCTTCGATGCTAAGAAAGAATTTTTCAGCAAGCTCAAGGTGCAGCAGATGGAAAACTACAACAAGAAGCTGCAAATCTGTGTGGAAGTTGAAAATCTCGTCGATTCTACAGAGTGGAAGAAGACCACCGACCGCATCAAGAAACTGCAGGAAGAGTGGAAGACTATCGGTCCGGTGCCTAAACGTCACAGCGACAAGATTTGGAAGCGTTTCCGCAGCGCCTGCGACGCGTTCTTCGGCAACAAAGCTTCGCATTTCTCAGGAATCAAGGGAGAGGAAGATGCGAACCTTAAGGCCAAGCAGGAACTCATTGAGCGCATCAAGGCTTACGAGTTGAAGAAAGATCGCAACGAGAATATGGAGGCAATCCGTGGATTCCAGAGAGAATGGATGGCAATCGGTCATGTCCCGATGAAGGTCAAAGACAGCATCCAAAACGAATACCGCAGCCTCATCGACGGAATGTTCGACAAGATGCGCGCCAACGATAACGAGTTGACTACCAACGAGTATCGCAATATGATTTCGGGCCTGAAAGATGATCCGGATTCACGCGACAAGGTCAGAAGAGAACGCATGAACATCCAGAATAAGATTCAGAAACTTCGTGACGAAATCGCGACATTGGAGAACAACATCGGATTCTTCGCCAACAGCAAGCAGTCAGATTTGCTGAAAGCCGAATACGAGAAGAAGATTGCGAAACTCAAGAACGACGTTAAGGTTCTCGAGACAAAGATTAAAATCTTAAACGAACAATAATTGAATTCCAATTCTTTTGGAACGGCATTTTGCTTGACTACATTTGGTGAGTCACACGGGGCAGCTATCGGCGGAGTCATCGACGGCTGTCCCGCTGGTGTTTTGTTGGATAAATCATTGATTGAAAGAGAGTTATCTCGCAGAAAACCAGGACAAGACAATACAATGTCGGCCAGAAAAGAACCCGATGAGGTTGAATTCCTTTCCGGATTGTTTGAAGGCAAGACCACTGGCACTCCGATAGCGTTTCTCATTCGCAACAAAGACGCGAAAACTTCTGATTATGAGAATATCAAGAATGTTTTCCGTCCGTCGCATGCTGATTTCACATACCAGATGAAGTATGGAATCAGAGATTACGCTGGAGGCGGCAGAGGTTCGGCGAGAACATTGTTACCATGTGTGGTGGCAGGTGCTATAGCCAAACAGATTCTTGCAACTCAAGACATTGAAATTCAGTCTAATGTGATTCAGATAGGCGAGGAGAGAGAGAAAGACACAGTGGGCGCCATTGTTCAGGGAACCATAAAAAACGTTCCTGTGGGCCTCGGAGAGCCAGCTTTTCAGAAATTTAATGCAGTGTTGGCGCATGCGATGATGACAATCAATGCTGCAAAGGGCTTTGAGATAGGCGAAGGATTCAACGCGGCAAGCATGCGAGGCAGTGAATGCAATGATGAATTCATCTTTGACGGCGAAAGAATCCGCACCAAGACCAACCATTCCGGCGGCGTGCAAGGCGGCATCACAAACGGCGAAGATGTAGTTTTTAGAGTTGCGTTCAAGCCGATTCCTTCGGTGATGTTTCCACAGCAAACTGTTGATATTCAAGGAAATGCGACAACTCTGGAGATACAAGGACGTCACGATGTATGCGTCGTGCCTCGAGTGCTCCCGATGGTTGAGGCGATGGCTGCTATGGTCACACTCGACTTCATTTTGTTAAAAAAATGCAATAAAATATAACGCAATATCAAAATATTGTGTATCTTTGCAGCGTAAACTTCAGGGCAAGGTGAAATTCCTTTCCGGCGGTGACAGTCCGCGACTTCCCTTTGGGAACTGATTCGGTGAAATTCCGAAACCGACGGTTAAAGTCCGGATGAGAGAAGTTTAGTTTGGTTAAATTTTTCAAATATGATGCCCTGATGTATATTTAGGGCTTTTTTTATGTCATATTGTGAAAAAGACATCGAGTTAATGCGGCGCGCCATCGAGCTCGCCAAGAAGGGCGGAGGATACGTCCATCCGAATCCTTTAGTCGGCTGTGTGGTGGTGAACGACGGCGCAATAATTGCAGAAGGATACCACGAGAAATATGGTGAATATCACGCAGAACGTAATGCTTTAACACGTTGTAATACAAAAACTAAAGGCACTTCACTTTATGTAACACTTGAACCATGCTGTCACTACGGGAAAACGCCTCCTTGCACTGAAATAATCATCGAAAAAGGCATCAAAAAAGTTTTTGTCGGCATCCTTGACCCGAACCCGTTGGTGGCTGGAAAAGGCGTGAAAATGTTGCAAGAAGCCGGCATTGAGGTAGAAGTCGGACTTTGCGAAAACGAGATCCGTGAGATGAACAAGGTGTTCCTGAAATACATCACCACCAAGAAACCATACGTCATCATGAAGACCGCGATGACCCTCGACGGCAAAATAGCAGCGCATACAGGCGATTCGAAGTGGGTGACGAATGAGGAATCACGTAAGATGGTTCATGAATTGAGAAGCGAATTGGCTGGCGTTATCGTTGGAATTGGCACGGTGCTCGCAGACGACCCGATGCTGACCTGCCGATTGGAAGGGAATCATCGTCAGCCTGTTAGAATCGTTGTCGATTCAAATTTAAGAATTCCTGTTGATTCTCAGTTGGTTAAGACAGCGAGGGAATACAGAACTATTGTTGCTACAACCGTCATTTCGACTGAAGCGGAGCGGAATGGAGAAATCTCATTCAATTGCAGGAGATTTCTCGACTCCTTACGGTCGCTCGAAATGACTGGGGTTGAAGTTCTTGAATGTAAATCAATTAACAATCATGTTGATATCAACGATTTGATGATCAAATTAGGTTCCATGGGCATTGACTCTCTTCTACTTGAAGGCGGCGGAACACTTAATGCCGCATTCCTTGAGGCCGGTTGCGTTGATGAGGTCTGGACGTTCATAGCACCGAAAATCATCGGCGGAGAAGGCGCCAAGACTCCTGTTTCCGGCAAAGGAATCGACAAAATGAGCGCGGCGATAAATCTGCAAAATATTGATATTCAGAATATTAACGGAGATATTTTAATAAAAGGAAAGATATGTTCACGGGAATAATTGAAGAAATTGGAAAGGTGAAGGCGATAACGAGGCATGCCAACAGCATCAGGCTGACAATCGCGGTGCAGAAGATTCTGGATGACATCCATATAGGCGACAGCATCTGCACAAACGGCGTCTGCCTGACGGTTACGACCTTTGATAATGGCTCTTATACTGCCGATGTGATGCCTGAAACGATGAATCGTACCAATTTCAAAGATTTGAGAATCAATGATTTAGTGAACTGTGAACGTGCGATGCCAGCTAATGGTCGTTTCGGCGGACATATAGTTTCGGGACATATTGACGGTATCGGAGTTATCTCAAAAATGACTCGTGACGACAAGGCGATACGAGTGAAAATTGAGACGAGACCTGAGATTTTGAAATATATCGTTGAAAAAGGCTCCATCACAATAGACGGTATTTCGTTGACAGTCACTGATGTAAGCAGTTTCGACTTCGGCGTTTCCATCATCCAGCACACTCAAGACGAGACGACATTGACCAAGAAAGAAATCGGCGACACCGTGAATTTGGAGAACGACATCGTCGGGAAATATATCGAGAAATTTGTGGGAAATATCACCGCAAGAAATGATGAACGATTACTTAACTTATTGAAAGACAATAATTTTTAATATAGATGAACAAAGATTTTAACACTATTGAGGAAGCTTTGGAAGACCTTCGCGCAGGTAAGATGATCATCGTTGTCGATGACCCTGACCGCGAGAATGAAGGCGATTTGATTTGTGCGGCTGAGTTTGCGACCGTTGAGAACGTGAATTTTATGGCGTCATACGGCAAAGGCTTGATTTGCATGCCGATGAGTTCGGAGATATGCAAACGATTGAAACTCAACCAGATGGTAACTGAAAATACCGACAATCACTGCACTGCGTTTACTGTTTCAATCGATTATAGAGACACCACAACAGGCATTTCGGCGGTGGAACGCTCCATTACCGCTATGAAAGTCGTTGAAGATGGAGCGCGTCCTGAGGATTTCCGTCGTCCGGGACACATGTTCCCGCTCGAGGCACGTCAGGGTGGAGTTTTGAAACGTGGCGGTCACACAGAGGCTACCGTCGATTTGATGCGCCTTGCAGGATTGAAGGAATGCGGTCTCTGCTGCGAAATCATGCGCGAAGACGGCACCATGATGCGAACCACTGAGCTGATTCAGTTTGCGAAGGCTAACAACTTGATAATTACTTCGATAGCAGAGTTGATAAAATACCGCCGCAAGACAGAAGTTTTGGTTGAACGTGTTACTGAAGCCGAACTTCCGACAAAATACGGCACTTTCAAGGCTATAGGCTACGTCGATAAGATCACTGGCGAGCATCATGTGGCGCTGGTGAAAGGCGATTTGAGCACCAATGAACCGGTTTTATGCCGTGTGCACTCAGAATGCTTGACCGGCGACGCTTTCGGCTCTATGCGTTGCGACTGTGGCGAGCAGCTGCAGGAGGCGATGCGCCGTATCGAGGCGAAGGGCAGGGGAGTGTTGCTCTATCTCCGTCAGGAAGGCCGTGGCATCGGCTTGATTAACAAGCTGAAAGCATATACCTTGCAGGACAAGGGAATGGACACCGTAGAGGCTAACCTTGCACTCGGTTTCGCTGCAGATTTACGAGATTACGGCACTGGCGCTGAGATTTTAGCGGATTTAGGTGCTAAAAAAATCATCGTGATGACCAATAACCCGATGAAAATCAGCGGTTTGGAAGGATACGGCATCGAAATCGTAGGTCGTGAGCCTATTGAGATGACCTGTAACGAAAAAGACGCATTCTATTTATATACAAAGTATAAAAAGATGGGGCACATGCTTCATGTGAAAGAGTTAGGAGTTAGAAGTGAGTAGTTAGAAGTTAATTTTAAATTTTGAATATTAAATCTTTAAAT
The DNA here is from genome assembly GCA_017649945.1 of Bacteroidales bacterium. GTDB lineage: Bacteria > Bacteroidota > Bacteroidia > Bacteroidales > F082 > Limimorpha. Next base: position 40,076 of record JAGCFU010000022.1, on the reverse strand, counting down.
TAAATAAACATGAACATTTTAGAAGGAAAATTATTAGCAGAAGGCCAGAAAATCGCTATCGTTGCTGGCCGTTTCAACGAGATTATCACCAACAAGCTGTTGGGTGGTGCCATCGACGCTTTCAAACGTCACGGTGGCGACGAGAAAAACATCGACGTGGCTTGGGTTCCGGGCGCTTTCGAGATTCCGCTCGTGGCGAAGAAGATGGCTGCAAGCAAGAAATACGACGCCGTCGTGTGCTTGGGCGCTGTCATCCGTGGCGCAACACCACATTTCGACATGGTTGCTAACGAGGCAACAAAAGGCATCGCTACAGTAGGTCTCCAGACCGAAGTGCCGGTAATCTTTGGTGTTCTCACCACCGACAGCATCGAACAGGCCGTTGAAAGAGCCGGTTCAAAAGCAGGAAACAAAGGCTACGATGCAGTGACAACCGCAATCGAGATGGTGAACCTGCTGAAACAGATATGAGCCATTAGGTATTAGCCAATAGCCATTAGGCTTTAGAGGAGACGTTGCAATAATTTTGTGACGTCTTTTTTTATGATAAAATTGTTGACTTTTTCGGAAAAAAGTTGTAATTATAATGTACCCCAAAATTGAGGGCATGAGTTAATGTGAAAAATGAGTAGTTTTGCAGGGGATAAAAAACGTTAGGGAAAATGACGACAAAACGAAGGAAATTCACAAACAAATTCAAGGCCATGGTTGCCTTGGCCGCGATAAGGGAGCAAAAGACGCTGGCCGAGCTGTCGAAGGAGTTCGAGGTGAGCCCCAACCAGATAACACAGTGGAAGCAGGAGGCGATAAGGAACATGGAGAAGGCATTCGGTGGCAAGGGAGACGAGAAGAGCGAGGAGGACGAGAAGGCGATAAGGAAGTTGCGGGAGAAGGTCGGCGAGCTGACCATCGAGCGGGATTTTTTCGAGGATGCCTGCAAGCGTTTAGGCCTGACATGAGGAAGAAGAGGACGCTTGTGCAAAAAGGGCGGAAAGGCCTAAGCATACGGAAGCAATGCAAGCTGTTGGGCGTCAGCATCAACGCCATTTACTACAAGCCTAAGGGCGAAAGACCAGAAAACGAAGAAGCGATAAAGAAGATGGACAGGTTCTTCAGCATGGATGGTCGCGGACGCGCGAAGGACAACATCTGGATTGAGCGCTTCTGGCGTACCATCAAACGCGAGTACATCTACCTGAATCCTTGTGATAACGCCATTGAGTTGCGGAAGGGAATTGAGAAGTTCATGCAGTATTACAACACTGAACGGCACCATCAGGGCATTGACAACGAAATCCCAGAGCGCAAATACGAAAACAACAAATTATTAATCCGTACCCATGAAGCTGCTTGATGTTTCACTTTAATTCACTATATTTGCAGTCTCAATTAATGGGTACATTATAAGAACTTTAGCTGGCGCTAGAAAAACCAGCTCATCAGGGTGAAAATGTCTTGAAGTACAATTTTTTTGCTCAAATTATAAAAACTTTTGTATTTTTGCAGTGTCGTTTCGCCATACAACGTGGGTAACGAAGAAATACTAATCCGTTTGGCAGGGAACAGGCCTGCCAGTAAAACCGATTCAACGCTCGCCCTTATGACGGTAGCGGATTAGAAATAAAGAGGGGAATCAAATCCCCTTTTTTCGTGCCTTTTCTGCTCGTTTCGGATTTTTTCTTGACATTGGTCTTAAGTCAAATGCTGTCATAACAAACCGTTTGTTTTTGTCATTCCATTTGGTTTTTATAATTAGCATAAATTTATCTCCACATAAAGCGTTGATGCATTCTCCATTTTTCTTTTCCTTAAGAAACAATATCGCCTCTTTAGGCTTCTTCTCAAACTGTCTGTAAATTGGACCAAATTCTCCTGTCTCCATGTTTCAAAAATATTTAGTTACAAAATCAATTTTTGAAAACAAAAACATGAAACTGTGATTATGCCAATTAATGCACAAGGTCTCTCAATTTCAGTCTTTGTTTTACGTGATGCAAAGATACAAAAATATTTTATTCAAATAATTTACAAAAAAATCAGCCTTCTGGCTGCAAGTCTGAAAATTAATTGTACTTTTGGATAGTTTTAAAAGTTTAAAATTATGCCAGAAATCTCAAGATTCTATGGAATCGCTGTTACAGCCGCTGAATATATTGAAGATTACAAGCTTTGCCTTACTTTCAATAACGGCGCGGTTAGGGTAGTCGATTTTGTTCCTTTGATGCAAAAAGGGATTTGCAAGAAATTGCAGGATAAAGACTATTTCCGATCGTTTAAATTAGACCCTTTCACTGTAGATTGGAACAATGAGATAGGATTTGCTCCTGAATATCTTTTTGAAATCGTGACGTATCCTGAAAATGAGGAAACAACGCCATTAATGGCGGCAGAAGAGCAAGCAAAATATGGTAAGAAACAAGATTAATTCTTATCCCAACCTGAACACCAGCCTCAACATCCCGTCTTGGTATCTTGAGCTTGTAATCCTGAATGTCCCGATCTCTCCAGTGTGCTGCACGTGGTCGCCGGCGCATAGGCATTCGTCGTAGTCGCCGACTTTCACGATGCGGACGGTGTCGGTGGCGTTGTCTGGAAGGCGCTCCATGTCGAAACGGTTCTTCACTTCTTCCTGGGTAGCATATTCGATGGTGATAGGTAAGTCGCTCTGTATCACCTCGTTAACGCGGTCTTCGATGGATTTTATCTCTTCGGGTGTCAACGCACGGGGAAACACATAGTCGAGTTTGGATTTCTCGCGCTCGACATGCGATTTGCATGAGCGTTTGCAGCCCCACATCTTCACCATGGTGCCGTTAAGGATGTGCTCCGCAGTGTGCATCGGCGGATATTCCTTCTTGTTGTGCTCGTTGATAATTTCGTCCATCGTATTTACTCTTCGTTTTCAAATTCCTCAATCTCTTTCACGATATTCTCAATCAATCTTTCCTTCAAATCGTAAAGGTCGTCGGAAATGTCGCATTTGTAGTAGTGCGGATTGATGAGACGTTTCTCGGTGTCGTCCAGGTGAGAGAGGTTGTCGAGATAATAGGCTCGCTTCTCCATAATCGGGATATCCTCGAGGATTACCTTGCCGTCTTTCATCACCTGCGGCTGCAATATGCGATATTCGTATTTTCCGGCAGGGAAGGTGGTCGTTTTCAGATGGTCAATCTCGTCACGTAAAGTGATATTCTCATGATTCTCAATGGCTTGCGAGAGTTTGTCGCCTCTCAGACAAGTGACGTCCATCTTGAATTTGTTGTTTCTGATGATACGATATGTGATCTGGAAACCGGGATTGATGAGCTTGCTGCTTTCTTCCGAACGTTTCAGAACCGGCATGTCGTCGACCTGCACGAGCTTGTAGACGTTGCCGAAACAAGGGTTGTGCTTGCTTGTAGCGATGGCGTCGCCCACGCCGTAGCTGTCGACCATGCATCCTTGACGTTCCAGTTCGGTGATGAGGTATTCGTCTAACGCGTTGGTGGCGAAAATCTTACAGTTTTTCAAACCTGCCTCATCAAGCATTGCACGTGCTTTCACCGAGAGATAGGTGAGGTCGCCGCTGTCGAGACGTATGCCGTAGCCGAATTTATAAGAATCGTCTATCCCGTTGGCTTTGAATGCCTTGATAGCGTTTTTGACGCCGCATCTCAAGGTGTCGTATGTGTCGACGAGGAGTATCAGCACCTCGTTTTTGTGTGTCTTGATATATTTGTCGAACGCTTCGTATTCGCCTTTCACTGTTGGGCCGAACGATGTGACGTAGCTATGCGCCATCGTTCCTGATGCCGGGAATCCGAACTCTGCTCCCGTGACGATGTTGGAGGTGTTCTGGCATCCTCCGATGACCGCCGCTTTTCCGCCGTAGATGGCAGCCCACGGACCGTGAGCGCGACGGCTTCCGAACTCGCTGATAGGCTTGGTGGTGCTGCGTGTCACGCGCGACGCCTTTGTCGCCACCGCCATCTGATGGTTCATGATGCAAAGCATGGGAGTTTCTAAGACTTGTGCCTCGATAATCGGGCCTTCGATAGTGATAATCGGCTCTTTCGGGAATGCTATCTCGCCCTCGCGCATGGCGTAGATGTTGCCGGTGAACTTCATCTTGGCGAAATATTTGCGCACCTCGGCGTATTCCTCGCCAGGCAGGAACTGCTCGAAGAAGCTCTCGTCAGCTTTTCCGAGGCCTTCCACCATCTTCAGCACCTCACGCACGCCACTCACCACAGCCCAGTTGTTGGTATCCGGAGCCTTGCGGTAGAAGAGGTTGAAAACAGCGCGTTTATCCTTCATCCCATTGTCGTAGAACGACTTGCCCATCGTATACTGATACTTGTCGGAGCAATAAGAAGTGTTTAGTTCCATGATAATCACTAATTTTTTGCAAAGGTAGTGAAATTTTTTACACATTTAAAAAAAATATATATCTTTGCAGTTTATACAAATGTAAGGTATGAAAGCGAAGATATATGGTGTTTTTATTCTTGTTGAGGCGTTTTTCATGTTTGTGGCCTCGATGGTGGCGCTATATTATAATGTGCATTACGGCGAGAAAGACGTGGTGTCGTTGCTTTCAGCCACTATGATTACCGGAATTTTCGGTTTCATCCTTCTTTCGGCAGGCCGTGAGCGTGCCCGTAGGGGAGACGACAGAATCAAGGAGATTAACAACCTGACGATGAAGGACTCGTTTATCCTTGTCACGGTGGCATGGGTGCTCTTCGCTGTGTTCGGCATGCTCCCGTTTATCTTCACCGGGTCCATCGACAATGTCGCGGACGCCTTCTTTGAGTCGATGTCGGGTTTCACCACCACTGGTGCGACGATAATGAACAATATTGATTCTCAGCCGCATGGAATTTTATTCTGGCGAAGCATGACGCAGTGGCTTGGCGGTTTGGGTATCATCGTGCTCTTTCTGGCTATCATTCCTGCGTTGAATAAGGGCTCCAACAAAACGACATTATATGCCGCGGAGATGTCGGGTCTCAGCGTGAAGAAGCTACATCCTAAGATGGCTGTCACGGCACGTCATCTGTGGCTTATTTACATGTTTCTCACGATATGCTGCGCACTAATTTATTGGGCTGGACCAATGAATCTTTACGACGCCGTATGTCACGCTCTCACCACTATGTCGAGCGGCGGTTTCAGCACACATCAGTCGAGCATCGGATATTTTAATTCAGACTATATTGAGTATACCTGTTCAATCTTCATGATTTTTTCAGGAATAAACTTCTCCTTGTATTATTTCCTTTTGAGAGGTGATTTTAAGAATGTTGCCAAAAATGAAGAGTTGCGTTGGTTCCTCATTATCGTTGTTATCATGGTGGCGGTAGTGACTGCTTTGTTCTACTATGCGCCGAACGTCTCTAAAATAGCAACCGACACCAGCGCTTATCCGGAGCCTACGTTTGAGTCGCGTTTCAGGGCTGCCTTGTTCCATGTGGTGACAATCATCTCATCAACGGGATTTCAGGGCTCGTATTACGACTACACCTTATGGGGCGGCATGTTCCTTTTCCCGACTTTGTTGATGATGCTCAGCGGCTCATGTGCCGGTTCAACATCGGGCGGCATCAAAGTCATACGCTGGATGGTGTGCCTCAAGTCGATCCGCATCACTATCAAGCAGTTCTTGCATCCGAGCGCGGTGTTTACAGTGCAAATATCAAGAGAGGTGGTGTCAAACGATATCCTTCTCAGAACACTGAATTTCCTGTTTTTCTACGTTATAATCTGCATCGTGAGCGTAATCGTGCTGTCGATAAGCGGATGCAACTTCGAAGAAAGTGTATTCAACACCATCACATCGCTCAGCAATATGGGACCTGGTTATAAGTCAACAGGTCCGGCTACAACATTCTCCGACCTATCCGTCATGGCAAAATGGGTGATGTCGTTCCTCATGCTCGTCGGACGTCTCGAGATTTACACAGTACTGCTCATTTTCACTCCAGCTTTCTGGAACAAAAAGTGAGAGATGAAAATATTCAGGGAAATATTGTCGAAAAACTCCGGTAAAAACCATATCGTCATAGTATGGGTGACGATATTTCTGCTGTTTTTCATGTCATTTCTCAGGGAAAGCTTTCTGCTCGCCATCACTCACGCCTCGCTTATCACCGGTTTCATGATGCTTGTGAGCATAGTTGAAACTCGCGTTTTTGTGAAGAAATTGCTCGTAAAAGGGCATCATTTGGCTTATTATCTGCTGAATATCATTTTCGTCGGACTTGTCGCGGCGTTTTTTCTGCAAGTCCAATATCAGACTTTGGATTTTATGAAAAATCTGTCGCCTGGCTTTACTCCTGCGATGAAAGAGACTAACATTGTTGTCCTTTATATCATCAGGATGATGGTGTTTATGATAGTGGCGGCTGTCTCGACTATCACATATCTTCAGAGAAGTGAGAAGGAAAACCAGAAACTTGCTGATGAGCTGAAGATGGAGAGCCTCAAAATGGAGCTGCGCTACCTGCAATCGCAGATTAACCCTCATTTTTTGTTCAATGCCTTGAATAACATTTATTCTTTGGTTTATATTCACGATGAGAAGGCTCCCGACAGTGTGTTGAAGCTTTCTGAGATGCTTCGTTATGTTGTGGTTGATTGTCAGGCAGATACGATTCCGCTTGAGAAGGAAATGCATTTCATCGACAGCTATATCGATTTTCAGCTGATGAAGCATGAAGAGCATAGAGACGTCACTTTTGAGAAGAACGTGATGAATTACAATGTCATGTTGCCGCCTATGCTTTTCCAGCCGCTCGTTGAAAACAGCTTCAAATATTCGAGAATCGAGAGCGATCCGGACGGTTTCATCCATTTTTCGTTGCAACAGGATGACAAACTCATCAGATTTGCCGTTGAGAATTCAATCAAGCCGATAAGCAACACCATGATAGCCAGCTCACGCAAATCAGGAAGCGGAATAGGACTGTCGAACGTGGAGAAAAGACTGTCGCTGCAATACGGTAAGAATTATTCGTTTACGACGAAGAGCAGCGACAACAGATTTATTGCCATTATTGAAATAAAATTGTGATATCATGAGGAAATATAACGTTTTGATTGTTGATGACGAGTTTCTTGCGCGGAAGCTTCTGCAGGAATACGTCCAAAAGGTGGAGTCACTGAACCTCGTCGATTGCTGTCCGGATGCCTTTAAAGCTATGGAGACACTGCACCGCGAGAAAATCGACATACTTCTTCTTGATATCCAGATGCCTGACTTGACAGGTCTTGATTTGCTTAAAACCATTGACAATCAGCCGGCTACGATTCTTACCACGGCATATTCCGACTATGCTGTCGACGCTTTCGCACTCGGTGTTGTCGATTATCTCTTAAAGCCGTTCGATTTTTTGCGTTTCCTTCAGGCGATAAACAAAGCTATTGAGCATGTGTCATTGGGTGAGAACGCTACCGGCAAAGCTCCTGATTACATCATGGTTAAGGCTGACTACAAGCTTTACAAGATAAATTATGACGACTTGCTTTATATAGAAGGTCAGCGCGAATATGTTACGTTTCACACGCAATCGAAGCGTATCACAGCTCTGTTTTCATTGAAAAACTTGGAAGACACGCTTCCTGCCGACAAATTCGCGCGTGTGCACAAGTCGTTTATCGTGTCGCTGCATTATATCGAGGATATAAACAAGACCACTGTGACCGTGGCGGGAAACAAAATCCCGATAGGGGAAAGCTACCGGGATGATTTGATTGCGAGATTGTCGTGAATTTAGTTCATTTTCTTCAACAATTCGTTCAATGAATGTGATGAAGGCTTCTGATACACTTTAAGGTCGAACTGTTTCACCACTGCGTAAACATGGTCGAAGATGTCGCCTTGGATAGCTTCGTATTCCGCCCATGTCTTGATTTTGCTGAAGCAGTACACTTCCATCGGGATACCGAACTCTGTTGGCGGTTTCTGGCGCACCATCATGGTCATGTCGTGGTTTATGTTCTGGTTTTGCTTCAGATATGCGGTGAGATATGCCCTGAAGATTCCAAGGTTGGTCTGACGGCGTCCGTTGACGAGGTTGGATGTGTCGACGTTGTTCTGTTTGTTGTATTCAGTTATCTCTGATTCTTTCTTGGTGATATAATCCGTCACAAGTTGGAATTTCTTGTATCTTTCAAGCATCTCAGGCGTGCAGAATTTCACGGTGTCGGCATCGATGACGATGGCACGCGCTATTCTTCGGCCTCCTGACTCTGTCATGCCTCTCCAGTTGATGAACGGGTCGGAAATAAGTGAATATGTCGGGATTGTCGAGATGGTGTTGTCCCAGTTCTGAACTTTCACGGTGGTTAGTCCCACATCGATGACGTTACCGTCGGCATTGCCCTTCACAATCCAGTCGCCGATACGAATCATGTCGTTGGTAGTCAGCTGGATGCCACCTACGAAGCCGAGGATAGGATCTTTGAAAACCAACATCAGCACGGCGGAAAGTGTACCGAGTCCGATGAAAATGTTACTCAGATTTCTGTTCGTCAAAACCGCGATGACCAAAAGGACGCAGACTATTATCATTATTATCTTGATAACTTGAATGACACCTTTTATCGGTTTGTGCTTTGATACGCTGAACGATGAGTAAATATCTGACAATGAATCGACTATGGATAATATAATTCCTGTGTATGTGATTACTTCACCGACTCTTGTCCAAACGATGATAAATGAATTTACCGTGTCCAAATCCGGTGCGAAATCGTATAAGAAGGCCTTTATCAAATAGATAGGAATAAGCATGGAGAGTCTTCCTTCCAATTTGCGGCCGAGGAAATAATCGTCGTATTTAGTTTTGCTTTTGCGAATCCACTTGTCGACAACTTTCAGCAAAAACTGTTTCATTAAGAAGTAGAGGAGGAATGAGACCACAAACAATGTGAAGATTCCGATACCTTGCGAGATGTTTCTTGATGTGATTGGCTCAAAACGTAAGTCAAGGAATAGTTTTTCTAAAAATGTTAAATACTTGGTAATCATGATGTTATACGTTTGGTAATAATATATTCAAGCTTAGTGGGTTGATTTCTACGGTGATATCTTTCGGCATCATAACAGCCTCTCCGTCGATGTTGGCGATTTCGTCATTTTCTCTGATGACTTGGATTTTTTGTGCTTTATGTATGTCGACGAAATGAGTCCTGTCGATTTTTTTTGTCAGCAGGCGTGTAGCTACGTATGGCACTTGCAGCATGTTGGGCTTTTTGAAGATGCATACGTCGAGAAGTCCGTCGTTGAGCGAGGCGGTGGGGGAGACTACCGCGTTGGAGCCGAACTGGTTGCTGTTGGCAAACGAGATGAAAAACGGCTCGCAGTCGATTTCCTCTTTTCCGTCAAGGATGAGATGGTATTTCTTAGGTTGGAAATGCAGGTATTCCTTGGTGACGAGTTTCACGTATGTCTTGATGCCTCTGTGAGGGTCTTGGGCAAAGAAATCGGCGATGATGGCGTCGAAACCCACGCCGGCGAGGCTGATATAAGGCACTCCGTTCATGGCGGCGGTGTCGATTTTCGATTTTACACCTTTATTAATTACCTCGGTGATGACTTTGTCGGGCTTCAAGGGCAGATGCAGATGACGCGCGAGTCCGTTGCCTGAGCCGTAAGGCACGATGGCGAAGGTCTGACTTGCCCCAATCATTGTTGTCGCCACCTCGTTGATGGTGCCGTCACCACCCACAGCCACTATGATATCATACTGATTATCAATGGCTTGCTTTGTCAGCTCCACAGCGTGACCGCCATATTCTGTGAGTGTGATGGTATAATCGTATTTGTCCTTGTCAATCAGTTTCTCGACAATCGACGGGAATTTCGACTTGTCGTGATGACCGGAAATCGGGTTGACAATAAACAATATCTTTTCTTTCATTTTATGTATAACTTGTTGTTAATCATTCTGTTAGTGTATTGCTGCAGCCGCATCCTGAATTTGTTGTTGAGCTCATCCCAAGCCTCGTTTTCACCTGTTTGATACAGGTTTTCCGTCAGGCAAGGGTCGTCGTTGATATCGAAAACCGCAGTGATGTTCTGACCGTCAGACTGAAGCATGTGATTGCCGTCGGAATACTGGTAGATATTGTTTAGATAGCTCACAAAACAAGGCTCTTGCAGGCTGTCGAACACATTTCTGCCGAAGCTGAATACGGTGTCGTTGTGACCAAGAGCGGCAATCAGGCTTATCCCGATGTCGGTTTGTTGCGCCATGATATTGGTGTTCAACGGCTTGATGATGCTCGGCGCATAAAACGCCGTCACAATCTGATATTGTCCGTAGCCGTTGAGATAGTTTTCGTAGCGGTGTTCGGGGTTCACGTGGTCGCCCATGATGACGAAGATGGTGCTGTCAAACCAGCTGTAAGTCTGCATCGTCTCGAAGAATTTGCGCATGGCGTCGTCGGTGTAGCGTACAGTCTTCTCAAAGTCGGTTTGATAGTCGCCATCAGGCAACTCGTAGCCTTTCGGGAGCTTGAACGGATGATGTGACGACAGAGTGAATACGCCGGCTGCAAAAGGTTTCTTCATCTCGTTGACTTTGCGTGCTGTGTATTGCAGGAACGGCATGTCGGAGATGCCCCATGTGCCGTCGAAATCGTCGTCATTACCATATTCGTTGCGCCCGTAGTAGCTGTCGAAGCCGGCGGCGGTGGCGGAGGCGTTGAAGTTCATGGTGCCGTTGTTGCCGCCGTGGAAGAACGCTGTCGAATATCCGTGTTTTTTCAGTATGCTTCCGATGCCGTCGAGACGGTTTGCCGCGTAACGTGACTCCACATAATCTTTCGACATCAGCGAGGGCAGGCCGGATAGCGTGGATGTGAGCGCCTCTATCGACTGTCGGCCATTGGCCATGCCGTTGAAGACGAGGCTCTGCGAGAGGAGCGAGTCGAGGAACGGGGTGAGCGAGAACTCACGTTGGCGGTTGTAAAACTGCACCATCTCCTGTCCGTGACTCTCCAAAATGATGATGAAAATGTTGTAATTTTGGGCGTCTCCTTCGATGAAACGGTTGATTTTTAGGTCTTTTTGGATAGGGGAGTAGAGCTGCTCAAGTTCCTTCTCATCGTAGAAATGCAGAGGCTTCAACACCGAGCCCGAAGTGCCGCGTCCGATAGTGAACGGAGTGTTCAGCACCAACGGGATGTTCTGCGTCTGGGTGTAATTCGCCGCTGTGATGATGCTTATCGGCTTGTTTTGCAGTCCGCCTCTGATTCCGATTATTGAAGCGGCGACAAGACCTAAAAACACCAGCGAATGCATTGAGTACCAGCGTGTTCTGTTGGTTATTACAACGGGTTTTACATGTGTTTTTCTTGTGATAATGATGATTAAAACAAGGAAAATGGCGAAAATCACGCCGATGAACCAGAAATCAACGATGAATTGCGTTATCAGGCTGCCTTGGTTGTCGTCGGTATGTTTCGCGAAGCCGAAGAGTTCCGAGGTCATGCGCTTGTCGATATAACGGTAATAAATAACATCGATGAGGTTCAGTAAAATGGCTGTGGAGTTTGTTATAACAAACAGAGTGTCAACGACTTTGCAATAAATCTTGTTGTATTTCAGCTCTAAAGGTATGCCGTAAAACACCAAAAACGGCAGGTTGGCGATGATGAGCGTCCAGATGTCGAACCGCATCCCGATGAAAAACAGCCTGAATTGCTGTCCTGTGCTCAGATTCGGGAAGTTGCCGCTGTTGAAGATGTAAAGGAGCCATCTGCTGAAAGCAAGCAGCATAAGCATTGCACAGAGTCGCGCAACGAAAACTTTCCACAACGGCAGTTCTTTTTTAGAAAACATAAAATTATTTTTCGCAAAGATAATAAAAATAATGTAACTTTGTAAATCAAATTTATTGAAAATGAGATTTAAGTTTCTGTTTTGTATCTTCCTGATTTCCAATATTTTATGCGCTCAAGATAAGAAAAATTATCCTGTTTATCCTTATCCTGTCAAGATTCCGATTTATCTTTCCGCGACTTTTGGCGAGCTTAGAAACAACGCCTTTCATGCCGGTGTCGATATCAAGACTAACGGCAAGACCGGCTATCGTGTTTATGCTGTCGCCGATGGCTATGTGAGCCGCATCGGGGTGTCGCCTTACGGCTACGGCAACGTGGTGTATGTCACTCATAATGATGGGTTTATGTCGGTTTACGCGCATCTCGACAGTTTCAACGACAAAATTAGGAAATATGTGCGTGGCAAGCAGTTTGCAAGCAAGTCGTTCAGGCAGAACCTCTTTCTTGAGAAAGACGAGATTCCTGTGAAGACCGGTGATGTTCTGGGCTTGAGCGGCAACAGCGGCAGCTCGGGTGGTCCGCATCTGCATTATGAGCTTCGTGACGCCAACCAGCATCCTGTGAATCCTTATCTGTTCGGCTTCAAAGTGAATGACAAAATCAAGCCTATCATCAACGGTTTTGCGGTTTATCCTGCTGAAATGTCGTCGGTTAACGGTGTAGATCGTGAAGCGTTTTTTAAACCTGTTGATAATCAAGAAATTAAAGTGAATGGTACTGTGTATTTCGGTATCTCGGCTTGCGACCAGGCTGACGGATCAAGTAATAAGAACGGCGTCTATTCAATCGAACTTTTTGCTGATAACAGATTGATATTCAATATTTTATTTGATGAATATTCTTACGATGAGACGCGTTATGTCAACAGTTTGATTGATTATCGGAAGTTTATCAATGATAAAATAAGGTATGTGCGCACGGAAATCGACGAGTATAACATTCTTTCGTTGTATGGCGAGAAGTCGGGTAGCGTTACCTTGAAAGAGGGCGACAGGGTGGATATGAAATATGTGGTGAAGGATTATTTCGGCAACACATCGACTGTGAAATTCACTTTGGTAGGCGACAAACCTTTGACGGAATTCTCAGGTAATCAATACAGTAGAAGCTATTATCGTGTCGATGGCAAAAATGAAGTGGAGGTCGGTCTCGATGGTTTCACTGCCGTAATTCCTGAAAAGGCGTTTTATAAATTTGAATATATTTATACCCGTCAGCTTGACACAATACCGAATATCGCCTCTGATTATGCCTATGTGCTTGGTACTGAGGATATTCCGGTGCAGAAAAATATCGAAATTAAGCTTCGTCCGGCTGAAAAATATGCTAATTCTGACAAGCTTTATGTAGTTTCGGTTGATAAAAACGGCAAATTTGTATCACAAGGGGGCAAAATGGCTGATGGGATGATGTGCGCCAAGATAAGAAGTTTAGGCACTTTCGCTCTTGCCGTCGATGAGGTGAAACCTCAGGTCAGTCCGGTGAATTTCAAGAACAATACTAAAGTTATAAAGTGCAAACAACTGAAAATCAATATAAAAGACAATGAGTCGGGCATCGACAAATATGATATTTACCTTAACGGGAAATGGGTCATCGGTGCATACGACGCGAAGAATAACCTTTTGTATTACGATGTCGACGAGCACCTGAAAAAGGGTAGTAACAAGATGGAAATCGTCGTCACAGACTGTGTCGGCAACGAGACACGGCGTTTATATACTATCGTGCGGGAATGACGTATTGATACGCTCCTGCATCAGGGGTGTCGCCTCTGTCGACGCCATCCAAGTCGAATCTAAGAGGTCCTACAGCATAGTCGGGATTACCTATCCCGATAGCCGGTGACAAGGTGTCGAGGTGGAAATTGAATTCCGAGGTGTTGATGAATTTCGGCGCTTTGTTTAACAGACAGGCATTGTACAAAACACTGTCGTATGGACGTGTGGTGCAAATCAAGCTGTTGTTGAAGCGGTATGTTGTGTCAGGAATGTTGTAGAATTCTGTTCCGAACTCATCTTGTTTACTGCCGTAAACGATGCTGTTGTTGATTTCACAGTTGAGAGGTATTGCATATGTCACGCCGTCGGTAGGGTCGGTGTAGTAGTTGTTGAAGAACAACGACTCGGATTTCCTTGTGGAGCCGGTCCAATAGTTTGCTATGGTGCTGTGTGTCAAGAGGTAGTTGCCGCCACCGGTGAGTGCCACGCAGTAGCTTCCGCAGTTGTCCACCAGCAAATTCGACATCCCGATGCTGTAGCAGTTGGCGTAGATGCCCATGCCGGTGTGGTTCTCGATGACCGTGTTCGTGATATACGTAGCCGCCATGTTGTTGGTGAGCATCTTCTGCACCTGCAGGCCTATGAATCCGTTTCTGATGATGGCGTGGTCGATAATGTGCCCGTGACCTTCGCGCGCTTCCATGAGCCATATTCTGTCCCATTGTCCCGGCTGGTCGGCATAAAACGGCTCAAGTCGGTCTCCTTGAAACACGACAGGGTTTTCGGCTGTCCCGTTGACGATGAGCTGCCCCTCGCTCCAAGCCCACAATCCCGCTCCTTTGTGGAAATAGACATGCGTTCCTGGTTCTATCGTGAGGGTACCCTCAGAGTCGATGAATGCTGTGTTGTAGATCACATAAGGTTTGTCGGAAGTCCAGTGTACATCGGTGTTCGCTGAATCAGTGACGCTATAGCAATTCTTAAATGCATATGTTTGGTCACCGATAGTTTTTAATATCGTTTTTTTGCCGATAATGTAGTTGACATTCTGTCCGTATGCGATGAGGTGCGCTATCTTCTCGTTGCCGTTCGTGTTGAAAATCAGGCTGTCTTCCTGGAAAAACGGAGCATTTTCATCCGTAGGGTTTATCGTCACCTTGATGAATACGTAAAGACTGTCTTTTGCGTAGATTTCCTTATTGTTGAAAACTGTTCCGGATTGTCCGTCAATGTTGATGCTGAATGGCGATGATGAACCGCCTCCAAGTCGTATCGAGTTGATTTTCAAGTTATCCGAATTATTGTTGTATATCATCAGTATTCTTGTTGACGAGCCTATACTTGTGAAGACGGTGTCGAATGTGATGGTGTCGGCCGATAAGCTGATGTTTTTCGACGGATTGTCAGAAAACACACGGTTTTTACGGCACGAGACGGCAATCGTGATGATGGACAATAATGTTATGACTAAAATCTTACGCATTATATTTTCTTAAGATAATCTTGATATGATTCGAGTAAATACACGTCGTCGGCTATATATTTCAATATCGGCAGGAAGTCTTTGGCTTCCAGATAGCCCGGAACGACGGTGATCAGTTGGTTTTTCTCGCTCATGAGGACGTAGGAAGGATACGACATCTTGCCTTGAAGCAGCGCCGCCGCAAGCTGGTGTGTGCCTTTGCGACCGTTTCTGCCACCCATATTGACATAGGTATAACCACCAAAAACAATGGTGTCGTTCATCTCGGCGTCGAGCTTCACGGCGTAGTAGTTCTCGTTCATGTATTCCACGACTTCAGGGTTCTGAAATGTCGTCTGATCCATTTTCTTGCACCATCCGCACCAGTCGGTGAAGACGTCGATAAATATTTTCTTGGGTGCTGTTTCGTTCAATTTCACAGCTTCCTGAAACGTCATCCAATTTATTTTCTGGGCGTTACCGAAAATCGGTAGCGAAATCAAAATTATAAAAGCAATTAATGTTTTTTTCATATTCATTATTATTAAGCCATTAGCGGCTAACCATTAGCCATTAATTGTCATTCATTTTTGCTAATGGCTACTGGCTAATAGCTATTTGCTAATATTTCTTTTTTAGAATCCTTTTCCTTCAGGCTATCTCTCTTATCATAAAAATGCTTGCCTTTTGCGAGCGCTATCTCCATCTTCGCCAATCCTCTCTCGTTGACGAACATCTCTATAGGCACTATGGTGAAGCCTTTTTCGGCGCTCTTAGCCTTGAGTTTGCGCAGCTCTTTCATAGTGAGAAGCAGCTTGCGGTCGCGTTTTGGCACATGGTTGTTATACGTCCCGAAGGCGTATTCCGCGATGTGCATGCCCACGACGAACAGTTCGTTCCTGATAAAGGTGCAATATGAGTCGACTAAGCTCGCTTTGCCTTCGCGGATGCTTTTTATCTCCGTACCTGTAAGGACGATGCCTGCGGTGTATCTGTCGATGAGGAAATACTCAAACGACGCCCGCTTGTTCTTGATGCTGATCCTTACCTGTTTGACTTTGTTGGCCATTATTTGATGTCTCCTAAAATCAGCGGCATGCCGTCTTTGCTGTTGCCCACGATGACGATCTTTGTGTTAGGCGACTCGGCGAGTTTCAATGTGGCGTCGATGCCTTTCTCACGCAAAATCTTATCGTTGATACTGGCGCTCACGATGTTGTTGGCTCTTGCCTTACCTTCAGCCTCAACACGCTGACGCTCAGCCTCTTGTGATGCCTTTTCGAGCTTGAATTCGTATTCCAAAGCTTCCTGTTCCTGTTTCAGCTTGCTCTCGATAGCCGACTTGATGGTAGGAGGGAGAGTGACCGAACGGATAAGTACCTGGTTGAGCTGGATATGTTTGCCTTCGAGAAGGTTTTTCGTCTCAATGAAAATCTCCTCCTGGATGGCGTCACGTTTTGTCGAGTAAATCTGCTCAGGAGTGTATCTTCCGAGCACGCTTCTCGCCGCTGAACGCATGGCAGGATATACTGCTCTCGTCAGATATTGTGTGCCGATGGTGGCGTGAAGCTCACCGAGTTCCTGCCACAATGGCTGGTACCATGTCGAGAACTCTATCTTGATTTCCAAACCGTTAGACGAAAGTGCGCTCATCTCTTCATCAGCTACCTGCTGACGCACCTCATAAAGTGTCATGCTGTTCCAAGGTGCGATGAAATGGAAGCCTTCCTCGTATGTCTTCGAGGTGTCGATACCGCCGCCAAACAGACGGTAAAGCACGCCGCCGTGACCCGCAGGAATGGTCACCGAGATGCGGTTCCAGAAAATGATAAGCAGCAAAACTGCCACAATAGCTACTATAACAGGAGCGTATTTCTTGTTGTTTGATGGTCTATTTTGTTGAAAACCAGATTGTTGTGTGTATTCCATGTCTAAAATTTTTAATTTGTTAATTTTTGCAAAGGTAATAAAAAAAACGATAATTTTGCAATCTTATTACGGAATTATTAATTAAAATTAAAATAATGAAGAGAATTGTCATGTTATTAGGAATTGCAGGGCTTCTAACTGCTTGTGCACCAAGCGAAAAGAAAGCTCAGAATGAAGAATTCAAGTATCTCGTCGACGAGTTCGCCGACCTGAGAGTGATGCGTTATCAGATCCCGAATTGGGAAGATTTGACGCTGCAACAGAAAGAATACATCTATTATCTTGGCGAAGCTGCCAAATGCGGCCGCGACATCCTCGCCGACCAGAATTTCAAGTACAACCTCACAGTCCGCAAGACCCTCGAGGCTATTCTGAATTCTTACGATGGCGATAAGAAATGCGCTGATTATCAGAACTTTGTGGTTTATGCAAAACGCGTATTCTTCAGCAACGGCATCCATCATCATTATGCAGAGGATAAGATGTTCCCGGAGATTTCACAAGAGTATTTCGCTCAGTTAGTGAAAAACTCTGATGTTCAGTGTCTTCCTTTGGCTGATGGCGAGAGCGTTGAGGATTTCCTGAATTTCATCACACCGGTGATTTTTGACAAGGATTTGTACAAGATGCGCCGCAGTGGGGAAGAAGACATCATCCAAAATTCATGCGTCAATTTCTACAAAGGTAATATTAATAAAGGTGAAGTCGAGGCATTTTACGATGCTCAGCGCAAGCCTAACGATGCACAGCCTGTCTCTTACGGCTTGAACTCAAAGCTGGTCAAGGAAAACGGCCAGATTCGCGAAGATGTCTATAAAGTTGACGGACTTTACGGAAAAGCTATCGAGCAGATTATCTGCTGGCTCAAGAAGGCCAACGAGGTCGCTGAAAACGACAGCCAGCGTAAATATACGAATATCTTAATCGATTATTACACAACAGGTTGCCTCAAGAAATGGGACGAATATAACATTGCCTGGGTGCAGGATTCCATCTCTACAATCGATTTCGTGAACGGCTTCATCGAGGATTATAACGACCCGATGGGAATGAAGGCCACTTGGGAAGCCATCGTCGACTTCAAGGATATGGAAGCTACAAAACGTTCGGAAATCATCAGCTCCAACGCTCAGTGGTTTGAGGATAACTCACCTGTTGACTCACGCTTCAAGAAAAAAGAATGCAAGGGCGTGAGCGCGAAAGGCATCATCGTCACGACATTGGCTGGCGACTGCTTCCCGGCACCTCCGATTGGAATCAACTTGCCGAATGCTGACTGGATTCGTAAGGACTACGGCTCCAAGTCTGTGACTATCACCAACTTGATGGATGCTTACGACAAGGCCGCCAACGAGTCACCGAAGAGCGTCTTGGCTGAGTTCGCCTACTCACAGGAAGAAATCGACCTCTGCAAGAAATACAGCAGCATCGCCGATGTCTTGCACACCGACTTGCACGAATGCCTCGGTCACGGCTCAGGTCAGCTGCTCCCGACAACGCCACAGAACGCTCTGAAGGAATACAGCTCGGCTCTCGAAGAAGCACGCGCCGACCTCTTTGGATTGTATTACTGCGCCGATCCTAAGATGGTGGAACTCGGCATCCTTCCTAACATGGAGTGCTACAAGGCACAATATGCCGACTTCATCCGCAACGGTCTCATGAGCCAGCTCGCACGTATCGAACTCGGCAAGAACATCACTGAGGCTCACATGCAGGACCGCGCTCTCATCAGCTGGTGGTGCTATGAGAAAGGTCTGAAAGACAACGTCATCGAGAGAGTTGTTCGCGACGGCAAGACATACTTCGTCATCAACGACTATGAGAAACTCCGTGGCTTGTTTGGCGACTTGCTCGCTGAGATTCAGCGTGTTAAGTCGGAAGGCGACTACGCAGAAGGCAAACGTCTCATCGAGACTTACGCTGTGAAGATTGACCTCGACCTCCACAAAGAAGTGAAGGCACGTTACGAAGCTCTCGGACTGAAACCATACGGCGGCTTCATCAACCCTGACATCGTTCCTGTTATGAAAGGCGGTAAAGTTGTTGATTATCAGGTTAATTATCCATGCGACTTCTTGAAGCAGCATCTCGATTACGGCAAGAACTACAGCTTCGTTGAGGAAAACCACGACGCTCCTGAACATCTCGTCGTCGACATGCTTTATGACTTTATCGACGGCACTCTGGCTTGCGGCAACGCTGAAAACGCTGTGCACGAGGTCGTGAAATACATCAATGCACATCCGGAGGAGAAGGTTATATATATCACCGACTATCATCCGGCAAACCACAGCTCTTTCGCTGAAAACGGCGGCATCTGGCCTGTTCACTGCGTTCAGGGAACACGCGGCGGCGCTATCCACGAGGCGTTCTACACCGACGTCATCAACCCGGCCAACCGTCCTGACCCGGCAAGAAACATCTTCCGCAAAGGTGCAAAGGTTGACGAGGAGCAGTATTCTGGCTTCGAGTCAGTCGGTCCTGACGGCAGAATGCTTTCGGAATGTGTCGGTAAAGACTTGGTTATCAGTGGTATAGCGACAGAATATTGCGTAAAGAACACCTTGATGGAGTTTCTCAACGCCGGTCATAACATCGAGCTTCTCGTTCCTGGCCTCGGCTACGTCACCAAAGACGGTCACATTGAGACTATGAAGGAACTGAAGAAACTGGTTACAGTGATTGAATAAAATAAAAAAGGGTCGCAAACGCGACCCTTTATTTTTATCTGTTTCTTCTCCGTTCCTCTCTGGCTTGTTGTCTTGCCATTCTCTTGCGCTGACGCTCAAGTTTCCTGTCGTGGAACTTCGGATTGTCGCCAGTGTAGCGATATTCCTCGCGAACCAAATCCTCAAGCTTCTCGTTGAAAACGTAGGTCAGACGGAAAGTGAACATGTTGTTGTATTGCTTGAAAGTGCCCAACGACTCATGTTGCACGTTAAAATACTCCCTTGTCCTGATAGGCGTCAAAGAATACGAATATCTGAATCCGAGCTTGAATCTCTTGTAAACCCTGAGTTTGACGTCGGCAAGGATGTTGAACTCATCGCGTTTGAACTCGCCACTCGTAGCTGTGACGTGAGTGTCAATGCCGTGCTCATATTCTTTCACCTGCATAAGTCGGGCATAGGAGACGCCTATACCGGCCGAAACGAGTTTCTTGTCGGTGAAATAGAGCATGACTGGGACCTCGCCATAGTTCAAACTGAGGTTATATGCTCCGGTAATCGTGATGCCGGTGATGGAGTCAATCTGACCGTCGCTGTATTTTTTTCCTTGCTTCGCACCTTTCTGATTATAAAGCACCTCCAACGACAACTCAAGGCTGAAATTGTCCTTGGTCCAAATCGGAGTGATGACGCCGACACCGATGTTGACGCCTTTTTTGAAATATCCCATAATCTGGTCGCCGTCAACTT
This sequence comes from Bacteroidales bacterium, assembly GCA_017649945.1. Classification (GTDB taxonomy): domain Bacteria; phylum Bacteroidota; class Bacteroidia; order Bacteroidales; family F082; genus Limimorpha. The sequence continues at coordinate 19,710 of JAGCFU010000022.1, read as the reverse complement.
GGCAGATGTTGTAGCCTACAAACGCCTCACCAAGGAAAATCTGGGCTCTCGCAACGTTGGTCAATGCTGCGAATATGATGAATAATCCGAGAAGAATGTACTTTTTCATGCAATTATAACGTATTAATTCTGAATTTATTTCATTTCATGCTCAAACTTATGCGTTTTCGTGGTATGTCGACGTCGGTGACTGTCACCTTGACCTTCTGGTTGAGTTTCACCACTTGGTTAGGATCGGTGATGTAGCTGTTCGACATCTGGCTGATGTGCACGAGTCCGTCCTGATGTACCCCGATATCCACGAAACATCCGAAAGCCGTTATGTTTGTCACTATTCCGACGAGTTGCATGCCTTGTCTTAAATCGTTGATTGTCCTGATGTTTTTGTCGAATTCAAACACCTCAAACGATTTTCTCGGGTCGCGTCCGGGTTTCTTGAGCTCGTCGATGATGTCGTTTATCGTCTCGATACCAAAGTCTTTTTCAATGAATTCTTTTGGGTTTATTTTCGCGATAAGTTCTTCGTTTCCAATGAGTTCGCCGACATTCACGCCGAGTTTTTTAGCCATCTTCTCAACGATATGATAGCTTTCCGGATGTACGGCGCTTGCGTCGAGAGGCTGTTTCGCTCCGTGAATCCTGAGAAATCCCGCGCATTGTTCGTATGCCTTGGAGCCGAGACGTGGCACCTCGAGCAGTTGTTTGCGGCTCGTGAAACCTCCGTTCTCGTTTCTGTATTTCACTATTGAACTTGCTAACTGCGGTCCCACGCCGCTCACATATGAGAGCAGCTGCTCACTGGCGGAGTTGAGTTCCACACCGACAGCGTTGACACAGCTTTCAACGACGGAGTTAAGCTCGTCGCCAAGCATCTTCTGGTTAATGTCGTGCTGGTATTGTCCTACGCCGATTGACTTAGGGTCAATCTTCACGAGCTCCGCCAATGGGTCCATGAGGCGTCTGCCAATGCTGACGGCGCCACGAACGGTGATGTCATAGTCAGGGAACTCTTCTCTTGCGACTTTGCTCGCAGAATATATCGAGGCGCCGCTCTCATTCACCATCACCGCAGTGATGTCACGGTCAAACCTGATGCTCTTGACGAAGTCCTCTGTCTCTCTTCCGGCTGTTCCGTTGCCTATGGCGATGACGTCGATTTTATATGCCTGCACTAAATTGGCTATCTTAGCCGCAGCTTTCCCGTGTTCGTTTTGCGGTGGGTGAGGGTAGATGGTCTCGTTATGCACCAATGCTCCATACTCATTGAGTATCACCACCTTGCAGCCTGTTCTGAAGCCTGGGTCAAGGGCTAACACGCGTTTCTTTCCCAATGGCGCGGCAAGCAAAAGCTGTCGCAGGTTCTCGGCAAACACTTTCACGGCCACTTCGTCGGCTTTTTCCTTGTACAGTGCGCGCATCTCGGTCTCAAGTGACGGCTCCAAAAGACGTTTCCAGGCGTCGTCGATGGCGTCCTGCACCAAGTCGGTGGAAGCGTTGTCGTTTCTCAAAAAGATGCTGTCGAGGACGTTGAGCGCGTCGTCAGCGTTGATGCTGAGCTTCACCTTCAGAAGTCCTTCATCTTCAGCACGGAACAACGCTAAGATACGGTGTGACGGAGCCTTCGCGATGGGCTCGTTGAAGTCGAAATATTGCTTGTAAGTCTGCGCCTCTGATTCCTTGCCTTTCACCAATGTCGATGATATGACGCCGTCTCTATGGTAAATCTTACGAATCTTGTTGCGTCCGTTGATATTCTCGGAAATCCATTCCGCCATGATGTCGCATGCTCCCTTCAAGGCTTCTTCCTCGTTGTTGACGTCTTTTTCCTTGTTAATGAAGCGTTTAGCCATGCCGTTCACGTCGTCGTTGTTCTGCGACATGATGAGTTTTGCCAACGGTTCAAGGCCTTTCTGACGTGCAATCTCGGCCTTGGTGCGGCGTTTCGGCTTGTAGGGGAGATACAAGTCCTCGACATCCTGCAGGGTCTCGGCATTGTTTATCTGTTTCTCAAGTTCCGGCGTCAGTTTTTCCTGCTCTGCTATCGATTTCAGCACAAACTCCTTGCGTTTCTCGAGCTCATCGAGTTGTTCGAGGCGTTTCTTCACATCCGCCACGGTTTCCTCGTTCATCGTGTTTGTCATTTCCTTGCGGTAACGCGCAATGAAAGGTACAGTGGCACCCTCGCTGAGCAACTTTATCACATTCTCGGCCACTCGCGCCGTAACTCCGAACTCCTGAGATATCTTATTTGTAAAATCCATAATTCTCTCTACTATTTATTTAAGATTTTCCACGCTGCCTCAGCTTGTAACTGCAACATTATCAATCCGTTGTATGTCTTGGCTCCGTGTTTTTTCGCCTCTGCCATAAATTTTGTCGTCTCCGGATTGTAAATCAAATCTATGAAAACATTTGTCTCATTTGCAGTCGCATACGGTAAATCCAATGATTCTCCTGAATTGGGATACATCCCGACTGGTGTCGCGTTGACAATCAATTCATTATCGTTGAAACCTGCTGTTTTTAATCTCTGGTACGAATCGTTTTTCCTGGATAAAATATCGAATTTGATGTTTTTATTTTTCAAAACGAATTTCACTGCTTCCGATGCGCCGCCAGTGCCGCAGATATAGGCTTTTTTAATGTTACGATTTGCTGTCGCTTCCTCCAAAAGTCCTTGAAAACCGATGTAATCTGTATTGAAGCCGTGTAATTTCCTGTTCGCGTCGATTTTCACGACATTGACAGCCCCTATTTCCTTGGCATCCGCATCAACAGAATAAAGATATTGGAAAATCTCTTTTTTATACGGATGTGTTATTGTAAATCCTTGTAAATCAGAGTTTTGCTTGATTATCTCTTCGAGTTTGTCGAGCTTTTCGATGTCAAAATTGGTGAAACGGCAGTCCAAATGCTCTTTCTTAAATTTATTGTCGAAATAAGCCTTTGAAAATGAATGACTTAACGGATGACCGATCAAACCGAATGTTTTCATTTCTTAGCAGCCATTTTCTCTGTTAAAATTATCAATGCGGCGCCTATCAGCATGATGACAATGGCTGTGGCGAATTTGATGTCCATGTTCGGGATGAAATATTCGTATCCGATAACTTTCTCTTTGTCGCCGAAATATGTAATGACGCTGTTTTTCCAAGGCCAGATGATTGGCGCAGAGCCGAGTATGAAACCTGTCAGAAGCGCTATCGTGATGTTTCTGTAGTTCTTGTAAATCCAAGAAAGGAAATGCGAGAACGCTACAAGTCCGACGACTGCTCCGATAACAACCGGCAGGAGGATGTGCAAGTCGAGTTTATTGACAGAATCTATCATCACCAGCTGGTAGTTGCCCATGATGATTAGGATGAATGAGCCCGACAAGCCCGGTAAAATCATCGAGCAGGTGGCTATCGCTCCACATATAATAAGGTAAATGAAACTGCTGTTTTCCGTTGCCGGCTTGACAAAAGCGATGAACACCGCGATGCCTGTTCCGAGCAAAAATGAGAGAATAACTTGCCAATTCCATTTGTCGATGGTTTTCCCGACAAAATATATCGAGGTGAGAATCATTCCAAAGAAAAACGACCAGAGATATACCGGATAATGCTTGAAAAGATAGTCGAAAATCCTTGCTGTGGTGAAGATTGCGGCAATCACGCCGAGGCCTACCGACAACAAAAACCATAAATCTGTATGTTTGACCAATTCTTTGAATTTGCCTTTGAAAAACAGCTGTAACGCGGTGATATTGAATGATTTAAGACAGTTTATCAGTCTCTCGAATATGCCGGTAAGCAAGGCTATCGTGCCACCTGAAACTCCCGGTATCACATTGGCTGTGCCAATTCCCATGCCTTTTAAAAAGTTGCTAACAAATTGATTCATAATGATTTATGAGCTATTTTCTGTTTTTAATCCTGTATTCTTCAATCAAATCCATGATGTTTGGGTTGCTTGTGAGGTTTTCAGCATCGAAATTCAGGAACTCGATATGTCCGTCGTAGTCTGAATTCAGCGCCATCTCAAGTGTCAGCAAGCCCGACTCGTCTTTTTCCTGCGCGAAATAGAGGAACGCCTTGCGATAGAGCAGCGCCGCGTTGTTCGGGAGTATTCTCAAGCCACGTTCCAGCGACTCCATTGCGTTCTCCGGGTCGTCTTTCATCACGTAGCATTCCATCATCGAGATGTAAACGTTCTCGTCGTATGGGTTCAGATCCAGAATCTCGTTCACAAACTTCAACGCGTTGTCGTATTCCTCGATTTTGTTGTATTCCTCGATAAGCACGTACATGTAGTCGGTGTTGTACGGCGACAGCGTGTGCGCGTGTTTTAGGAATTTTATCGCCGACTGCGGGTTGCCTTCGTCGCTGAGCACGAATCCTATGCCTGCATACGCTTCCGGAATCTTGTCGTCGAGCTTCATGGCTTTCTGGTAAATCTTCAGCGCCGATTCATTGTCGCCGAGTTTTGCGTGCGCCTCACCGTAAAGACATAGCAGCAGTGCCGACTCAGCATTATAACGTTTGGCTTCCTCAACAATCTCAATGGTTTCCTTGAATTTATCCAGTTCATTGTAAGCCGTGGCGATGTCGATGTAACCTTTTTTATAATGTGGGTCGATGGAAAGGGCGTAATCGAACTGTTCGATGGCGTTTTCGAGGTCGCCAAGGCGCACATAGCAGTTGCCGAGTGCCATCCAAGCTGACACGCTATACGGATTCTTGTCGATTTGCTTGCGGAAAAACGCCAACGCCTCATCCATCTTATGAAGGAACGAATAGCAGTTTCTTATCTCAAAATATTGATTGTCAATATCTTCGGCTTTGTCAATGCCCAAAGTGAAAAACTTGAGGGCGTTCTCCATGTCGCCGAGATTCTCGTATTCCACGGCGATGAAGTTGTAAATATCCTCACAATCCTTGAAATCGAACTCTTTAGCGGCTTTCATGTATGCTCTGATTGCCTTTTGATGCTCACCCAAATCGGAATAACATGCACCCAACGTGAGCAGATAATCGGCGTCATTGTGGTCCAAATTGGCATTCTTTAACGTAGAGAGTGCTTCCTGTGCGTGCGAATTCGCTAAAAGCTGCTTTGCCTTTATGATGTTGATAATCGGGTTGTTGGGATGATATTTTACAGCGATGTCGGCGGCTAAATTCGCCCTCTTGATGTTGTTGTGCTGCAGATAATGCTCCAAAATGACGTTCAACTCATCGGCGTCGAAATAGCATGACTGATGCTGTTTGACCATCTTCTCGAAACGGTCAACAAGCTCCTTCACGTCAAAATCGTCATCCATGAAATTGTCGTCGTCTAACATTATTCAAATTTTTGCAAAAATACGAAAAATAATTCTATGAATTACACTTTTTTAGAATATGAAACGTATGTTTTTACGATACTTGAAGACTGCTTTTCAGGATATGAGAAAAATCAGTCTCGAAATCTTTCCTTTCTAAGGCCTGATTTTTTCTTATATCCTGAAAATTAAATTTTGAAAATTCAAAATAATGTCATATCTTTGCAGAAAATTTTTTGAATTATGCCATTGATTAAATCAATTTCCGGATTTCGCGGCACCATTGGCGGCAGACCGGACGACGGGTTGACCCCGATAGATATTGTCAAGCTGACTTCAGCTTTTATTTGTTTGATCAGACGTGGTGGCGTGCAGCGTCCGCGTATAGTGGTCGGTCGCGATGGCCGTCTTTCAGGTACAATGGTTAACCAATTAGTTTGCGGTAACCTGCAGGCTATGGGTGCCGATGTCATTGATATCGGTCTGAGCACCACTCCGACGACAGAAATCGCTGTCACCGAGCTTAAGGCCGACGGCGGCGTCATCCTCACTGCATCGCATAACCCGAAAGAATGGAATGCTCTCAAACTCCTTGATAACAAAGGTGAATTCATCGACGCCGCCGATGGAAAATGGCTGCTCGAGAAAGCCGCAAAAGACGAATATGAGTTTTCTCCAATCGATGAAATAGGAACATACACGCTTGCTGAAGGCTGGATTGAACGTCATGCCGACATGGTGTGCAAGCTGCCTCTAGTGAAAAAGGAACTCATTGAGAAAGCTAACCTGAAAGTCGTCGTCGACGGTGTGAACTCCACAGGCGGAATGGCTATCCCGATGTTACTCAAGAAGTTAGGAGTGAAAAACATTATCGAGCTTAACTGCGAGGTGACCGGAAAATTCGCTCATAACCCTGAGCCGTTGGCTGTAAATCTTGTCGACACTTGCGCCAAAGTGAAAGAATGTGGTGCCGACCTTGGCATCGTCGTTGACCCTGACGTCGACCGTCTCGCGTTCATCAACGAGAAAGGGGAGATGTACGGCGAGGAATACACCCTAGTGACTGTCGCTTCTTATATTTTGGAACACAAGAAAGGCAACACTGTCTCGAATCTTTCTTCAACACGTGCTCTGCGTGACGTGACAAACGCTGCAGGCGGACAATATTCGGCAGCTGCAGTGGGCGAGGTCAACGTGGTGGCTAAGATGAAGGAAGTGAACGCTGTCATCGGCGGCGAAGGCAACGGAGGCGTAATCTATCCTGAGATTCATTACGGTCGCGACGCTCTCGTCGGTGTCGGCCTGTTCCTGACGTATCTCGTTGAGAATCACTGCACTGTGTCGGAACTCAAGAAGAAATTCCCTCTGTATTATATGTCGAAAAACAAGATTCAGCTCACGCCTCAGACTGATGTCGACGGCATCCTCGCTAAGCTTGCTGACAAGTTCAAAAACGAGCAGGTGACCACCATCGACGGCGTGAAAATCGACTTCGCTGACGGCTGGGTTCATCTCCGCAAGTCGAATACAGAGCCTATCATCCGCGTCTACTCTGAAGGCAAGTCAGAAGCTGAAGCCGACAAACTGGCGCAGATGATGCTTGATGAAGCAAAGAAAATGATGTAAATATGAAGAAACATCACCACCGGAGCTACAAATACCATGCGATAACGTTTAAGCTGTCGCAAGGTCAGTATCGGTCGCTCAAAAACTATTGCAAGGCGCGTAAAACCACGCCTATCAAGTTGATTAAGAAAAACATTGAGCGATTCATCTCACACTATGAATATGGTGTGCCTGAAGAATTGTATCTCTGTGAAAATCAGCTAAATCTCTTTGAGGAGATTAATGATTAAACGGTATCCTGTTCTTAATCGACCGTCCTAATGTCACCTCATCGGCAAACTCCAAAGCGTCGCCGACAGAGATGCCCTTTGCAATGGCGGTGATCTGACCTTCAAAATGTTTTAACATCTTGAAAATGTAGTAGTTGGTGGTGTCACCCTCAATAGTGGCCGGCAACGCCAAGATTATCTCCTTGAAATTCTCGTTGATGCTTCTGTCAACCAACTCTTTGATTCTCAAATCGTTGGGCGAGATGCCGTTTATCGGGTCGATGACGCCGCCCAAGACGTGGTAGATGCCGTTGAACGAGCCTGTGCGCTCAATGGCCATCACATCGCGCATGTCGGCGACGACACACAGTAACTCGTTGTCTCTCTTGGGGTTAGAACAGATAGAGCAGTGCTCCTCGTCGGAAATGTTATAACAGCGTTTGCACAAAACGATGTTGTTTCGCATGCTTAACAGCGACTGCGCAAGCGATTCTGTAGTAACTTTTTCCTCGCCAAGAAGATGCAACGCCAACCTTAAGGCCGTCTTTTTCCCGATTCCAGGCAGCTTCGACAGCTCATCGACGGCTTTTTCCAATAATATTGAAGAATATTCCGCCATTTTACTCGTAATAATCGCAGAACTTCACGTAGTCTTCCATGTTCTGACGGCCATATTTCTCAGCTAATTTGAAATAATAGCACGCCATCGCAGGGTCGTTGTTTCTTCTGTAAAGCAGTCCGAGGTTGAAATACGGATCCGGGAAGTCTTCCTTCAATTCAATGGCTTTGTTCCAATCGCTGAATGCCTGGTCTCTCTTGAGAATGCTGATATAGGCGCATCCGCGGTAATAATAGGCCTTGTAGTTGTTCTCGTCATATTTTATGGCCTTGTTGAAACACTCAATCGCCTCTTCGTCTTGTGACGCGTACATATAGTCAATCCCTTTATCCAAATACATCCTGGATTTCTGAGGATTCGGACCGCAACTGACCATTAAAAATATGGTCGCCAAGACTGCTACAAACAATGTTTTTCTCATGATTTGATAATTTTTGTCACAGTGTCAACTATTTCTTTCAACTTGTTTTCATCTTTCGCTTCGGCCAGAAATCTCAGATATGGCTCGGTGTTTGACGGTCTGATGCTGAGCCACCAGTCGTGATAGTCAAGACGATAGCCGTCGAAGTCGAGGAAACGCTCAGGTTTTTCTATTTTCATGAAATGGTCACGCACTGCATCCATGGCTTCTTGTTTCTTCTCGATGGTGAAGTTGATTTCGCCAGAGTTGTGATAACCTGATATCTCCTTGATAATCATTGACATAGTCTTTCTTTCTGTCTTAAAATGTGCTAACAGACGGAGCACCAGCAATGCTGCCATGATTCCTGAGTCGGAATAGTAGAAATCGCGGAAGTAGTAATGTCCTGCGAGTTCACCGCCGAAGCAGCCGTTGAGTTCACGGAGTTTTAGGGCTGCGTAGGCACGACCGACACGCCACGTCTCCACTTTTGCGTTATAGAGTTTGCCAAGATATTCCTGAATGGCTCGTGACGACCTGATGTCCTGAAGCACAATGCCTTTTTGTTTTTTCTCGCCAAGGAAATAGTTGCCAAGGAAGGCAATGATTAGGTCGGGAGAGATGAACTGGCCTCTTTCGTCGATGAAAGTGATACGGTCGGCGTCACCATCGAAGAGAAGTCCGATGTCGCATCTGTTCTTCTGCACAAGTTCCTTTATTTGTTTTTGATTCTCGGCATCCAGCGGATTCGGCTCGTGTCCTGGAAAACGTCCGTCGAGGGTGTCATTAATATAATAAGGTGTGTCTCCGAGAAGCTTCTTGATAAAGATGTTCGACGCTCCGTTGCTGCAGTCGACAGCGACTCTCAAATCACGGATGTCGCCGAGGAACTGACGCTGAAACTCAATATATTCCGCATACAGATTGATTTCGCTGAGTGTGCCGGGTTTCTCTACCGGTTGCGGTTTGATGTCCGACTCCACTAATTTCTCGAGTTTGTTCAAGCCTGTTTCATATCCGACCGGTTTGGCGTCTTTTGCGCTGATTTTCATGCCGTTATGGTTCGACGGGTTGTGCGACGCGGTAATCATCACAGAGGCTTCGTAACCGTATCTTGCTGTCGCCCAGTAAATCATCGGGGTGGTGGAGAGTCCTACGCTTTCCACGTTGACACCTCTGTCTCTCAAGCCGTTGGCGAGGTTCATGAACACGGTGTCCGACGAGATACGCATGTCACGACCGACTAAATATGTCGTGGCCGGCAATATATCAGGCAGAAAATACCCGATTCTGTAGGCTGTTGCTTCGTTGAGGTCAGTGCCCCAAACGCCTCGGATATCATATGCTTTGAATGCTTTCATTTGTATATCTTGTTTTTGTTTAATGCTCTTCTATATTTATCCGCGTTTTTGTTGTGTTCCTCGATATTCCTTGCAAATACGTGGTATCCAGAGAGATCGTCCTTGGCGCAGAAATAGAAATATTTGTGTTTCTCAGCGTTCAGGACGGCGTCGATGGCTGCTATCGAAGGGATGCAAATCGGTCCCGGCGGCAGACCAGCGTATTTGTAAGTGTTATACGGCGAATCAATATTCTTATGAACGTCGAGAACACGCCGAATATTGTAGTCGCCTAAAGCAAAAACGAGTGTCGGGTCGGCTTGAAGAGGCCAGCACTTGCTCAGACGGTTCAGATAAACACCGGCAATCCTTGGCATTTCAGAGGTTTTCGTCGTCTCCTTGTCGATAATTGATGCCAAAATGCTGACCTGTCGCGGCGTAAGATTCAAATCTTGAGCCTTCTGTAACCTCGTTGCATTCCAGAAACGTTTGTGTTCGGCAACCATCTTCTCGACAAAATCATCGGCGTCGGTGTTCCAATAAAACTCGTAAGTGTTTGGTATAAAGGTAGTTGCGTCGATATCGTCGCTTTTCTTTATCTCATTTATGATTGATGCTGAATCCGCCTCAATCTGGTCACTGATGCGGCCTGCGAGCTGCTCGAGGGTTCGTATGTTGTTGAACACTACCTTTACCGGTGTCTGGTATCCCATGCGTAACATGTTGATTAACTGTCGGTTAGACATTCCGTTAGTCAGGATATATCTGCCAGGATGCACCGTTTCATCATAATGCATCTTTTTTGCCAGCCAGTCGAACGCTTTTTTGCTTTCCAAAACGTTCAATGATTCTAATTCGTTTTTAACGTATTGATAGTCAGCGGTTGACGGGATATATAACGATACGTCTTTACCGTCGGCGGTTTTGATTATCGGTTTTGAGATGTACAGATAATTTCTTGCAACCAATGCAGCGATGGCAAATATTACCAAGAAGAAAAATAGCAATACCTTATATGTCGTCCTGTCTTTGCTCATTTTTTGTTAATGTATTGATATTCAACCTGGTCGATGAATCCCTCGGAGGTCTTGCACCATTGTTTTCTCACTCCGCAACGCTCAAAACCTATCGACTCAAACAAAAAGAGACTTGTGATGTTTGTTGCCAATACCAAAGCATATATCTGGTTGAGTAGCAATGAGTTAAAACAATAATCCAATAATAATTTTATTGCATTTTTTGCATAGCCCTGTCCGCGGTATTTTTCGTCTATCAAGATGCCGAAGCCGGCCCGAGAGTTGAAAGCGTCGTAATCGTAGATGTCGATGCACCCGACCTGAGCACCGTTTTTAGCGTCCTCAATCATCAGACGGAGCTGCTTTTCGCTCATTAAGTCGTTGTTGTTCAATAGAAACTGCTCAATCTGACGCATGGAATAGGGGACAAGTGTCTCGCTGTCGCGCCAGACCCGCATGTCGTTTTCCCAGCGGTAGATTATGTCAGCGTCGTTGGGCTCCGCGATACGCAATGCAACTTTATCGTTTTTAATGAACATCATTTTGCAAAAATATAAAATCCGTCGAAAACATGAGTCGCGGGACCCGATAAAACTATGTTTTTTATGGAATCCTTGTCTTTTTCAAACTTCACGTTGAGTGTCGCCAATGTCGTTCTGATGTCGATGTCGTTGCCGCCGTACCACAATGCCGCTGCTATCGCCGAAGCCGTCACACCGGTTCCGCATGCTAACGTCTCATCTTCAACGCCACGTTCAAATGTTCTGATATAGTATTGATTATCAATGATTTCCATGAAATCGACATTCACGCCGTCAGTGGAAATGTTTTTGTCGTTTCTGATTTCTGCACCATGTTTTCTCACATCAAAATTCTTTAGATTCTCAACGCGTGTCACATAATGTGGCGAGCCGGTGTTGATAATGAGCCGTTTCTCGTTTAAATCATAGCTTTCTATGTCGCGCATTGTTACAGATACCATGTATTCGTTGTCGGAGTTTTTCGTTACGATGGCTTTGTGGATGCCGTCAATCGCTTCATATTCAAGATGTTGAGGTGTCAGACCTTCTTCCACGGCGAAAGCTGCGATGCATCTGCCTCCGTTGCCGCAGAAAGTGCTCTCATGACCGTCGCAGTTGTAATATTTCATCCTGAAATCATATTTTTCTGACGGCAAAATCATGATTAATCCATCCGCTCCGACGCCGGTTCTGCGGTCGCAAATGTCCTTGACTTCCTCGTCTGACAGCTCAACAGGCGACTTTATGGCATTTATCATGACAAAATCATTACCTGCTCCATGATATTTGCTGAATCTAAGTGTATGATTCTCAACGTGTTGCATAATATTTTAAAATTATTGCCAAAAAACGAATCTTTGGCAAGAAATTTGATGTAAAAATACATAAAAATTGAATTATTTTAAAACAAAGATAAGATAATTATTTTTTTTGCGTTAATGCATTAAGAAACTTAATCATTTTGTGATATGAAAAAGACGTTTTTTTTAATTGGTATTTTGTTTGTGGCTCTTCAAGGTAGAGCTCAGGTAGTAAGTTTTGCGGAAGCGGCGGAGAAAACGGTCAACACTGTGGTTCATATCCGTGCTGAGATTGTTACAACGAATCGTTATTATGATTTTTTCGGACCTTTTCTTGAACAGATTTATGGCGGAAAGATACAGATGCCTGACAATGTGTCGGTTGGCTTCGGCTCGGGTGTGGTTGTTTCGCCGGATGGCTATATCGTGACAAACAATCACGTGGTTGAAAACGCGAGAAAGATTGAAGTCACGTTCAACGACAAACATAAGAGAGCGGCCACTATTGTAGGCACCGACCCGACGACGGATATCGCCTTGATAAAAGTGGAAGCTGCCGGCTTGGAATATCTCACGTTCGGCGATTCCGACAAGGTCAGAGTGGGAGAGTGGGTGCTCGCAGTTGGTAATCCTTTCAACCTCAATTCGACGGTGACAGCCGGCATCGTGAGTGCGAAGGCAAGGAGCATTAACATTTTAGGTGAAGGCACTATCGAATCGTTTATCCAGACTGACGCTGCGGTGAATCCTGGTAACAGTGGCGGAGCATTGGTGAACACTAACGGTGATTTAATCGGTATTAACGCCGCAATCGCTTCCCGTACAGGAAGTTACGAAGGTTATTCGTTTGCTATCCCTTCAAATATCGCTAAAAAAGTTGTGGAAGACTTCCTGATTTACGGTGCCTTGCAACGCGCTTATCTCGGAATCTCGATGGTTGAGATAACGGAAGGCCTCGCTGATTATAAAGGTCTCGACGTCCTCTCAGGTGTTTATGTGGCCTCTGTATCGAAAGATGGAGCAGCCGATAGATATGGCATCAAGAAAGATGATATAATCTTGAGTATCAATGGATTGACTGTAGATACCAGAGCACAGCTGATGGGCGCAATAGGACAATATCGTCCAGGCGATAAAGTGGACGTGAAAATCAGACGTGGCGACAAAGAGAAAACATTAAAAGTAACATTAACCGAATATCCGAAGTAAAAAGTCTATAAAAAACAATAAGATATGAGACAATTAAAAATTTCCAAGTCCATTACAAACCGCGAGCAGGGTGCTCTCGACAAGTACCTTGCCGACATCGCGAAGGAACCTATGATAACTCCCGACGAGGAGGTGGAATTGGCGCAGAGAATCAAACAAGGCGACCAGATTGCGCTCGACCGTTTGGTTAGGGCTAACCTTAGATTCGTGGTGTCTGTCGCAAAACAGTATCAGAATCAGGGACTTGGTCTCGCTGATTTGATTAACGAAGGCAATGTCGGACTTATCAAAGCCGCGCAACGTTTCGATGAGACGAAAGGCTTTAAGTTCATTTCGTATGCCGTGTGGTGGATTCGTCAGGCTATTTTGCAGGCCGTTGCCGAGCAGTCGAGGATGGTGCGCTTGCCGCTGAATCAGGTGGGATTCCTGAGCCGTGTGAAGAAAACGGCATCGTATCTCGAACAGCTTTACCAGCGTAAGCCTACGATGAAGGAGATCGCCGACGAACTCGACATGCCTGAGGAAAAAATCGAGGCGATTTTGAAAATCAACTCGAAAGAGGTCTCAATGGACGCGCCTGTCACCAACGACGATGACCTTACATTCATCGACACAATGGTGCCGGAAGATAATTACGATGCCGACAGAAAGGTGGCTTCAGAATCGGAGTCTGCGGAGATAAGACGCTCATTATCAGTGCTTAACGAGAAAGAAAGACAGATAATCATTTATTATTTCGGTCTTGACTCAAACAATCATGCCTACACCCTTGAGGAGATAGGTTATATGATGGATATGACGCGCGAAAGGGTGCGCCAGGTGAAGGACAAGGCTCTGAAAAAATTAAGGACACGCTCGAAAAAAAGTTTGCTGCATGTGTTGAATGATGATTAAAATTTCGTAATTTTGCGCCTTAATTTTTAGGAAAATATTTTTATATGAATAAAAACTCAGTTATTGGAATCATCCTCATTATTGGAGTTTTAATCGGATGGATGATTTGGGTGACCCCATCGAAAGAAGAAATAGCAAGACAAAGACACATTCAGGACTCTATTTATCAGGCAAACAGAGAACGTTATATCCAGGATTCCATCCGTTTCGCCGAAGCTCAGAAAGAAACGGAAATGTTTGTGGCTCAACAAGATAACGACGCAGAATCTTCAGATGCTGTGACTCGCGACAAATACGGCGTTTTTGCTTCGATAGCGACAGGTGAAGAACAACTTTACACCATCGAGAACGATGTCATGCGGATTACTTTGACATCAAAAGGCGGCTACGTTAAGACAGTGGAACTGAAGGATTACAAGACGTGGGATTCCCTTCCGTTGATTGGCTTTGACGAGAATACATCGAAGTTTAACCTCTCGTTTTTCGCTTCAAACAGAAATATCAATACTATTGATTTATATTTCGCGCCATATTTAAATAATTATCCTTACGACGGCGACGGAAAAATCGTTGTCGGCGAGAAACCACTGACATTCAGTTTCAGGGCTTTTGCGGATAATCTGTCGAATGAGCTGAATCCTAACCAATATATTGAGTTCACGTATATCCTTACAAAGGACGAATATATGATGGATTTCGATGTCAAGACAATCAATATGAAGAATGTCATCGCATCGAACACCAATTTCGTCACAATCGACTGGTATGTCGACCTTCTGAAGCAGGAGAAAGCCGTCGACCGTTACAACGGCTCAACAGTGTATTATAAGTTCTTAAGCGATGACGTTGAATCACTCAGCGGCAACCGTGGCGGTGAAAAAGACGATGAGAAAGACCTTCGCTCGAATCTTAAATGGATGTCGTTCAAACAGCGTTTCTTCAGCTATTCGCTGATCGCTAAAGAGAGCTTCAATTCGGCGGTCATCGGGATGAAGACTGACTACAGGACTCAGAATCCGCGCTATCTCAAGACCATGTATACCTCTGTCGACGTGCCGTTCGATGGCATGCAGGAGAACAACACCATGGCGATGCAGTTCTATTTCGGTCCTAACAGCTTGAAAATCATGGACAAGTACGGCATCGATCTCGACAAGCAGATACCGCTCGGCGGTAAGTTTGTGGGTTGGATAAACAGATATATCGTTGTCAACGTGTTCAACTGGCTCGGCAGCTACGGCTGGAACTACGGTATCGTGATTTTGGTTCTTACCGTCATCATCAAGATTGCTTTGATGCCATTTGCATTCAAATCATATCAGTCGACAGCCAAGATGCGTGTCTTGAAGCCTGAAATCGACGAAATCAGCGCGAAATTCCCTGATGAAAAGGATAACATGAAGAAACAGCAGGCTGTGATGGAACTTTACCGCAAAGCAGGTGCAAGTCCGACAGCAGGATGCTTGCCGATGTTGCTGCAGCTCCCGATTTTGTGGGCAATCTTCCGTTTCTTCCCGTCGAGTATCGAGCTCCGTCAGCAGCCGTTCCTTTGGGCCGACGACCTCTCGACATACGACAGCATCCTCGACCTTGGCTTCAACATCCCGTTCTACGGCGACCACGTCAGCTTGTTCACCTTGCTGATGACAATCACGACCATTCTTTACACCTACATCAATAACAAACAGATGGCTGCCACGCAACAGCAGGGAATGAAAGGCATGAAGGTGATGATGTATCTCATGCCGATTATGTTCCTCGGTCTGTTTAACAGCTATTCGTCAGGATTGAGCTATTACTACATGCTCGTGAATATCATCACATTCCTGCAGATGTACTTGTTCAGAGTCTTCCTGGATGATGAGAAGTTGCGTAAGAAAATCGAGCTGGCGAAGCAGAAGCCTGTGAAGAAGTCAGGATTCCAGAAGAGACTGGAAGAACTGCAGAGACAGCAGCAACAGGCACAAAAAAGGAAATAATGCTTCCTGACCGGATTTATATCATCGGTTACATGTGTTCCGGGAAGTCGTCGATTTCGCGTAAATTGGCGGCCAGACTGGGCTACGAGCCATTCGATACCGATGATTTGTTTGAGGAGAGATATCACATCTGCGTTCAGGATTTCTTCGAGAAATACGGCGAGGATTATTTCCGGAAGTTCGAGTCAGAGATATTGAAAAAGACAGGCGAGATGCACCATGTGGTGATTTCCACTGGCGGCGGAACGCCTTGTTTTTTTGATAACATGCAGTGGATGAAGGAGAATGGGACCACGGTCTTCGTGAAAGTCAGTCCGCAAACAGCTTTTCACAGAATCATGAACGCGAAGCGCAAACGTCCGCTGGTGTACGGAAAATCAGAGGAGGAGCTGCGCCAATACGTTGAAAATCATTACAATTCACGTCTGCCGATGTATGAGCAGGCAGATTTCATCGTGAAAGGGGAGAACTTCGATATTGAAGAGGTGATGAATTATTTATCGCAGCTCTAACAGCACCACGTTTTCGACATGTTGCGTGTGAGGGAACATGTCGACAGGCTGCACCGCCTTGACAGCGTATAAATCATCAAGTAATTGTAAATCACGGGCTTGCGTGGCTGGGTTGCAGCTCACGTAGACAATCTTTTTAGCCTGAATCTTCTTGAGTTGTTCGATGACTTTGTCGGCCATACCTGCGCGAGGCGGGTCGGTGACAATGAAGTCAGGCTTCCCATGTTCGGCGATGAACTCGTCGGTGAGCACCTTGGCCATGTCGCCGGCGAAGAAACTGGTGTTTGTGATGTTGTTGAACTGCTCGTTTATCTTGGCATCAACGATGGCTTCCTCGACGTATTCGATGCCGACGACCTGCTTCACGAAACGTGAGAAATATAAGGCGATGGTGCCTGTGCCTGTGTAGAGGTCATACATCAGCTCGTCGCCCTGCACGCTGGCGAGGTCGAACGCCGCCTTGTAGAGTCTTTCCGCCTGATACACATTGGTTTGGAAGAACGAGACCGAACCGACACGGAACTTCAGGTCGTCGAAACCTGGGCGCGGTGACTTCATCGTCTCCACGAGATAAGGCTCGCCTTTGAGGCACTCGAACGGCAAATCTGATATCGTGTCGTTGAACTTGCTGTTGATAACGAGCATCAGCGAGATAATCTGTGGGAACTGTGCCGAAAGGGCAGGGATGAGCTCGTTTCTGACGATGTCGTTTTCCTCGTTTATCACTATGATGACCATGAATTCGCCTTTGCCGTTGCAGCGTATGATGACGTTGCGCATGGTGCCTTGGTGGGCTCTCACGTTATGATATGAGAGCTTGTGTTTCATAGTGAAGTCCTTGATAAACAGGCGTATATCGTTCGACGGGTCGGCTTGCAGATAACATTTCTCGATGTCGATGACACGGTCGAACAAGCCTGGCAGATGGTAGCCGAAACCTTTGCAGTCTTCCTCGGTGTAGGTGCCTGCGGGAGCGCCGTCGGTGAGCCATTTGCGGTTTGAGAAGCTGTATTCGAGCTTGTTACGATAGTAAAACTGTTTCTCGCAGCCCAGAATAGGCATCATCTCAGGGTATTCTATCTTACCGATGCGGTCGAAGTTGTCTTTTATCTGTTTCTGTTTGTAATACAGTTGCCATTGATAATCAAGATGTTGCCATTTGCAGCCGCCGCAGAGACCGAAATGCTGGCACACAGGCTTCACACGTTTGTCGGATTCCTTTTTTATGTTGAGAATCTTGCCGTCGAAGCAGTTCGATTTTTTCTTAAACACTTGGATATCAACGATATCGCCTGGTGCTCCGAATGGGATGAACACAACTTTCTCGTCGGGCTTTGCAATGCTCATGCCTTCCGAGCCTGCGTCGATTATTTCGACGTCTTCGAGATATTGGGGTTGATGATGCTTTTTCATGGGTGCAAAGGTACAAATTATTTTGTCTTGCGCTGAAAAAAGTTGACACAAAAGTGATGAACTAATCTGGTGAATCATAGGTGTTATTATGGATTTTGCATAAAATATAAAAAGTTTAAAATAACGGTTTTATTTTAAACTTTTATTTATATTTTTACAGCTTACAGTTATATTTTGAGCTTATGAAAGATATTAAATTTGAAGTCCTGATGTGGTGTGGGGCGTATTTTACAGCAAAATTTGACCAAAAATCCTTTCCATATGGGTATCTGAATATTTGGCTAGAGTATTCCGATATAGACGATGAGTTTGTCAAACGACATACCGATGGGTTTGTATCTGGTTTTAGATTGATAGCTATAAGAAATAAGGAGTTCGGAGAAAAAGGTACCAATATTATATATCAAGTTAATCCTTGGCTTTATGTACCAATTCCGGATGTTCAATTCCAACCCACTGAATCAGTGATTGGAATTCGTGATTGCGATTTCAATTGCAGGATGAAAGTCTCTTTCAGACCTTCTTTGGACAATCTCGAAGGCTTGATACCACTGTATGAATGGGAGATTTAGTCTTGATGCAGTAGGAGATCCGATATGGCTGTTGAGAAAAAATTTTTATCTCAAATGAAAATATTTATTTAATAATAGTTGAAATTTAAACTTTTATTCGTAAATTTGCAGCGTAAAAGTTTAAACATAAACTGTTATGAATGATATTTATATGCTGGCAGATGTTGCAATCTTTGAACGAATAGGAGACCGTTTGAAACAAACCAGACTGAAACAGAATATTACCCAACAGAGCTTGGCGGATGATGCAAACGTGTCTCTTTCTTCAATAAAAAAGATTGAAAAAGGAGAGATTGGCTCGTTCGATTCTTTGCTGAGGGTTTTGCGTACGCTGGGTTTGCTTAATGTGCTGCAACCTTTGGTGGATGAAGAGCAATTAAGCCCGAGTGAATACTATAATTTGGTTCATTCCCAAGATAAAAAAAACAGAAAAAGGGCAGTAGGTAAACTTCAAAATAGAGAAAAGGAGACTACAGAATGGTAGATGTAGCAAAAGTTAATATGTTTGGGATTCCAGTCGGGACTTTCCGTTGGGATGAGCAGTATGAAGTTGCCCGATTTGAATACGACAGCAACTTTGTCGGCCGAGGTCTTGAACCGTCGCCGTTGATGATGCCTGTGCGCGAGGGGCGAGTCTATTCATTTGGCAATTTGGATAAGGAAACTTATAAAGGATTGCCTGGCATGTTGGCCGACTCGCTTCCCGACACGTATGGCCGCGCTTTGTTCGACAAGTGGCTGGCATTGACAGGCCGCACAAGCAGCAATCCGATTGAAACATTGTGTTTTTTGGGCAAACGCTGTATGGGCGCTTTGGAATTTGAGCCTGCCATTGACGTGGCATACGACAAAAACGCCAGATTTGAAATTGATTCGTTGGTTGATGTGGCAAGCGATGCTTTGGTGCAAAAGTCGTCATTCGAAGTGAATATTAACGATGACAAAAAAGCGGCTATCGCTGAAATACTTAGACTTGGAACTTCTGCTGGAGGTCAGCGAGCAAAAGCTATTATTGCATATAATAAGGATACAGGCGAAGTGCGTTCAGGACAAGTTGAGGCTCCTGCCGGTTTCGACTATTATCTTATCAAATTGGATGGAGTGTCGGCAACGACAGGTCTTCGTAAGACAGACAACCACGGCCGATTGGAGTATTCGTTTTATAAGTTGGCAAAAGCCTGTGGAATTGACATGACTGAGTGCTTCCTGATAGAGGAAAACGGCAAGGCTCATTTCGTAACCAAGCGTTTCGACCGTGCGAACGGCAAGAAAATCCACATGCAGACTCTTTGCGGAAT
>JAGCFU010000055.1 GCA_017649945.1 Bacteroidales bacterium | reverse complement strand
GGGCGGAAACATGACGTTTTTCTTCCAAAATGAGGATGATTTCAAGAATTTCAAATTGAAAAATTTCAATGATTTACCACAAAACATAGTGTTTGAAATAAATCAGGATATTCCTACGACAAATCTTCCTATCTTTTTGATTTTCAATGAGAAAGATGAAGTGATATTTGAGTCGAAAGGCTATACGATCGGGCTCGGAGAACAGCTGTTAAAACATTTTAGTGAATAACGCACACCTTGCTGACCACGACTTCTTCGTCAGTGGTGATGCGTATATTGTAATATCCGTTCGGCAAGGTCGAGACGTTAATGGTATTATCCGAAAATCTTGCTATAATTCTGCCGAATAAATCAATAATCTCCGCTGAGATAATCTGTTTTTCTGTAACTATATTCAGCATTCCGTTGGCCGGATTAGGAAAAACTGCCAATTTGTTATATGAAATCTCATCGGCATTATCATACTCAGTGCTGTATGTCCAGTTTTCGGCGAGACTGTTATCCAGTTCTAAATCAATGAGTTTCAAATACGGACCGTTGCCGTCCGGCTCTGTTGGCCAAGGCTCGCTGTCGGAATAATGAACCTCGTCAATTACGTTGCCCCAAGCGTCGGCTAACACTATTTTTTCCGATTTATTGGAGAGTTTTCGCTGATATTCTCCGAATGGGAACTTGTTATAGTATTGGATATAAGCTAACGAGTCGGAACATAATACCAAGGCGTCGCGTGCTGCGAGATGTGAGCCGTTCGGGAAATTATAAGTTATGCCGAGCTCACGCAGATATATTCCCGTAAGGTCGATGTCGTCGTCACTGTTGTTGTCAATCTGGATGAACTCAAGCTGGTTGCCGTTGAAAGGCTCTGCATCCATCGGATGATAATGTATTTTAGATATCACGAGAGGCGGCAGCTCCATGTTACAGTTATTATAGGAGCCAATGTTTTGGTTTAACCAGTTGATTCTCTGTTGAATCCAGGTCTTCATGGCCTGTATTTCCGAAGCGTGTTGAGTCATCTTGCTCCAACGCTGGTTGTCGCGACCGACAGCTTCGGTTATGAGCTCGTCGATTTCGTTCATCCTGCTGGATATCTCATTGTAATTCAGAGGGTTACCCTCTGATGTTATCTCAAACCAACGTTTTGCGAAAAGGCATCTGAACATGTCGGTGTCAAACAGGTCTTTCCAAAACTTAGGTCCCGTGTTGTCGTTGTTGTCAAACTGCCAGACGTCATAACGGCTGCGGTTTCCGAACTCATCGTGACCGAATGTTAGGTTGTAGTCCCACACCGGACCGGCGCGTAGCTTGCCTTTTCTGTCTTTATGGAAGAACGTGCTGAACGAGTAAACGTCCACATTGGAAGAAAACTCGGCGATCATCATGAAATCCACAAACGAAGGTATGTCAATGATTGACGAGATGCCGTTTTCTATTGATGTGTTATGGCTTCCGGCCTTGTCAGCAATGTCGAAAAACACGCTTTTGATGTAGTTGTGTTGTGCGTTTGTGATGTTATCAGGTTTCGGATAATGGTGTATGAAATCCGTGCTTGGACCTCCCCACCAACCGTTGCCATAGCCCTGCATAGTCCATGCCACTTGGTCGTTTCCGGTCGTCTTGTCGGCCTTGGTGATGTAGCCGCCAGTGACTTCAGGATAGCTGTTGCACGTCTCGTCCATCTTCTCGATGTTGACGCGGTTGTCGTCAACTTTAATCTTCTCCATGAAGACATAAAGCCCCTTGTAATCGTTGTTTATCACCACTTCGCAATAAACACGGCGCGGCGCGTATTGTCCCATTTTTTCCGAAAGTTCATACGAAATGACGTCACGCATGCCTGTCTGGTCGAAAGCGAGGGAATTCAAAACCCAGTCGTTTTCCTTTGGCATACCGAGAATGCTGACGTTGTTGTTAGTGACGTCGTCAGCTTGTAAAGTCTCGAGACCATATGGTTTCTTCGGCAGGTTTTGCGATGAACTTCCGCGAATTTCTATGCCGATACGGCCGTCATAATTGAGAAATTCAGGGTTGTTGACATCTGTAAGATAGTTTCTGGAGCCGTCCTGATGCCAGATGATTTTCATGGTGGCCAATACCTTAGGCTCGTCAGGAATGGTGACGCCGCCGTCAGTGTTGATGACCACAATAGGCAGGTTGCTGTCGGTCAAGATTTGAGCCTGCACCAGCAATGGTAATATTAAAAGAAATATGAAGATATATCTTCTCATCGGATTATGACTTTCTTTGTGACCTCGTTAATCTTCACGAAATAAACACCGCTTTCAAGGCTAACTGTCTCTTTGTCAGTGATTAGTTTCTTTAAGATCTCTTGTCCGAGTACGTTGGAGATTGTCACGGTGCCGTTGCCTTCTATTGTGATACTTCCGTTTGAAGGGTTCGGATATATACTCATCGTTGATAGTTTGTACTCACCTGTCGAGTCGTATCCTGCTGTCGCCCATAATGTATACATCGCTGTTGCGCAGTCGCAGTCGAGGGTGAACATGATGTCGACAAAGCCCATTGTTCCCAAAGGCATGTCGGGATTCAATGTCGCGATACCTGTGAAATCAACCGATTCGTCTGGCTCAGCGTGAAATGAGGTACATGCCGTTCCGTTTAAAAAGAGTTGTGTGCCGGTGAAATCATCGCTGATACATGTTATTAAAACATTCGCCGGCTCGTAGCCTAAGTTCGTGAATCTGCAGTTGAACTCAGTCTGAGTGCCAGGTGGGGTGACCGTGTAAAAGTTAACAGGTTCAACGGCAATGTCATATTTACCGACCATATCAACAACGACGTCGTCGATGGTGAGTATACAATCGCCGCAGTATGACTGCACAGCATGTATGCCGAAGTACTGATAGTCTGATGAGAGATGTTCCACGTACACCGAGAATTTCTCGTAGCTGCCGCTGCTGACGATATCATCGAGCAGAAGCTGTGTCATGGCACTGCTGTTTGCTGCGTTGCCTGCCCAGATCTCAAGCTGATAGCCACCGTCCGAGATAGCCCAGAGTGAAAAACGGTATTTCAGTTCTGAGTTCATGAACAGAGGCATGAACATCCACGACTCGGCGCCATTTGTGTAAGCATACCAGTTGCCGGTGTGCGGCGTGCGGTTGTGGTCTTGCTCGAGATATCCGCTAAGCCAGGTGCCGTTGGAGCCTTCCCAGCCAACTGGCGTCTCGCCATCGTGGTTGCCGTATTCGAAACCTTCAATGAGCACGCTGTCGGCATATGAAACCGTCGCCGCAAACATTATCAATAATGTGATTAAAATTTTTTTCATAAAATTCCTAAATTTTTCATCCGGTACGGATAACGCATGTGTTATCCTACAGTTTTCTACTAATTTCTTTCTCGGTGTATCCTTCGATGATATCTCCGACTTTGATGTCGTTGAAGTTCTCGATGTTCAAGCCGCATTCGAAGCCGGCGGAGACTTCCTTCACGTCGTCTTTGAAACGTTTCAGTGAGCCGAGGTTGCCGGTGAATACCACGATGCCGTCGCGTATTACGCGGATCTTCGTCTGGCGGTTGACTTTTCCGTCGAGGACCATACATCCTGCGATACGTCCCACCTTGCTGATGTTGAACACCTCGCGGATCTCGATGTTGCATGTGACAACTTCTTGAATCTCAGGTGCCAGCATGCCTTCGATAGCTGCCTTGATTTCTTCGATGGCGGTGTAGATGATGGAGTAGAGTCGGATGTCGATCTGCTCGCGTTCCGCAATCTTTCTTGCCTGCATCGTCGGACGCACGTTGAAGCCCACGATGATAGCGTTTGATGCCGATGCCAACATGATATCGGCTTCGCTGATGGCACCCACTGACTTGTGGATGATGTTCACCTGGACCTCTTCTGTCGAGAGTTTCAGCAATGAGTCTGACAACGCCTCCACAGAGCCGTCCACGTCGGCCTTGACGATGATGTTGAGCTCTTTGAAGTCGCCGATTGCGATACGACGTCCGATTTCGTCCAAAGTGATGTGTTTCTGTGTACGGATGCCTTGCTCACGCTGCAACTGCTGACGTCTGTTGGCGATGGTCTTCACCTCGCGTTCGTCTGTCATCACGTTGAAGTTGTCGCCAGCCTGAGGTGCACCGTTCAAACCTAACAAAAGCAATGGGGTAGAAGGGCCTGCTTCTTTCAACGGCTGGTTACGCTCGTTGAACATAGCCTTCACCTTGCCGTATGTGGTGCCGGCGAGTACCATGTCGCCAACATGCAAAGTTCCTTCCTGAACGAGAATCTTAGCCACATAGCCACGCCCTTTGTCGAGAGCCGACTCGATGATGGTACCCTTGGCGAGTCTGTTCGGGTTGCCCTTGAGGTCAAGCATCTCTGCTTCGAGAAGCACCTTCTCAAGAAGCTCATCGACGCCGATACCTTGTTTGGCTGATATCTCTTGTGACTGCACCTTGCCGCCCCATTCCTCGACGAGGATGTTCATGTCGGCAAGCTGTCTGTAAATCTTCTGCGGGTCTGCCGTAGGCTTGTCTATCTTGTTGATAGCGAACACGATAGGCACGTTGGCGGCGTGTGCGTGGTTGATAGCCTCGATGGTCTGTGGCATCACGCTGTCATCAGCGGCGATGACGATGATGGCGACGTCGGTGATCTTGGCACCACGGGCACGCATAGCTGTAAACGCCTCGTGACCAGGAGTGTCGAGGAATGTTACCTTCTTGCCTGAGCTGGTCTTCACCTCGTAAGCACCGATGTGCTGTGTGATACCGCCGGCCTCGCCAGCCACCACGTTGGTGCTTCTGATGAAGTCCAATAACTTTGTCTTACCGTGGTCGACGTGACCCATGACGGTTACGACAGGTGCCCTTGGTACGAGATCTTCCGGATTGTCAGGCTCGTCGGCTTCCGCCAAGGCTTCCTGAACGTCGATGCTCGTGAACTCGATCTTGAAACCGAATTCTTCTGCCACGACTTGTAAAATCTCAGCGTCGAGACGCTGGTTGATGGAGACGAACATGCCGAGGCTCATGCAGGTGGCGATGACCTTGGTCACAGGGATGTTCATCATGGTTGCCAACTCGTTGGCGGTGACGAACTCCGTGACCTTGAGGACTTTCTGTTCCTCCATTTCGTGCATTCTCTCCTCCTCAAGCTCGTTTTGGATGTTGTGACGTTTCTCGCGACGGTGCTTTGAGGTCTTCGATTTTCCAAGTGGCGACAGTCTCGCGAGTGTCTCCTTGATCTGTTTCTGGATTTCTTCGTCCGAAAGCTCCGGCTTCTCTTCAAAGACAGGCTGTTTGCCTTTCTTGAAGCGGTCTTTGCTGCGTTTCTCGTCTTTGCCCGGCTTGCCGCCCTGACCCTGCGGTTTCCCGCCTTGTCCTTGCTGCTTGCCGCCCTTGTCTTTTGGCTTGTCGGCACCTGCCACCTCGTTAGGGTTGACAGGGCTGTTGCCTATACGTTTGCGTTTTTTCTTCTTGTCCTTTTTGTCCTCACCAGATGTCGCGACAGGCTTACCCTTGCCTTTGTGTTCTACAGGAAGCTCTATTTTGTCGAGAATCTTCGGGCCTTCCAGTTTCTTGAATTTGGTAGGGATGAAGTTAACATCAGCATCTGTCTTCTCCGCCGGCTGTGCCGGTTTCTCTTCTTTAGGCTGTGGTTTAGGCTGTGGTTTTTCCTCTTGCTTTACGGCGTCCTTGGGCTGTCCGTCACCCTTTTGTGCCTTGGCTTTCTTGCCACCGTCCAAATCAATTTTACCGACGACATTCAACTTGATTGTCTCAGGCTTCTCTTCCTTCTTCTCAGGTTTTTTCTCTTCTTTTTTCTCCTCTTTCTTCTCCTCTTTATCTATCTTCTCCTTCTTCTCTACCTTTGGCTCTTCTTTTATCTCAACCTCTTTCTTATCCTTCTTATCCTTCTCCTCCTTTTTATCCTCTTTATCTATCTTCTCCTTCTTCTCCACCTTATCCTTCTTATCATTAATAAGGATATTGGATTTGATTGACACGATGTCTTCCTCTTCCTCAATAACTTTAGGCTTCTCCGTTGTTTCAACGGTGATGGTTTTGCCTTTGAAAGCGATGTTTCCGAGCTGGTCGGCGTTTTTCTTCACTTCTTTCTCACCCTGATATTCCTTCACGACGAGGGCATACTGCTCCTCTGTGAGCTTGGAATTTGGAGACGGGTCGATGCTCATGCCTTTTTTGGCAAGAAATTCCACAATAGTCGAGGTGCCTACGTTGAACTCCCTCGCAGCCTTTGATAATCTGATGTTTTTAACTTCTTCGGACATAGAAATTTATTTTAATTATTCTGCAAATTCTGCCTGTAAAATCTTAAATACCTCGTTCACTGTCTCAATTTCGAGGTCAGCGCGTGATGCCACTTCCTCTGGAGTGTAAGCGAGGACGTTCTTGGCTGTGTCACAACCCATTCTTCTGAGTGAATCGATGATCCAGTCTTCGATTTCGTCGTTGAATTCCTTCAGATCGACGTCGTCTTCCATGTCGACCTCATCAGAATTACGGTAAACGTCGATGTCGTAGCCTGTGAGTTTGCCGGCGAGTTTGATGTTGTATCCGCCCTTACCGATGGCGAGGCTTACCTGGTCGTTCTCCATATATACTTCAGCGAGTTTCTTGGCCTCGTTGATGTTGATGGAAGTGATCTTTGCCGGGCTCAATGCTCTGCTGATGAACAGTTCTGGTTTCGTAGTGAAGTTGATGACGTCGATGTTCTCATTACGGAGCTCTCTCACGATGCCGTGGATACGTGAGCCTTTCATACCGACGCATGCGCCCACCGGGTCGATTCTGTCGTCGTATGACTCAACGGCGATTTTTGCTCTCTGACCTGGCTCGCGCACAATCTTTCTGATGGTGATCAAACCGTCGTAAACCTCAGGAACCTCCTGCTCGAACAAGCGCTGCAGGAAAATCTCCGATGTTCTCGACAAAGTGATGACAGGTGTGCCGTTTTTGTTCTCCACGCTCTTCACGATGGCGCGGATTGTCTCGCCTTTCTTATAGACATCGGCAGGAATCTGCTCGATTTTTGGCAACACGAGCTCGATACCGTCTTCGTCGATAGCAATGATTTCCTTGCGCCATGCCTGTGAGACTTCGGCATTCACGATTTCACCAACTTTATCTTTGTATTTCTGATAGATGTTCTCCTTCTCGTATTCCATGATTTTGGTCTGGAGGTTCTGACGGATAGCCAAAATCTCTCTTCTGCCAAAGCTGTGAATATCAACTACTTCCGCTACATCGTCACCGACTTCAAAGTCAGGCTCGATTTTTATTGCGTCGGAATAAGCTATCTCTGCGAGCTCGTCCTCTACAGCGCCGTCCTCAACCACAGTGCGGTTGTGATAAATCTCAAGGTCGCCCTTGTCGATGTTGACGATGATGTCGAAATACTCGTCGCTGCCGTATTTCTTGGCAAGCATGGCCTTGAACACGTCGCTCAGGATGTGCATCATGGCCTCACGGTCGATGTTCTTAAACTCCTTAAATTCGGAGAAGGTGTCTATTAAGTTAAGTGTGTCCATTTTAAAATTTAATATATGGTCTGACTTCTTTTAATTTGTTGATTTCCAATGTTGTAGCATCGTGATAGATGATTTTTGTCAACTTGCCGTACTTCTTTGCCTCGGCTTCCTCTACTTCAAGCAGCAAGTCGTTGAACGACAAAAGTTTATACATCTTTTTCACGCCTTCGATATCGGTAATTATCAAATCCTTGCCGATATATTTTTTATACTGTCTCATCTTCAGAAGAGGCTCGTCTATGCCAGCCGACGACACGCTGAGCTCGTAATCCTCAACGTCACGGTCGAGTTTCTCGTTGATGTAGTTACTCACCGCAACGCAGTCGTCGATGGTAACAGAGCTGTCCGCGTCTAAGAAAAGCTCGATGACATTATCCTTGTGTATCAACACGTTAACTACATAACGGTCGCTGTCTTGCATTGCCTCTTCGGCCAAACTGATGATTTGTTCTTTCGTTATCATTGCTTTAACAATAAAAAAACCTGTTACATTCCGTAGCAGGCCTTCAACTCTTTCCTAATGTTGTCGAGCAAGGATTCGAACCTTGACAGGCAGAACCAAAATCTGCAGT
>JAGCFU010000054.1 GCA_017649945.1 Bacteroidales bacterium | reverse complement strand
TCGTAGTTAGACGGACCTAAGATATTGTCGACTTGGAATCCGATGACGTCGGCGATGAGCACTTTCTTGGCGAGGCCGAGTACGAAACGGTAGAATCCTTGCAGACGGTCAGCATATTCCGCCTGACGGTCGCGGATCTGGTCGGCGATGTCACAATAGCGGATGATAGGACCGGCGATGAGCTGCGGAAACATCACGATGTAAAGCATGTAATCGGTAAGGTTCCGCATCGGCTCGTTGACTTTACGATAAGTGTCCAAAGTATATGTGACGCTTTGAAATGAGAAGAAAGAGATACCTATCGGAAGCAGAATCTTGACCCATTTCAGCGGCTCTAAATGTACCCACCCACGCACATAGTTGATGTTTTCCATCGTGAAGTTGCCGTATTTGTAGAAGAAAAGCAGCCCGATGCTTATCGCGATGGAGACGCCGCACAGAATCTTCTTGGTCAGCTGGTTGTCGGTCTTGACCATCCATTTCACAAGATAGAAGTTGGCGACGATGGAGACCAGAAGCTGTATGATGAACTCCGGTGCGCCGAAAGCATAAAACAGTATTGATGCAAATAAGAGCGTATAATTGCGATGTCTTCTTGGCGTAAGGAAATATGCCGCTAAGAATATTGGCAGAAAATAAATAAGGAATATATTGCTACTGAATACCATTATTCTTTAATTGTTTGTGAAAATTCTTGGGAAATATTTGCTTTTATCGTTCAAGATAGTGTAATTTGCGTCAAGAAGCATCATCTCATGAGTCGTCTTTCCTCTTTTTTTAGCCTTGTCTTCAAAATATTTTGTTTTTTCTTTATCGTTTTCCCAATATTTGGTTAATTTGTCTACGGCAGTCTGATAATTGTTTCTGCAAATTGTGGTGTCGCAGTCGTGCATGAGAGGCTTCCCTTCGAGGATGTTCTTGGTCTCGAGTTCCATCAGGTCTTTTGTGCTCATTTTGAGATAGCGGGCGTGTCCGTCTAAGATTTTTATCCAGTTCTTATCGTTTTTCATGCTGCTGACAGCCTTGTATACGGCTATGGCGTTCTCGTTGCGCATCGTCGGGATGCCGTCGCCCTTCAACTCGTCGAATACTTCCGGATTTTCGTTCATTGTTGTGATAGCATTATCTCGAGACATGTTGTGTTTTTGACAAAGCTCGTCGATTTTTTTCTCCACGATGCTGTCGGAGAGGCAAAGTTTTATAAGGGTTTCGCCGGCAAAACCGAATGAGATTTGATGAAGTTGCGCATCGCCGCAGAATGTTACGATATAGTCGGAAAGCATTATTTCAAATGTCTTGTCGAGCTTGCTGGTGCGTTTCATCGCCAGTGTAGCGAGGTCGTAAGCCTCTTTGTTGTAATACCATAGCCTTGGATTGCTGAAAATATCATCGAAATGGATGAAATCCTTGATGCGCCATAGGAAGGAGTTGCCGACAAAGAGCACGTTCGGCTTGACGCATGTCGAGTCGGATTCTATGGTGATGTCGGCGAGGTATAACGGATATTTTGAGTGGTCGCGACTGAATATCAGGTTAAGCATGCTCTCGATGTCATAGTCGCAACGATGTTTCACCTTCTCCTCAAACTTGTCATATTGTCTGTATTCCCCGATTTTTATCTCTGCAAGGTTAATTCCCCCGGCTTTTTCTATAAAATGGACTATTGTGTCGGCGGCGTAGACGCAGGAGAAGTTCCAATGCGCTCCACCTGGTGAGAATGGCGTATAAAACAGTGTGTCGGCGATGTTTTTGTACATCTGACTCATCTCAATATAAGGGAATCCAAGTTTATCGAACCTTTGTGTGAAATATTTGGTGACATCGATGGTGGTGGTGTCGTGTTGCCTGTCGGGGATGTTGTCTGGAAATACGTAACATTTGTCGGGGCTGATGTAAGATAAAAACTCGATGTCAAAATCTTTCAAAACGTGGCGCAGCTTGTTCAGGACACGTATGTTTCTGTCATATGTCAATACTGCGTCGGCATTGTCTTTGAAAATGGTTTGTTGGTAGGTGCCGTAGTAGGTTTTGACATTCTTGTCGAAATAAAGCCATCCGTTTTTCCCAATCACCACGTCGTTTGCGTATGTTTTCTTGAAAAATGTCCAAAGATATTGGTTGTAAAGCCTTATGGTGGGCTGCCTGAAACCATAGTTTTCTGATATGTATTTCTCAATTCCCGACTGATATTTGCCGCTTGCCAAGTTGCTGAATGTGAAATCTGGTTTGCTTGCTTTGCTGGCTGAGCCCCATAAAGGCCGGAATTTGAACACGCCGAAAGAGTATTGTGCCAATGGCAAAAACAATAATACTGTGAGAATGGTATATAGGACAATATATGTGCGTTTGTTTTTCATTGCTGATTATTGATCATCCATTTTGCGTCAAGTGCGACCTGTCTTTCCAAAGATATTTTGTTTTTCTCCGCTTTGGTTTTTATATCGTTGAGCCAATTTTTGTCTGAATAGATATGCTGAATCATATTTATAACCTCTTGACTGACCGGAGTTTGCGTCTCTTCATCATAAAGAAGTGTCATTGCGTTTTCGATGAATCCGTTGCCGAGTTTGTAAAGTTGTACCGTGCAGTAGTTTAGCATTATGTAGTCGGCATTGAAAATCTCTTGAAGAAGGTTTATATCTTTCGTAGAATTATTGTCGGGGTCGAAGTAGATGGTGCTGTTGTAATACCAGTAAGGATATCTTGTGAACAGCTGTTTAAGCTTGAAATTGTATGAAATTGTCCAGAAATATGAGTCGCCGATGGTGATGAGCGTAGGTTTCACGGCTGTCGTGTCGGGAATTATCGTCACGTCGGCATAATAATGCTTGTTAGGTTTTATCGGGAGTGCAAGGTTAAACAGCTGTTCGAGGTCGTCGTCGGGTTCCCGTACCTTGTCTGCGTATTTCTCCCCGATGTTCACGTTAAGCATGTTCATTCCGTTGAGCGACTCCATGTATCGCATGATGCTGTCGAAAGCATACGTCGCGGCGAGGTTCGACCAGTGTGTGCCGGTCTTTGGGAACAACGGGTAGTCGACGGTGCCTTTTAGATGTTTGAACCATTCCACGTTGTCGATGTAGTTCACTCCGAGTTCGTCGAAGCGTTTTTTGTAATAGTCGTAGGCATGGATGCCGTCAGTGTGTGTGTATTTCGTGTTCTCTGGCAGATATTCCGGATAAATGACGTCTTTCCCCGGAATCATGTTCACGAAAATATATGTGCCGTGTGTTTTAAGTATCTCCTGGAGCTTGAAAAGGTTCTCCGCTGTCTCGTCGAAGCGGCGCTTCATCTCAGCTGAGTCGCTGGTGTATTTGTACATCATACTTTCGTAGTGGTCGCGCACAAACTCGCTTTCGTAGAGCCAGTCGTCTTTACCGATGTCAATCCAGCCGTTGTGTGTCTTATGGTAGCAGCTCCAGATATATTGGTTGTAAAGGCGCAGCGACCATTCGCGGAAGCCGAAACGCTCTTTGTTGTAAGCCTCAAAATCCTTTTGGAAAGTGCCTTTTACATAGTTTTCGTAGGTAAACTT
This sequence comes from Bacteroidales bacterium, assembly GCA_017649945.1. Lineage (GTDB taxonomy): Bacteria > Bacteroidota > Bacteroidia > Bacteroidales > F082 > Limimorpha. The sequence continues at coordinate 12,661 of JAGCFU010000054.1, read as the reverse complement.
CGGCGCTTCTTTCTTATTAGTGAAGCCTTTCAGCGACTTCAGGCTGATAAACTGAAACGCTGTCTGCAGCATCAGTATCAGAAAGAACGCTACGGTGACGAATCTCAATATGTTGGGGAGTCGCTTCATTGCCAATTAGAATCTGAAATAGATGAACGGGCTGAAACCTGCGGCGTTGAGTGCGCCAAGGCAGAAGAGTAACATGAAGATTGCGATGACCCAAAGGATGACGGTGCCTGTGAGGGTGTGCTCCTCATAGAATACGGCATCCTGCAGTTTCTTTCCGAATGGGAAGAGTGCGACGAACGAGAACAAGAGCGCCACGATGAGTGTGGTGTAGAATTGTGCGTCGGCGCTGATGCTGAACGTGCTGAAGTCGAAGGCGAAGAGCCTGCCGATGAAGGTGAAGGCTTGGTTGAGGTCTTCGATACGGAAGATAGCCCATCCTACCATCGCGATGATGAACGTGATGATGACGCTTGGCGCCTTGCCGATTGCCTCGTAGAACTTCTTGAGCCCCATGCGCTCGAGCACGAGCCACAGTCCGTGGTAGGCGCCCCAGATGACGAAGTTCCAGCTTGCGCCGTGCCACAATCCGGAGAGCAGGAACACCACCCAGAGGTTGAAGTACATGCGGCGTTTCGAGCAGCGGTTGCCGCCAAGCGGGATGTAAAGGTAGTTGCGCATGAATGCTCCGAGAGTCATGTGCCAGCGGCGCCAGAACTCAGTGATGCTCGCGGAGTTATATGGGTTGTCGAAGTTCTCCGGAAAATGGAATCCCATGATTTTACCGATACCGATGGCCATGTCGGAGTAGCCGGCAAAGTCAAAGTAGAGCTGCATGGTGTAGGCGGCGATGGTTATCCAAGCTGTCCCCGAATCCATGATGGCGAGGTCACCTGCAAGGAGTTTGTCGACTTGGAATCCGATGACGTCGGCAATGAGCACTTTCTTTGAAAGACCTATGATGAAACGGTTGAAGCCTTGTAGAAACTCATTCGCACTGTATTCGCGGTGACGTATCTCACCTTCGATGTCACAATAACGCACGATAGGACCGGCGATGAGCTGTGGGAACATCATGATGTAAACGATATAGTCGGTGAGCTTCTCCATCGGCTCGTTGTTGCCGCGATATGTGTCAATCACGTATGTTATCGACTGGAATGTGAAGAACGAGATGCCTATCGGGAGCAGCACCTTTGCCATCCTGATGGCGTTGGCGCCGAAAATGCCGATGAGTGCGTTGATGTTGTCAATCAGGAAGTTGGCGTATTTGTAATAGACCAACAGCCCTAAACTTACAATTATCGCCAAGGCGCAATACAGTTTCTTGAGTCCCGGTTTTTCTGTTTTACGCATCATCTTCACCAAATAGAAGTTAGCGACGGTTGAGCCAAGAAGATAAAGTATAAAATCGGGTGCACCATAAGCGTAAAACACTATCGAAAACAATAAAATCACATAGTTTCTGAACCGTTTCGGACATACAAAATAGCAAATCAGGAAAAGCGGGAGAAAATATAAAAGGAAAACGTTGCTGCTAAATACCATATCTATTTGTTTTCATGTTCAATAATCCATTTTGCGTCAAGCTCGAGCATCTTCTCGACGGTGAAGCCTTTGTCTTTGGCTTTATCTGTTATCATCTTCATCCACGACCGGTCTTTTTCAATACGGTTCATCGTCTGTGCCACCTTCACCTGATAAGGGTCTTTGATGCTCTCCAAGGCATCTTCAACAAAACCTCTTGTGCCGAGATACCATTGATAACCAACGGAATATACAACGATGAAATCGACATCGAGGATGCTTCTCAACCTGTTTATATCTTGAATCTTGTATTTTCGTTTTTTATCGAATCCTTTATAAACATTGTCGTAGTAAAACCAGCTCTCGTAATATGAAGTCATTTCTTTTTTCGGAATCAGCCATTCGTAGGCGAAGATGAACGAGTCGCCCACAAACAGCACTCTCGGTTTGCGACTTGTGCTGTCGCTTATCACACTGATGTCGGCGGTGTACAGCGGAGTGCGGTTAGGCACTTTGAACAGCAGGTTGAGCGTCGCCTCGTCGTCCTGCCGGCCTTTGAACTTGCTTTCTTTGATTCCGTTTATTTTCATCTGCGGTATTCCGAAATCGTTGAGGCTGTTCATAAATCTGAAGAGCGAGTCGTAACCCCATACGCTGGCGTATTGCCAATGCGAGTCCATCGGCATGAAAAGCAGACGGCGCGAGGTGTCGGCGATGGCTTGGTACCACGGCTTCATGTCGATATTCGGGAATCCTGTCTCCGCAAAACGCTGTGCGAAATAATCGGCGGCGTTGCCCATGGTGGTGTCGCGTTCCATCTCCGGAAGATGCTCCGGATAGATGAAAGGCTTGTCGGGACCTATGAATGAAAGGAGCTCGATGCCGTATTCATTTTTCAGGATACCTCTCAACTCGTTAAGCATATCCACCTGATTGTCAACAAAATCTCTTAATTCCTGATCTGACTTGAAATGTACCGGAGCTTCCAATCCATAATAGTCGAGCACACCCGGCCGGTAATACATCCAGTTGTCTTTCCCCGGCAGTAAAAAAGGGGCACATGTCTTCTTATTCTTAAAAGTGTAGTCGTATTGGTTGCGAGCGCGTATGACTATTGCCCGCGTAGCGTAGTTTTCCCTCAGATAATCGTCGACTTGTTTCTGAAAAATGCCGTCGCAATAGTTTTTAAATGTCAGTTTCGGTTTTTCACAGCTTTTGGAGTCGTTTTTCAGTTTCATATAATCAGAAAAATGCCATGTTGTCTGCAAAAACAATGCCGACAAGAGCATGACAGTGACTATACAAAGCGATTTTTTTATAAGCTCCTTCATTTTTTGAATGCTACGAATTGCAAAATTAAGATTTTTTTGGCAATGCATGATAAAATTATTTATTTTTGCAAAGAATTTATACATCATACAATGAAGGAAGATTTCGTAGAAGAATTGCGCTGGCGCGGTATGTTGAACAACATGACCCCAGGTACAGAAGAACAGTTAAAGAAAGAAATGACCACGGCTTACCTCGGCATCGACCCGACCGCCGACTCACTCCATATCGGACACCTCTGCGGTATCATGATGCTTCGTCATTTCCAGGCTGCCGGCCATAAGCCGTTGGCATTGCTCGGCGGCGCCACAGGCATGATCGGCGACCCGTCAGGAAAGTCAGCGGAACGTAACTTGTTGAACGACGAGACATTGCAGCACAACCAGGCCTGCATCAAGAAACAGCTCGCCAAGTTCCTCGATTTCGACAGCGACCAGCCGAACCGTGCTGAACTCGTCAACAACTACGACTGGATGAAGGACTACACCTTCCTGCATTTCATCCGCGACATCGGCAAGCACATCACCGTCAACTACATGATGGCGAAAGACTCGGTGAAGAAACGTTTCAACGGCGAAGGCGAAGGCATGTCGTTTACTGAGTTCAGCTACCAGCTCGTGCAGGGCTACGATTTCCTCTATCTCTTTGAGCATAAGAACTGCAAGCTGCAGATGGGCGGCTCCGACCAGTGGGGTAACATCACCACCGGAACAGAGCTTATCCGTCGTAAACTTGGCGCCGACAAAGAGGCGTTTGCTCTCACATGCAACCTCATCACCAAAGCTGACGGCGGCAAGTTCGGCAAGACAGAGAAAGGGAACATCTGGCTCGACCCTGAGAAGACCTCACCATATGCGTTCTACCAGTTCTGGATGAACTGCACCGATGAAGACGCTGCACGTTACATCAAGATTTTCACCTTGTTGAGCAAGGAAGAAATCAATGCTTTGATAGCACGCCATACTGCCGAGCCGCATCTCCGCGAGCTGCAGCGCACATTAGCACGCGAGCTCACACTTGTGGTGCACTCGAAAGAAGATCTCGAGATGGCTGAGGAAGCCACACAGATTTTGTTCGGCAAAGGCACTGCTGAGGCATTGCACAAATTCGATGAAGCTACATTGTTGAGCATCTTCGACGGCGTTCCGCAATCAAAGTTCTCGAAAGACGCACTTAACCAGGGTGTCGGCATCGTCGATTTCCTCGTGCAGACCAACGTGTTCCCGTCGAAGGGCGAGGCCCGTAAGATGGTCCAGGGCAACGGTGTGTCAATAAACAAGGATAAAGTCGCTGAGCAGAAAACCGTCGGCACCGACGACCTCCTCAACGGAAAATATATCCTTGTTCAGAAAGGAAAGAAGAACTATTACTTAATAGTCTGCGAATAATGTACTGGGCATTCTTGGTTCCTACGTTGTTTCTCGTCCTGTTGGCGTTCGCTGCGATAGGAATCAAGGCTATAGTGAAGAAAAACGGCAAATTCGAACGGCAATGCGCCCACTCACTCGACCCCGATGCGAAATGCACCTGCGGAGGTGATGAAGCTCAATGTCCGAATAAAAATATATAAAAGCGTAACTTGCGCATTGGTTTTGACAACCTGAAACTTCGCAAATTTCAATTCTCGTCAAAGTCAACGCAACTACTGCGTCATGGTATGTTATTTTATGACATGCCGGCGTGGGTTGTTTGTTGTACGTTCTTACGAGAAGGGCATGCGAAGGCCTCAGGTTGTGGGACTGACGACAGTTGATACTCCCACGCTTTTTTATATCTGCATCTTAAGAGGGAGTGGTAAGATGCATATATAAAAAGGTGTATGTATATTTTTATTGGCGAGGAAATCAAAAAAGTTGTTAAAGAACGCAAGGTGACGGTCTCATGGCTGGCACGGGAATTGGGCTGCCACCGCACCAACATATACCGTATTTTTGACGCAGCCTCTGTCGATACAGATATACTCTTACGTCTTTCTATGATCCTGAAGTTTGATTTTTTCAGTTTATATTCTGATGTGGTGACACAAAAACTGTAGCCAAATTGTGATATGTAACAATTCTGATACAGATGTGGCCCAACCCAAAGTGGTGTAATTCATATCTTTGCAAAGATTAAACTAATTACACTATCACACATGAAAAAATTTTTGTTCTTAAGTATTTTGGCTTTGGTCGCCGAAATAACTGTTTCTCAAACTGTTGACTATTCGGTTACTTTTGTTAAGGAAGAAGCTGGTGTCAATTTTACGAAGGTCTCTACTGATAATGATTATGTATGTATGCCGGAGGTTAGAAGGTCTCAATATGGAATTGGTTGGCTCTCAAATCGTATTCTTGATGTGACGGCCGACGGTCAGAATCTCGCATATCTGTCGTACAGAAATAACACTACCAATATTTTTATAAAAGACGTTAATAAAATGGGTGGCTCAATGCAACGTACAAACCGTCAGAATGTGCTTGATTTCTCATATTCTCCTGACGGGAAAAGCATTTGTTTCTCTGAGATAGTGGGCGATATAAATAGAATTTTTGTAACTGATGCCAACAAAGGTTACATTTGCCGTCAGATTACCAATAATGACAAAGATTATACTCCTGTTTATGCTTATGATATGAGCAAAATTTATTTTGCTCGCCAAGAGGTACAAGGCTTTAGTATTTGGAGCTATAGTATAACAGATAATTTCCTTTCAAATATCTCAAGAGGTATGAATCCTTGTCCGATTCCAAATGAGGAGGCAATTTTGTGTGTACGTCCTTCAGGTAATGGTAATAACGAGATTTGGAAGGTTAATTACGATACAGGCGTTGAGGAGTGTATTGTCGCCGACCCTAATCATAGCTTCACAACACCGATGGTGTCACCAGACGGTCAATGGGTTGTGTTTGTGGGTAGCAGCAAAATTGTTAGCGGTAGCTTCGTTTATTACAATACTGATATTTATGTTTGCAGAATCGATGGCACTGAGTTTACACAGCTCACATACCATGCTGCCGACGATGTAAGCCCGGTTTGGAGCCACGACGGAAAATATATCTATTTCATTTCACAACGTGGCAGCTCAACTGCTACAGCCAATATCTGGCGTATGAATTTTGTCTTTAGTGAAGAATAAATATTAACAAAAAATTAAAAAAAATGAAAAGAATTCTATTATTAGCAGCAGTTTTATTTGCAGTAGTAAGTGCTAATGCACAGTTTATCAACACTCCATCATCACAATCACAATCTAAGGCACAATCAAGAACATCATCTTCAAGTGATGTTACATTCCGCGGCGAATTCAATGCAGGAATGATGATAGGGAAAACAAAGTATGATGACTATAAAATAGATGGTAGTATGATTGCTCCTGTTTTTACTGGAACATTTGGAGTCAAAATGAATGATTATTTGTTCCTTGGTGCTGGTACAGGTGTTAAATATATGATCCAAAATTGGGAAAGTAAGCAAACTGATTATGATTATACTGAAGAGGATAAGTATACCATAAGTTCATTAATGTTGCCATTATATGTTGAACTTAAAGTTTTGCTCCCAGTAAATGAAACAGTTTATCCTTTTGTGATGGCTGACTTTGGTTATAGTGTGCGTCTTGCTGGAGAAATCAAATGTGATTATAAGGGTTATGATGAGTATTACTACGGCAATTATTCAGGTACAGATAAGACAGATACAGAAGGTGGTTTATGCTATAAATTTGGCGGGGGTGTGGCCATTAGTGACTTTATTATAACATTTGGATATGATTGTCAGAAATTTGGTGTAAAAGATTTTGACAAAGATTTCAAAAGCTCCGGATTCTTCTTCAGTTTAGGTTATGCATTTTAACGGTTAATCCACTCCGTCAGGATTTTTCCATCCTCGACGTAGATAAAATAAGCCTCGATGCCTTGTCCCTCAAGTAGTTTCGAGGCTTTTTCTTTGCCCACTATCATGCAGATGGTGGCGAGACAGTCGGCCCATGAGGCGTTGTCGGCGATGACGGTGGCACTCAAAAGACTGTGCTCAACCGGATAACCCGTCTTCGGGTCGATGCTGTGCGAATAGCGGACTCCGCCCTTTTCAATGTATTTCCTGTAATTTCCGGAAGTTACAATGCCTTTATCCTTGAGCTCCAATGTAATTTGAACGGCTCGTTCTGAGTCAAAATTCTCCGCAGGTTTCTCAATGCCAATGGTCCACATCTCGCCATTGGGTTTCGTGCCTCGCGCCATAATCTCGCCACCGACATCCACGAGATAATTATAAACTCCTTTTGTTTCCAAAAACTTCCCTATCAAATCAGTCGTATATCCTTGCGCAACGGCGTTGAAATCGAGCGTAATGTTCGGGTTTTCTTTTACAACTCTATCATCAACAATCTGAACTTTTTGATAACCAACAAGTTGTCGTATTGAATCGACTATCGCAGGGGTCATCTCAAGTTCTTTTTTGTAATGAAAGCCCCATGCCGATACCAACGGCCCGATCGTCGCATCGAAAGCACCGTCGGAAAACTCCGAAGCCTTGCGTGCCCACTCGAAATTGTCTTTAAATATCTGATTTACAACGATATCTTCGTTTCGGTTTATTTTCCTGATAATGGAATTCTCATTCCATAGCGACACGGCATTGTCCACTTCCCTGAAAATCGAGTCGATCTCCGTCTCAAAATGTCTATTTCCTTCGTCATAGTATGTAATTGAGAAATAAGACCCCTGCGTGATGCCGGAATAGTTGATTTTCTGCGGTTGCTTAGCGCAAGAAATCAACAAAAAGCTTAAAATGATAAATATTTTTTTTTCCATTTTTTTATTTTGAGTTTCCGAGCCCCCAAGGGGCGAGGAATCTAATGCGACTTTATCACCGAATATCCAATCAGCTTATCATAATTCTCCGTCAGGTCGAACATATACACGAAAATATAGTACATGTTTCTCGTCTCCCAGAAATCTCCGTTCACTGGAACCACCGAGGTGATGCCTGTGGCGTTGTCACGAACGGCGTACATATAATCGTAATGACCTTGTTTGAGCAACAGACTTCTCTTGTATCCTTTTCTGTCTGGGTCGTACTCCATCTTCGAGCTTTCGTCTATGCGCCAGTCGGTGAGCGCCCCGAGGATGTACACGTCTTTTCCGAACATATACTGCGGCCATTTCAGGAAGAAGTTGACAACAGCATAGTCGGCTTCCTTCGTGGCATCTTCGCTCTCTCGCTCCAGATAGATGTATTTCTCGCCGAAGAGATCCTCGTCTAAAGCGTAATTTTTGATGTCGCGCTGCGTGTCGTCATGCAACGTCACAACATACATGTCATCCTCGCGATAAACCGATTTCGTCTTCTCAGGACGGTTGGTGAAACTGCTTGTGTTTATTCTAAGATATTGATTACCGGATTCAAAGACTGTCTTTTCGTTATTTACATACGATGATTTCTCAGGATAGACGTAAGTCGGCTTTAGCCCGATGGCGGCATTGTCCCAGCGCCCGTTTTGCTGAATCGTGACGTTGGAATACTGGTCGGTGCGATTGTTGAAGTTGTCTTTGTAATAAACCTCAAGAGTGACTTCCTGCTTGTTGGTGCCGAGTTTGAGGTCAAACGGATAACGCGGTATCGAGGCGGCAATCGTCGCTTTGTCGTCAACAACATAAAAACGGCGTGTGAAATAAACATCGTCAGGGTCTTCACCGGTCACGACAAGCAGATAGTTGCCCGAAATCTTAGGCATCATGTCTGCCGTTGGGAAAACGAGGTCATAATGCACATAATTTACGAAAGTGTTGACCGAAAAAGTGAAGTCTTTTATCTCATCTTGAAAATAACCTTTGATGTAGTCATTCTTCTGTAAATCCGTAGGTTGCCAACTGTTGTCGCAATGAATGAAGGTGTAATAAAGATAAGGTGCCTCGTCAGCGAGGATGTCAAACTGTAGATGCAGCCGGTTTCTCATCTGGTAAATGAAAACAACAGGCTTGTCTAAATCGGATTCTGTCGGATGAAGCATCACAGTCCGCACCTCATCTTTGTAATTCATGTCGGCAAATGATGTCAGATTTTGTGCCGAAACGTTAACAATAAATGCTAACAATATGATTATCAATGATTTAAATTTCATAGAATGGAAAAATTTAATTTTGTAAAAATAGTAAAATTTTTCAAAAAAAACACTAATTTTGTTTGTTAATAATCGCACGCAGAAAGTGCAGAAAACTGTGGCATATATTTTCTGCTGTTTCTGCTATATCTGCGTGATGCTTATGTATTATTATGGAAAGAAAGACTCTCTTCGTTAACGTGATTCTGCCGTTGCCTGTTCCGGGCACGTTCTCGTATCGTGTTCCGATGGAATTGAACGACAGCGTGCGTGTCGGACAGCGTGCAGTGGTGCAGTTCGGCAAGACGAAGATAATGTCTGGTCTGATAAGCGAGGTAACCGAACAAGTCCCTGATTTTGAGCAGGTTAAGTATATCCTTGGCATCCTCGACGAGAATCCTGTCGTCAATACTTTGCAACTGAAATTCTGGCAGTGGATATGCGATTATTATCTCTGTTACGAGGGCGAGGTGATGCAGGCCGCTTTACCTTCGGCGATGAAGCTGTCGAGCGAGTCGAAAATAAAGCTTTCCGAGGAATTTGAGCTCGACACCATGGCTCTCAACGACTTTGAATATCTCATTGTAGAGGCTCTGCAGGTGCAGCCGAAGCTGACAATCAGCGAGGTGAGCAAGATTATCGGCTACAAAAAGGTGATGCCTCTCATCAAGACGATGATTGAGAAGAAAATCGTGGTGATGGAGGAGGAGCTCGACCCTAAATTCAAGGCGAAATATGAACGTTTTGTGGCGCTCGCGGAGGATTATCACACCGATGAGAAGATGCACGAACTCATGGACGAGCTCACCAAACGTGCTTACAAACAGCTCGAGGTGGTGATGTCGTTCTTTGTCCTCGGCGGCAATTCGGAACATGATGTCCTCGCCTCAGATTTGCTTGCAAAAGCGAATGCCAACAGCACCGTACTGAAGACGCTTATCAATAAAGGTGTTTTTAAATCTTTTGAAAAACGTGTCAGCCGTCTCAAGAGCTTCAATGCTTTGACAGATGTCTCTACTATCCAACTGACTGAGAAACAACAGATTGCATTCGATGAGATACATCGTGGCTTCGCCGATACCAAGCCGGTGCTTCTTCACGGTGTAACGTCGTCGGGCAAGACTGAGATTTATATCAAGCTGATTCAGGAGGCGCTTGACAAAGGCAAACAGGTTCTTTATCTGTTGCCGGAGATAGCTCTCACTGAACAGATTATCAACCGTTTGAAGAAATATTTTGGCGACAGAGTCGGTGTGTATCATTCTCGTTACAGCGACATGGAACGTGTTGAGATCTGGGAGCAGGTTCTCGACTTTGAGAAGTCGCATAGTCCTAAGTATCAGGTGATTATAGGCTCACGTTCCGCTATCTTGCTCCCGTTTTCCGACCTCGGTCTCATCATCGTCGACGAGGAACACGACACTTCGTTTAAGCAGATTGACCCTGCACCTCGTTACAATGCGCGTGACTTGTCAATGATTCTGGCTCGTTTCCATGGTGCCGATGTCATTCTTGGTTCCGCTACGCCGTCGTTTGAGAGCTACTACAACGCACGACAAGGGCGTTATCATCTCGTGGAGCTCCTGCAACGCTTCGGTGGTGTGGAGATGCCGGAAATCATCGTCGATGACATGCGTGTGGAGCGCCGTCGTAGGCTCATGCAGGCTAACTTCGGCAGTGTGCTCGTCGATGCGATGAAAAACACGTTGAGCGACAAGAATCAGGTGATTTTGTTCCAAAACCGTCGTGGCTTCTCATTGCGTCTTGAATGCGGCGTCTGTCATTGGGTGCCTCAGTGCATCAACTGTGATGTGTCTATGACGTATCATAAGGCGCAGAATATCATGAAATGTCACTACTGTGGCTACACCATGTCGGTGCCTTCCGAATGCCCCTCATGCCACAGCACCGACCTTAAGATGCATGGTTTCGGCACTGAACGTGTTGAGGAAGACCTGTCGGCCGTCATCCCTGAGGCTCGCTGCGCTCGCCTCGACCTCGACACCACGCGCTCCAAAAACTCATATCAGTTTATCCTCGACCAGTTCAAAAACCGCGAGACCGACGTCCTTGTCGGCACTCAGATGGTCACCAAAGGCCTCGACTTCGACCATGTCAAGACCGTTGGAATCCTCGATGCCGACAATATGCTCTCGTTCCCTGATTTCAGGGCGTTTGAACGTAGTTTCCAACTCATGGAGCAGGTGAGTGGCCGTGCCGGAAGAAAAGGGGAGAAGGGCAAGGTGATAATCCAAACGTACCAGCCGACGCATCCTGTGATTCTCAATGTCGTCAACCACGACTACGTGCGTTTCTTCGAGGAGCAGATGCCTATAAGAAGACAGTTCTGTTATCCGCCGTATTATCGCCTGATAATGATTAAGTTACGTCATGTTGACTCTGACAAACTCAACAAAGCGGCTGAATATTTCGCCAAGAGACTGCGTCCTGTGTTCAAAAACAATCTTCTCGGACCTGAATATCCTGTCGTCTCAAGGGTGAAAAACCAATACATCAAACAGATTCTCATCAAATTCGACAGAAACGACAATTCCAATAAAATCAAGGGAATCATAAAATCGGAATTGGAATCCTTCAAACACAACAACGATTACAAGGCGGTTAACGTTTCCATTGACATAGACCCCATATAAAAAAATGTAAGGGCGAATCATTATTCGCCCCTACAAATCCTGTACGGATAACACATGTGTTATCCTATTAATTACCGCCCTTACGAGTTGAGTAATTGATACGGAATGCACCGCATTTTCTAAGTTCCTGCTTCACGTCGGTGACGAGACCCATTCTCACTTCCTCATGAATCTTGAGTGATGTTGTGAGGAGCGGACGGTCAGCCTCAGCGCGGTCGAGACGTTCCTGTTCGATGAACGGGATGATGTCGTCGATACGTGCATACTGGTCGTTAAGCTGGATACGTGCTTCAGTACCATAGAGTTTTGCGTTTGTAGGAGGTCCGATGTAGATGAAACTCACGAGAGATTTCTTCTCGAGTTTCTGGACTTCCGTCGCTTCTGGTAATTTCATCTTGACTTTCAATGTGGTCTCACGCATAGAGGTAGTAACCATGAAGAAGAAAATCAACATGAAGATAATGTCAGGCATTGAACCGGTTGAAATTGCCGGAACTTCTTTTGATCCACCTTTTCTAAATTTTGCCATAATTTTTTCTCCTATTATTTGATTTCTTCAGGTTCGGCCTCGCTGACGCGCACCGGCACTGCCTTGTTGACTGCATCGATCTTGTCTTTGTCGGTCATGTCGGAATAGTGCTGTTGGAAATAACGCCAAGCTACGTCCTCTCTGAGTTCATTGAAAGCTTTAGCTAATTCATTTTGAACAGCGATGTACATCTGGTAAGAAGTACCACGGTCATTCTTAAGTGACACAACGCCCTTGTTTGTCATAAAACTACCGATAAGCTCGATATCCTTGGTCTCGACTTCAGGAGCCTTCTCGTCATTCGGGTTAGGAGTGATGAAAGCTTTTGTCTTGTCCTTGAGTTCTGAGATGTCGCATGGCTTGCCATTGACCATCAACTTATCGTATTTGTTAATCATGACGTTCAAAATGTTTCTTTCTTTCACTTTGACATCCATGTCTGGGTTTTCTACTGGTGGGGGCAGACGACGGGTGATACCGCTGTCAGTGTCCATCGTAGTGGTAACGAGGAAGAATATCAACAGCAAGAAAGAG
>JAGCFU010000053.1 GCA_017649945.1 Bacteroidales bacterium | reverse complement strand
TCGAAGGTATTGGCAACAGTGAAGGCTTTACGCGAGCAATATGCAAACAAAAACCTGTTGGTAGTCTTTGAGTTACACACATACAGCAGCCTCAGCGAGGTGTTTATCGACCACTATGCGCACTGCCTCGACAACTGCGACAAAGCCGTTGTCTTCTACGATCCGCATGCCGTCGCCATCAAGAAACTCGACATGATGACCGACGAACGTATCATAAAAGGCTTCCAGCGCCCGGATTTGAAGGTTGTTCACTCAAAAGACGAACTTGTGACATTGTTAAACGGCTTGGACAGAACTAATATGGTCGGTGGTTTCATGAGCTCCGGAGATTTCAATGGGTTGACGACAGAAGATTTGAAGGGGTTGTTTTAAAACGGGAACACGTGCATTCTAATCAAATGTCACAAAGTGATACAAGTACGAGTAGCGGCATACGCATTCAGTATGTCAGCGACCTGCATTTGGAGTTCCCTCAAAATCGTCAATGGATCGAAAAACATCCTCTAGAGGTTACAGGGGATATTTTGCTTATTGCTGGCGACACGGCATATCTTGATTTGCCAGACTCGAAAAACGACACGTATTCTACATATCAATTCTGGGATTGGGCAAGCAAGCACTACAACCAGGTTATAGTGTGCCTGGGCAATCACGACTTCTACGGTTATTACGATCTTCATGCTATGCCTAACGGTTTCTGCAAGCAGATTCGTCACAATATTCATGCATACTACAACAGCGTGGTTAATCTTGACGGCATAGATATAATTGTATCAACATTATGGTCGAAAATAGAGCCGTACGATGCATTCCTGACGGAACGGAATGTCAGCGATTTCTATCGCATCATGTACCCACACAATTATGCACGGCAGCAGAATTTCAGAACAGCACCATCAATGGTGCATTCACGGTTGAGTTGGCCACGTTTATTTCCAATAACCGCATTGATTACTGGATTTATGGACATTCGCATCGCAACATCAAAGCACAAATAGGTGACACTATTATATTGTCCAATCAATTGGGTTACATATCTCACAATGAACATCTGGTGAATGGGTTTAACCCTTCGGCTATGATTGAGGTATAAAATGATAGATGAACAATGGAGCGATATGTGAGAATAGTTTAATTTGAAGTTCAGGGATAACATTTGTTCAAAAAGCCTTGACAAACGTAAAAAAATGTTGTATATTTGCAAGGTCAAATTCAAAGTTTGACAAATAAAAACACCGAGAGATATAAGAGTGTATGACTTCCATCCTCGGTGTTTTTACATTATTGTGACCGAAGTTTTATACCATTTAAATTTATTAGTTAAACAATAAAAATTCCTCTCGTATTCAAGCGATTTCACTTCGAGCTAATAAATTTGCGATTCCATTTAGTTATATTTCAAGAACTGATTGCAAAGACATAATAGTTGTGGATGTTGCGAGAGATTATATATTTTTTTTATTCTTTTTGTCATTTCAACTGGGCAAAATAAAGTTGATAAATCATTCAAAAAATATAATTGTTTTTAACAATAAGTAAAACATTTTTATGTATTTTTGCATCTGATAAAGATATTGATATGAAAAATTTATCGGGTTTTAAGATTGGGTTAAATGATGAGTCGGCAACAGTAACACATTATTTGCATAATATTGGAACGCCTTTTGCTGAACCTTTTAAAAATGAGGCTTTAAAGTTGTTGGGATATGATGACGAACAAGCGTTATTGAAAGCAATAAAATCTTAAACATACATTATGGAGCAACGAAACTGGACAAAAGAACAAACCATAGTAGCATTAAGTGTTTATTGCAGAATTCCATTTAATAAGGCGTCAAACAATAATCCAGAGATTGTTAAAGCTGCAAAACTAATCGGAAGAACTCCTGTTGCAGTAAAAATGAAAGTTGGCAATTTTGGTAGTTTTGATCCTCTTTTAAAATCAAAAGGTATAGTTGGTCTTACAAATACAAGCAAATTAGACAAAGAAGTTTGGGATGAGTATTGTAATGATTGGGAAAAACTGGCATATGACAGTGAACATATAATAGCAAGTTTTTCCAATAAATCAATTGAGGAGATTAATGGAATTGACATCAACAGTATTCCAGAAGGCCAAGAACGTGACAGAGTTGTAAAACAAAGAATTAATCAATCATTTTTTAGAAGTGCAGTTTTATCTTCATATGACAATAGATGCTGTATAACAAATTTTTCTTGCACTGATTTATTGGAAGCCTGCCATATTGTTGATTGGTCTGAAAATATCGAAAACCGATTGAATCCATCAAATGGTATTTGCTTAAATGTCTTATTTCATAGAGCATATGACAAAAACTATATAGGCATTTCACCAGATTATGAGGTTTATGTATCAAACAAACTTTGTGAAGATTCGATGGGTCAGAAAGAAATAGTATCTTTTTTCAAAAAATATCATAAAACAAAGATACATTTACCAGAGAAGTTTATGCCCAATAAAGAATTATTAGATATTCATTTTCAAAGATTTTTAAAACTATCATGAATTATCAAAGCTATTCGGATTTATGGGGGTTTATAGAAGAATATTTACCCAATTATTACAAAAGAAATGATGTACTAAGAAGTGATATTTTATTTCGTTACATAAATGACGAATATGTAGATGATAGCGATATGCAATGGATTCGAGAAGAATTCGGATCAGATAAAGAAGCCATTAAAAAAGAGAGTCTTCGACTTGAAAAAGGATTTATTAACGAGGCTATGGATTGTTTTTATGAGCAATTACTTGAAATTAAACGAACTGATAATTTGCAAATTCCTAATCTTCCTTAAAAGGTGACACCAACGACCTCTATGATGCCACTCTTGCAGGTCCAAACGTTGATTTGAATCACAACAAGTTTGCCAATTACAACTGAAGCGGCGGATTATTCTGTAAATTGTCAACAATATTACGATAAAGCATCACATCATTTACTTTGGTAATTGAAGAAACTCTTCGTCCACCATCTTTTGAAGAGGCACCACAATGAAATATCATCTCATTTTTGGTGTAATAATCAATGAAAATGTACCGATCATGATAGATACCTCCTGTAATTTTTAATGATATATCAACATTTGGATATTCATTTATAAAATCATCCAATTCTGTTTGATGAAGGCCATGATTGACATTGTCGCTGAATATAGTCACTTTCACAAATGATGCCACAGATTTAAGCAAAACTAGAGTCTTTAGACTAATATAATTGTCAACTATATGGATGGTTTTCTTTGCATAAGAGTAAATTTCAGAGTATGCAATGTCGGACTCTACTGTTTGTCCGTTAAAATGCAAATAATCTTTCTTGATGTTTGAATCTGTAAAATCTTTAACTATAACCGTTAGGTCATCTACCCGTTGCTTTATTTGCCGGATGTCTTCTGTATTGTTTTGAGTTTGAATAGCGAGCATCCTTATTTCAGAATCTGGCAATACGTTTTGCAGTTGGACGATAAAGTCTTTCATTTTTTTGAAAAGCCTTATCAGTTTTTTGCTTTGGCTTACTGCAAGATCGCCTTTTAGTACTGTCATGAGCATATATATTCCTTGTTCTGTAAAGACATACGGAAGATATGTGCGGCCACCTCTATTTTCGGGTTTTGATGTCAATTTTTTTGACCTCAAAATAGATGATTCCACGTATTTGATTGATTCATAATTAGGTGTAAATTCGTTTGAGGTCGAAATTTTCGACCTCAAAATATATTGATATTCGTCTTTGGATAATCTAAATCGCATTTCGTCATCAAATCGTTCAATATTGTTTTTGACTTGCTCATTGAAACGTTTTGTTGAATACCCATAAATATTGGCCAAATCGGCATCAAACATCACTTGAACTCCTCTAATGATGTAAATCTTTGATTTTAAATAATTTTCGTCATAAATCGACAATTCGTTTTTTTTCATAATAGCATCCTTTAAAATATTAATACAATTCAAATCATTTCGCCATTTGGCGATTTCATTTTCTTAATAAATCAAACGATGCTCTTTGCTTTTTGATTCTTGAAATCAATTGCAAATATACAACTAATTTTTATACATTTGAATTAATTTTTGAATTATTTTGTTTTAAAAATAGAACAATGATTGCTACACAAAACCGGAGTTGAAAGTGCGAAAATGGTTGGGGGAGCGCAGTTATCGCTATCGCCTAAACGTCAAAGGTGTGCCAGGTAAGCCCGACATAGTAATGCGTCGTTATCGTACAGCTGTTTTTGTGAACGGTTGTTTTTGGCATGGTCATGAAGGTTGTGAAAAATCCAAGTTGCCACAGACAAATGTGGAATTTTGGAAAGCGAAAATCGAGCGGAATAAGGAAAGGGATAATCATAACTATCAGATTTTAAGAGAAAACGGCTGGCAGGTGCTGGTTCTGTGGGAGTGCCAACTCATCCCCAGATTATTTGAAACCACCATGCAGCAAGTGGAAGTGATGTTACACGACTATTGCTTGAAAACAATAAGCCCTAAAGTTAAAGAGTATATCAGAGTTGATGAGGAGTCTATATCGATGGTGGCTGAAGCTGAATATGACTATGGAGAATGAATATTAATTATGTATTATGGCGGATATTGTATTAGGTTGGGATAACGGTTTTGATCTGGATTTGGGACTAAAATCCAAGTATATTAATTTCGCTAAAAGTTATACAAACTATACAATCTTAAACAGCTGATGAGGTGGCAAGGGATTGGCAATCAAGAGTCATTATTGGTTCAACTCAATATAATGTCTGAGAGCTGTCCTATGGCAGCAGAAAAAGAGACTGTATATGGTAGCACTATCAAAGAATAAAAGCCAAAGAAGATTATTTTGATATTATCTAATACACCATCTCCCCGTCAATAAACGTATTAACCACCTTTACTTCGGGGATTTTTTCGTCTTCAATGGTCATGATGTCGGCGGAAAGGATAACAAAATCTGCTTCTTTACCGATTTCGATGCTACCTTTGTGCTCTTCGGCGAAGTAACCTTTGGCTGCCCAGATGGTCATTGATTTTAAAGCTTCTTCACGAGATAACTTATTATCAGTCAAATATTTACGAGCTACCGATGAATAGAACGTTTCAATAGGGGAGATATGCTCGATAGGGAAATCGGTGCCGTTGATAAGCCAGCCGTTCTGTGCAAGCAAGGTCTTGTATGCGTAGGCGTTCTTAACGCGTTCCGAACCCAAACGTTCCTCTGCCCACGGCATGTCGGATGTGCAATGTGTCGCCTGAATAGAAGGGATGATGTTGTATTCTTTGTAAAGCACAAAATCTTGTGCATCAACCACTTGCGAGTGTTCAATGCGCCATCTCAAATCGTTTTTGCCTTTCAGGAACTTGGCATATTCGTTGAGAATCATGCGTACTCCGGCATCGCCGATGGCATGGCAGCACACCTGATAACCGGCATTATATGCTTTCTCGCAGACATGGTCGTAAAAGTCCTCATTTTCAACAAACAATCCTGATGTTTCTGGCGCATCGGAGTATGGCTCAAGCAATCTCGCACCGCGCGAGCCGAGAGCGCCGTCAGCATATATTTTTACTGAACGTACCGTAAGTCGTTCTTTCTCGATGATTCCGAATTTCATGAAGTAATCCATCGTCTCGTCATCCGGATTAACCATAGCGTTGATTTTCATCTTCAAAACGCCTTTCTGTTGCAACGAATCAAGCAATGCAATGCTTCTGATATCCAGACCGGCATCGGTTACACCGGTTAAACCATATTTGAAACAATCGCGTTGTGCAATCTTTAACGCCTTGACTCTCTGCGAGTTGTTGAGTGAAGGAACGATAGCTTTCGCCATGTCGGCGGCGTTGTCGAGAAGTATTCCACATGGTTTGACATCGATACGATTAGTTCTATCTAATCCGATGATTTTCAGCACATTATCGCTTACCAGCACAGCATGCCCGTCGACTCTGGTGATGAGCACTTTTTTGTCAGGAAAACGTCTGTTAAGTTCAATGTTTTCAGGAAATCTCTTGTCATCCCATAAATTCTGGTCCCAACCGCGTCCAAGAAGCCACTCGGAATCATTGTTTTCATTATGCTTTTCAAGTCGTTCCAAGACTTCCTCAAACGATTTACATCCGTTCAAGTCGGCATAACGAACTTTGGTCTCGCCATAACCAACAAAATGGCAGTGACCGTCGATGAATCCCGGATATATGCTTTGTCCTTGCGCGTCAAGCGTTTGCGTGGCGTAATAATGTCTCAGAATGTTTCTGTCGGAGCCTATTGCCACAAATTTACCGTCTTTAACAGCAAATGCTTCTGCCTTACTGAACTGATTGTCAACGGTATAGACATTTGCATTGTGCACTATCAAATCGACTTTCGTCTTCTCGCAAGAAAACATTGAAAGGACAAGAATTATAAGAAATACTCTCTTCATGATACTAAAAAGGCTGACATCAAGATGCCAGCCTTTGTTATTTTAAATTATTGTAAAACAATAACTTGACGGCTGCCATTACCGTTTTCGTCCGTCAAGACCAATAAATAAGTGCCTTTTTCAAATCCTGAAATATTCAGCACTGTTTTACCTTCAATCTTCTGTGTAAGAACCATCTGACCTGCCATGTTGTAAAGTCCGACATAACCGCATTCTTCAGTGTCGATTGTAAGCATTCCTTGTGTAGGGTTAGGGTAGACGATGGCTTTATTTTCTGCATATTCTGCAATGTCAGCGATTAATAATGAGAATTCATCTGACTCTTTGTCATTGAATTGGGATCCGGAGGTTAGCGTTGTGTTGCCTGATTTCAAGGCGTAGACTCCGTTTGCACCTGAGAGGCCGTTACCACCGGCATCATATATTGTAAACATATAACATCCGCTTGTCTCAATGGTGAAATTCGTTGTGTAAATCTTGTTTGCCTCCTCGTACGGACCACCGCTAATCACAACATCGCCAGTGGTGGTATTCACTATGTCCCATGTAATGGACTGCGGGTCATCATCAGTTCTGACTTGCAGCTTAAACGATGTATTGGTAACTGACACAGGTTCATTGAACAAATAGCTGTAAACACTTACTGCATAATCATCCGGAGTTCCGTTAATAGCTGCGATTTCAATCAGCATTTCGTTAGCTTCATCAGCGGAAAATCCCAAATCACCCAATGATATTTTTGCCTGTCTGCCAAATGGGATATTGCCTTCCCATGCCACTTGTGTCAAATCTTCACCGTTCAGCTTAATATTGATTGTCAATGAGTTAATGGTTTCAGAACCAAAATTATCCACAAAAATATCAGGTGCTACATTGCCTGAGCAGATATGCTTCTTAGTGTGGTCTATACCTGCAATTTTAGATTGTTTCTCATAAAACGGCTGGTAATCTTCTGACGATTTGCAGCCCTGTATCATCTGTTTAGTGCTGCTGTCCTGAAGCCATGCGACTGCTGTCAACTCGCTGATGTTCATCACGTTAGCCAATGCCCATGAATATTTGTAAGCGAAATAATCGCCTGCTTCCATTGCTGCGATGCTTGTTCCTGCTGCACCAGGAAGGAGCTTTTTCATGACGTTATGGAAAATTCTTTCGCCGTTTGAACCTGGCGCAGAGGCATATTCCATTGTCTTTTCAATGACTGAGATGTTAAGTCTTAAGTTGTTTGAGTTTATTGCTGAAGTGGCTTTACCCATCACGACAACAAACATTGTGTCCTGTGCTGCGTTGAAATAATGGGTCATTCTCATTTCAATCGGTGATTCCACAGCAGCCCATTGGTCAACCATATTTTGACTGACATTACTTGAATTGCCAATCCATGTGCCGTCTCCGACTGAATAAGGAACGGCATTGATGCCGTAAAACGACACTTTTGATGATACATCGCCAGGATTGTGAAGATTCATCGGGTCGCCGGCAGACGGCCAATTCACATGGTACTTAATAGCGATGAGCTTATCGGTGTTATTATTAATAATGTTGTCCAAAGCAGGGTTTGCCGCTGCACATGGACCGCAAGTTGTACTCGTAAAGCATTCAAGGACAACTGTTCTCTGATTTTGAGCGTTTACAACGCCTAAGCCGATCAAAAGGCTTAATGACAGTAGGGATAGAAATTTTTTCATAAGAATTGAATTAATATTTTTGCAAAATTATAAATTTTCTTTCAAAAAATAGTCGTTATCGGCATCTTTTAATTCAAAAAAATTTTTTATGATGCCGTTTCTCAATAAATCAGCGCTATTTCCTGCCACAAATGGTTTGTTTTTAGCAATAATCCAGAGGTTGTCGGTGTAGCGGAGCAGAAGTTCGAGGTCGTGCGAGCTGAAAAGAATCGCTTTTTTCTGTTCTTTCGCCAACTTCTTCAGCAACGAGAACAGTTCTATCTTACTCGGATAATCGAGGAAAGCGGTAGGCTCGTCAAGCATGATGACCGGTGTGTTCTGTGCTATCGCCTTGGCTATCATCACTTTCTGTTTTTCACCGTCAGACAATGTGTTGAAAACTCTGTCAGTCAAATTATTAACACCAACTAATTCAAGTGATACTTTAATCTCTTTCTCATCGTTTTCGTTGAGTTTTCCAAACATTCCTGTGTAAGGATAACGGCCTGCTGCGACCACGTCAGACACCTTCAGGAACATGTCGTCGGGACGCTCTGTTAGGACGATTCCGAGCATTTTTGCGCGCTCTTTGGGCGTATATGACATCAAATCCTTTCCGAACAACTCAATCTTGCCCCCAACAGGCTTTATATGTGTCGAAAAAGTCTTGAAAAGCGTCGATTTTCCGGCGCCGTTGGGACCGACCAAAGCGATTATGTCGCCTTCATTCAGCGTCACGTTGATGTCGGAAACAACGGTTTTTTTATCGTAACCTATTGATAATGATGATGTTTTTAGTATTTCCATTTATTTCTTACTTTTCATGATGACTGAAATGACCACCGGCGCACCGATGAATGCCGTGACAGCGTTGATTGGCAGGTTGCCGTCGAAGCCAGGCATGCGTGCGATGAGGTTGCAGAAAAGCGCCATATCCATTCCGATGAGCATGGTGGCAGGGATGAGCAGGCGATGGTCGCTGCTCTTAAATAAAAACCGTGCGATATGCGGCATTGCGAGACCCACAAAGGCGATAGGACCGCAGTAAGCAGTCACGATGGCGGTGAGATAACCTGAAACCACTATGATGACGACGCTGTTTTTACGGATGTTTAAGCCTAAATTCTCGGCATACATTTCGCCTAACAGTAAGATATTCAGGTTCTTAGACAAGAACAACGTTGCAATCAGACCGATGATGATGCTGATAGCGAAAATCGGCATTTTCGATGTTCCTACACCCGAAAAACTGCCCATACCCCAGATAACAAAAGCGTGGATGTCTTCTTTTAAGCTGAAAAACTTAAGGATGTCAGTTATTGAACTTGCCAGATAAGCAATCATCAAGCCAATGATTATCAATGTTGTCATGTTTTTCATTCGCGAACTGAACGTCAGCATCACGAAAAGCACGACCACTGCGCCAAGGAATGCGGCGAGACTCACTCCGATGGTCGACCACCAGCCGAAAGACGAGACGGCGGCTCCTGAGATGACACCTGTGAGCAATATCACTATGCCAACGCCGAGACTGGCGCCGCTGGATATTCCAAGCATCGACGGATCAGCGAGAGGGTTACGGAACAACGTCTGCATCAACAGACCTGCCACGGCGAGAGCGGCGCCGGCTAACAACGCCGTCAAAGCTTGCGGAAGCCTGTAATTGAATATAATGACACTCAGCGTGTTATCTGTATTTGTTTTAAGTAACACTTTAAGTATATCATCAAACGGAATCATCACCGAACCGACAAAGAGATTCAGCACAAAAAGCACGATTCCGAGAATGATAATCCCGAAAATTCCAACTGTTATCCTGCTATTTTTCATCTGTCAATCTGTAAAAATATTTTGGCGTATAATCTTCATTATCAAGCATTTCCGGATGGAAAACAAACACGAAATCTTTCAACAGCAGGTCCGGTTCGTATTCCGATTTCTCAAAGTAGCCGCTTTCCCGGATGTCGCAAACGATGACATTGCGGTTTTTATATGCCTTAAAATACGTATATAATTCATTTTCAACAGCCAAGCCTTCGTAGGTGAACTTGTGATTTGTAGAGTTCATCACGCGCCAGAAGTCGGCATCACGCGCCTTTGAGAGCACCGTTTCAGCGTCAACAGGGAGACTTGCTGTGGAGTTGTTGTCACTCCAGATATAATTTGCGCCTGCATCGTGGAAAATCTGCGCTATATAGCTTGCACCGCCAGGCAGATACCACTGACCCTCAAACGGCAGATCCGAGAAGACAGTGGGGCGGTTTTCAATGTTTTTACAAAGCTCTTTCAATGATTCATAACGAGTTACGATGTCATCAAACCATCGGTCTGTATCCTTTTCACGGCAAGTGAGAAAACCTATGACTTTAAGCCATTCGGCACGTCCAAGCGGATGATTTTCAAGGTAATCGGCGAAAGGAAACATCACAGCCCCCGTCAACGCCCCGATTTCAGTCTTCGGAACTGTCGAATAAGGCGTGTAAAGAATCACGTCAGGATGCAGGTTTATCACGATTTCGGTTTTCAGACTCGTTTCAATGCCCACATCCTCAATCTTTTTCTCAGCAAACAAGCGTTTAATATCTTGATTATCAGTGTAGTTGCTTTCTAAAATGCCTTTCACGCGCTCAATCTCGCCAATCTCAAGAAACACCGACCATTGCGTTGAGGAATAAGCTATCACATTTTTTACCGGAGTGCGGATTACAGCCTTGTTTTCAAGTTCATTCGGCAGCTCCAAAGAATCAGGATAGAGGTAAAATTCACCGAGAGATTTCTCGTTCCAAGGATTTGAAACATTTACATAATATCCCGATTTGTATCTGCTTACATCAATGTAACTCGTGTATTTCATCAGGTTATCGTTTTCGACACATGCATCCTTTTGAGCATTTTTTGAAATGTCACCACAAGAAAACAGTATGCAAGTTATTGACAAACAGATACATAGCATTTTTTTCATATCCAAATATGATTTAACAAGTTGAATTTGCAAAGATATTAAAAATAATGGATTAAATTGTTAATATTTATTTACAAAAATATGGCTGAAATCTTGAAAAAAATGTATATCTTTGCAGTTTAAAATAATGAATTATGGGATTTTTCATGTTTCACAGGCCGGAAATGCCTAAGTTTAACTACATTCCGAGGTATTACAACCCAGAAAAAGAAGAGTTGGAGAAGAGGAAAGCAGCGTTGGGTCTGGATTCCAATCTAACTGACAGTGAGAAACTTAGGGTTAAGATGAGAGCAAAATGGGGCAGGACGAGCGAAGACGGTAGACCGATAAAGAGGAAATCGGCTTTCAACGCCTTGCGAATAGCACTGATTGTCGGCATCTCAGCGTTTTTTATCTCTTTGATATTCTTCACTCCCTTTGTGGAGAATTTCGTAACGATGTTTATGAAACTTGGAGGTAAGTAGTTATGTCGTTGGATATCATCAAGTTACTTCCGGATTCAGTCGCGAATCAGATTGCTGCCGGAGAGGTCATCCAGCGTCCGGCGTCCGTTGTCAAGGAGTTGATAGAGAACGCGATAGATGCCGGTGCCACGCAAATCGACCTGATAGTGAAAGACGCCGGCCGCACGTTCATCACTGTTATTGACAACGGCTACGGAATGTCCGAAACGGATGCGCGCCTGTGTTTCGAGCGTCATGCGACATCGAAAATCAAGAGTGCCGACGACCTCTTTGCCATCAGAACCATGGGATTCCGTGGGGAAGCACTCGCTTCAATAGCGGCAGTGGCACAGGTCGAACTCACGACACGGCGCAAAGAAGACGAGATAGGCACTAAAATCCGTATCGAAGGCTCGAAGGTGATGGAACAGCTGCCTAAACCGGCATCAGTGGGCACGAATTTCACTGTGAAAAACTTGTTTTTCAACGTACCGGCACGACGTAACTTCTTGAAATCCAATGAGGCGGAGCTTCGTCACATCAACGAGGAATTCTTCCGCATCACGATAATGAATCCTGAAATCGGGTTCACTTTTGTGAGCAACGACAAAGAGCTGTTCCATCTTTATCCCGGAACCTTAAAACAAAGGATCGTCGGACTCTTCGGCAAGGATTACGACAGTAAGTTATTGCCTGTCAACCAGATAACTGAGTCTGTGACAATAGACGGATTCATCGTCAAACCTGAGTTCTCAAAAAAGACTCGTGGCGAACAGTATTTCTTCGTAAACCGCCGTTTCATCAAGCACGCATATCTGCATCACGCGGTGGAAAACGCCTACAAAGAGCTGATTCCACAAGATTGTTTTCCAGGATATTTCCTTGATATTCAGATAGATCCGAAAGAAATAGATATCAACATACACCCTACAAAGACGGAGGTCAACTTCATCGATGTGAAACTGATTTATGCCATCATGCATTCTGCAGTGCGTAAAGCTATAGGACAGAACAACTTAGCCCCGACTTTAGACTTCGACATTAACCCGAATATGGGTATCGATTTCGGCGAGGCGAGTCGTGTTGACAGACCTGTCATTGCTCCAAAAGTTGACTTTGACCCGAATTTTAATCCGTTCAAAATCAATCCGATACGACATCAGCAACAGAATTGGAGAATCGCTTACGACGACAGCAACGACACCGTTTCAAACAATCTTCTCAATGAGAATGTCATGGAGAACAAGCCGATTGAAGAAGATCAAAAGAATCTGTTCATACAGTTGCAGCAGTCGTACATCATTACAGCCGTGAAGTCTGGAATACTCGTCGTTGACCAGCATTTAGCACATGAACGGATACTTTACGAAAAATACCTCAAAGAGATGGAAACGGAAGTCATAGCCTCGCAACAGGAGCTGTTTCCGCATCATATCTCGTTGAATATCAATGACGCTTCGATTTTGAAAGAGTTGAAGCCGGAACTTGAGAAAATCGGTTTCAGAATAGAGTCGATGAACAGCACCACGTTTGTTATTAACGGAACACCAGTCGACTGCAAAGGCAGTGACGCCGTTTCGATAATAGAGAAAATTTTAGAGGATTACAAGATGAATCTCTCTGGTAATCAATCAGATAGAAAGTTAAATTTAGCACGTTCGTTAGCATCGCAGATGGCAGTGAAGGCAGGACAGACGTTGAATGACGTGGAGATGCAGGACATCATCGACAGACTTTTCGGCTGTGCAGTTGCTGAAGTGGCTCCAAACGGCAAGAAAACATTCACAATCATCAATGCTGACGACATAAAAACACGTTTGAACTAATGGACAATCAATTCAGGCCACAAGGCTTTTCGATTTTACCTTTGGTGGTAAAGAACTTATTGATAATCAATGTGATATTCTTCCTCGCGACATGGGCGGCGGAGTCTGTCTGGCGCATCAATTTATCGCAATATCTCGGATTGCACTATATCGGCGCTTCGGATTTCAGGCCGTATCAGTTTGTGACGTACATGTTCATGCACGGTAGTTTCGCGCATCTGTTTTTCAACATGTTCGCCCTCTGGATGTTCGGCAACAGCATCGAAAACGTGTGGGGCCCCAAGCGATTCCTCATATTTTACTTCGTGTGCGGCATCGGCGCGGGTCTTACACAGGAACTCGTGCAGCATATCCAGTTTTCTGATTTAATTCAAAATTACCAATATGTGAGGATGGGCAACCGCAGCATCCCTGTCGACGAATACCTTAACATGGTGACCACAGTGGGCGCCTCAGGAGCCGTCTACGGCATACTTCTCGCATTCGGCATGATGTGGCCAAACTCCAGGATTTACATATATTTCGCAATACCGGTCAAAGCCAAATGGTTCGTGATAATTTACGGTCTCATCGAGCTTTTCTCAGGCTTCTCGTCGGTCGACAACGTGGCACATTTCGCACACCTCGGCGGCATGATTTTCGGCCTCGGGCTTATCTTATATTGGAGATATAAAGCCGGAATCTGGGACCCGAAATTCAACATCAGATTCAATAAAAACAATGATTTTGGCGGCAGCCGTCCGAAATCAGACTGGGACTACAACAAAGAACGCGCAGAAGATCAAAAGAAAACTGACGAAATCCTCGACAAGATCAGCAAAGGCGGCTACGACAGCCTGACGGATGAAGAGAAGGAGTTTTTGTTCAGACAGAGTAAGAAAAACTGATGAATTTCAAACTTGCATCGGAGTTTAGGCCCACTGGTGACCAGCCGCAGGCCATAGAACAGCTGAAAAACGGCATCTTGGCAGGGGAGAGGTACCAGACTTTGATGGGCGTGACGGGCTCAGGCAAGACATTCACCATCGCTAACATGCTGGCGGAGCTGAATCGTCCTGCTTTGGTTTTGAGTCATAACAAGACCCTCGCAGCACAGCTTTACAGCGAATTCAAGCAGTTTTTCCCGGAAAACAAAGTCGAATATTTCGTCTCATATTATGATTACTATCAGCCGGAGGCGTTCATACCACAGACAAACACTTATATTGAGAAAGATTTGTCAATAAATGACGAGATCGACAGACTGCGATTAAGCACAACTTCCGCACTGCTTTCAGGAAGACGCGATGTTATCGTAGTATCCTCAGTATCATGCATTTACGGGATCGGAAACCCTGAAGATTTCAGCAAAAACGTCATCAACATCGAGCTGGGCCAGAAAATCAGGCGCGATGACTTGCTTTTCAACCTTTCAAATGCCCTTTACAGCAGAAATGACATAGAATTTTCGCGTGGACGATTCCGTGTGAAAGGCGACACTGTGGACGTGTTTCCGGCATATTCTGAAACGCCGTATCGAATCATTTTTTGGGATGATGAAATCGAGGAGTTGGAGTCATTCGACCCGATAAACGGCACGAGAATCGAGAGTCTGCAGAATATCACACTGTTCCCGGCGAATATTTTCGTGACTTCTAAAGAGAAGATAAAACAAGCCACGGAAGAGATTTTGCTTGACATGTTCAAGCAGGCTGAATATTTTCGCGAGATTGGCAAATTTGAGGATGCCAAACGCCTTGAAGACCGTGTAAATCATGATGTCGAGATGATTCGCGAGCTCGGTTACTGTTCAGGTATCGAGAACTATTCGCGTTATTTCGATGGCCGCGCCGCCGGCACGCGTCCGTTCTGTCTGTTGGATTTCTTTCCCGACGACTTTATCACGATTATCGATGAGAGTCATGTGACAGTGTCGCAGATTCGTGGCATGTATGGCGGCGACCGTTCAAGGAAACAAACCCTCGTAGAATATGGCTTCCGACTGCCGTCGGCGCTCGATAACCGTCCGTTGAAATTCGATGAGTTTGAGGCACTTACGGGCCAGACGATATACGTCAGCGCAACACCTGGCGATTACGAGATGCAGCAGACACAAGGCGTATACGTCGAGCAGCTGATACGCCCCACCGGACTGCTCGACCCGATAATAGAGGTACGCCCATGCACCAACCAGGTCGATGACCTCGTGGACGAGATAATACGCGTGCTCGCAAACAAACAACGTGTCCTCGTCACCACCCTGACAAAACGTATGGCCGAGGAGTTGACACGTTACCTTAATAACCTGAATATCAACACGAGATACATACATTCTGATGTCGACACCCTTGACAGAGTCGAAATCATGATGGGGCTCAGAAAAGGCGATTTCGATGTCTTGGTCGGCGTCAACCTTCTTCGTGAGGGTCTGGACCTACCTGAGGTTCAGTTAGTTGCCATTTTAGATGCCGACAAAGAAGGATTCCTGCGTTCGGAACGTTCCCTGACACAGACGGCAGGACGCGCCGCCCGCAACGCCGAAAGCAAAGTGATAATGTATGCCGACAAAATCACCGATTCGATGCGT
Source organism: Bacteroidales bacterium (assembly GCA_017649945.1). Taxonomy (GTDB): domain Bacteria; phylum Bacteroidota; class Bacteroidia; order Bacteroidales; family F082; genus Limimorpha. The sequence continues at coordinate 1,932 of JAGCFU010000053.1, read as the reverse complement.
AAAACAATCGACGAGACACAGCGGCGGCGCGAGAAACAGATGGCATATAACATCGAACACGGTATAACGCCTAAAACTATCATCAAACCACTCGATACGGCATGGGGCGACACCCTCAACAAACAACGGCTCGTCGAATATGAGGCGGCAGAAGAGAGCATACGCGCAGTGGCAGAGGAGAAAGTCGCCGTCTACCGCTCACCGAAAGACATCAGAAAAGCCATCCTGGAAGCCAAGAAAGATATGGAAAAATCCGTCAAGGAACTCGACTTCATGAACGCAGCCAAATACCGCGATATCATAGTCGCACTCGAAGAAAAACTGAACAAATTATAATTTTTTAAAATTTGTTTTTTATTTAAAAAAATATATTATATTTGCGGACATGATAAAGGTGCGAAAGACTTTGTCGTGTCATTTTATTTAAGTTATTGATAAAGAGTAAATTATATTATATATGAGCGAAGGATTATATTCAATGGAAGCTAAGGATTTCGACAAAACCTTAGACTTGACGAAAATTAAGCCGTATGGCGACACTATGAACGACGGCAAGACCCAGCTGAGTTTTACATTACCTGTTCCATGCGGCGCAGAAGCTGTCGAGGCAGCAAAACAACTCCTCAAAACTATGGGTTTCGAGAATCCTATTGTGGTGTATTACAAAGAGTTGACACCTGGATTCACATTCTTTAACTGCTATGGAAGCTGCACTCACACTGTGAACTACAGCACAATCTACGTTCCGAAGGTCGAATCTAACACCATGGACATGTACGAGACCGACCAGTACATCAAGGAAAACATCGGCCGTAAGATTGTCATCGTTGGCGCAAGTACCGGTACCGACGCTCACACTGTGGGTATCGACGCCATCATGAACATGAAGGGTTACGCCGGCCACTACGGACTCGAGCGTTACGAGATGATTGAGGCTTACAACCTCGGTTCACAGGTGCCGAATGAGGAATTCATCGCAAAAGGCATTGAGCTGCACGCCGACGCATTGCTCGTCTCGCAGACAGTTACACAGAAAGACGTTCACATCAAGAATATGACCAACTTCATCGAGTTGATGGAAGCTGAAGGCTTGCGCGACAAGATGATTTGCTGCTGCGGTGGCGCACGTATCTCACACGAGCTCGCTAAGGAACTCGGTTTCGACGCCGGCTTCGGAATGAACACCTACGCCGATGACGTGGCATCATTCGTGGTTCAGGAAATGGTAAAACGTGGAATGAAATAGCCATTAGCTATTAGCCGTTAGCCATTAGTCGTCATTTCGACCGACCGCAGGGAGCGGTGAAATCTCAAACAGAGACAAGTACAAATTAACAATTAAATATTTAAGAATATGGATAAAAATGAAATGAGAGAAGTTATCGCCAAGAGAGCGGCAAAAGAGCTGCATGACGGCGATGTAGTGAACCTTGGTATCGGTATCCCGACATTGATTCCTAACTACCTTCCGGCAGGCGTGTCAGTGACACTGCAGACTGAGAACGGTGCAATGGGCATGGGTCCTACACCGGCTGAGGGTCAGGAAGACAAGAACCTCATCAACGCTGGCGGCGGTTTCATCACCTTGACACCAGGCGCTTGCACATTCGACTCAGCAACATCATTTGCAATCATCCGTGGCGGTCACGTCAACGTGTCGTTCCTCGGCGCATTGCAGGTCGATGAGAAGGGCAACCTCGCCAATTGGATCATCCCGGGCAAGATGGCTCCTGGCATGGGTGGCGCAATGGACCTCGTGGTCGGTGCAAAACGCGTTATCCTCACCATGGAACACACACAGAAGGGCGCTCCTAAGATCTTGAAGGAATGCACACTGCCTCTCACAGCAGCAGGTCAGGTCAATATGATTATCACCGAGATGGGTGTGATGGAAATCACAAAAGAAGGCATCGTCCTCACAGAGATCCATCC
>JAGCFU010000052.1 GCA_017649945.1 Bacteroidales bacterium | reverse complement strand
ATGGTCGAGCCGTCGTTCAAAGCGATGAAAGCGACGTTTTTGCTGCCGCGTTTGTTACGCACCCAGCCTTTCACATTTATCTCATTATCAAGCTCTTGCATTGCGAGAGCGGCTTTAATCTCTGTACGTTTCACGATTTTTTATCTTTTAAAATTTCAAACTACAAAATTACAAATTTTTGCTGAATTGTCATAATTATTTTTTATATTTGCAAAAAATATATGACATGAGCGGAAGCTTTGACATTAGAAAATGGTTTGGAAATCCCGAGGAATTGTTGGTCATCAGCGGACCGTGCAGTGTAGAGAGCAGAGAGCAGCTGCTTATGACGGCGGAAGGTCTGAGTAAGATACAGAGAGTCAAGGTGTTACGTGGAGGAATATGGAAGCCGCGCACACGTCCTGACGCTTTTGAGGGGATAGGCGAGGAAGGCCTGAAATGGATGCGTGAGGCGAAGGAGAGATTCGGATTCCTTACCATGACCGAGGTGGCGACACCGGAACATGTGGAGCTCGCAATGCGTTATGGCATCGATATTGTGTGGCTTGGCGCACGAACGGTGGTGAATCCTTTTTCAGTTCAGGAGCTTGCCGACAGTTTGAGAGGCTGCGACGTGCTTGTCTTCGTGAAAAACCCTATAGCACCGGATGTGAAACTGTGGCTTGGCGCCATCGAACGACTTGAAGGTGCCGGTCTGAAATATATCGGAGCAATACATCGCGGTTTTTCATCGTACGACGAGACACCGTACCGTAACGCGCCATTGTGGGAGATACCTATCGAACTGCTGCGTCTGCGCCACGACATACCGATAATCACTGATGTCAGCCATATATGCGGCTGCCGCGAACTGCTTCAGGAGGTGGCGCAAACAGCCCTCGATATGGGCACTTTAGGTTTCATGATTGAGACACACAACGACCCTGAACATGCCTTGACGGACGCTAACCAGCAGATTACTCCGGAAAGTCTGAAAAAAGCGTTTGACAAATTGACATTCAGAAAGAAAAGAGTCGACGTGGACGAGGTGGTTTTGCAAAATTACCGCAAAGATATAGACGAAATCGATGACGAATTGCTGAACCTCATCGCTAAACGAATGAATATCTCAGAAAAAATCGGTGATTTCAAAAAAGAGCACAAGGTGGCTGTTTTACAGATGGACCGCTGGAAGAGTGTGTTGGAAGACCATATTAATAAAGGAGTGAAACTCGGACTTGATAAGGATTCAGTGAAAGAAATTTTCGAGATAATTCACAAAGATTCAATCGACAGACAATTATAGTTTTTTATGAGTTTTGGTGCTGTTTTTACCCAATCTCATAAAATGATTGTCGTGATAAACAACAAGGATTACGGCTCACAGCCATGGTTGATGCGTCCCGACATAATCATTTGAAACGGTAGTATAGTACGAGTTCGAAGACGTCGTTGAACGCGCCCCATTGTCCGAAGCGCCATGCTCTGTATTTGTTGCCATTGTAAGCTGAGTTTATCGAGGTTATTACACGGGTGCCTAATTGTAGTTTTTCTGTCAAATTGAATTTCAGACCGAGTATTCCGTTGAAACACATGCTTTTCCATTGGCTTGAGACCGGCTCGTTCACACCGTTGTATGTTTGTCTGACGCGGGCCAACACGTCGAGGCTGAGGCCTGTTTCAAAGGAAATCCAGTCGAATTTCTTCCCGTTTATGTTAAAGAAACCGAGGTTCGCCGAGACCACGAGAGGCACTTCGATATAATCGAGTTTTATTGAGAAATCCATTTGGTCGTCGGTGCTTGATTTGGAGCCTTTTTGGATATATTTTATCTCGAATTGCAGCTCGAAAATATCGGAAAGTTCGAGTCCGACGAATGCGCCTGCGGTGAAGCCGGCCTTGTGGAAGCCGTTGTTCTCGTCGCCATCAACCTGAGATGTCACGGCACCGGCTGCAATGCCGCCGTAGAAAGCTTGCGAGTGGGCGGAAACACACAAAAAAAGCAATATCAGTAGGGATAAGGCATGCCTTGTCCGTATAGGATATGATGATTTTTTTTGATGATATATTTTTTTCATATTTCTCGTTTTATACAGTAATACAATAGTTGTTTCAGGGCTGTTCTTGAGTCACAGTCTTTTATGTTATTTAATTGATTTTCAGCCTGTTGAATAAAGAAATTCATTTTTTCTTCACAATATTGCAGGCTGTTTTTCTCGTTTGCTTGGCGGATGATACTGTCGATAGTTTTTTGCCGCTTTCCGCTGAGCCGTATCTTACTGATTATCAGAGTTCTTTCGATGGCCGAGCTGTTTTTCAGAATATGGATGAGCGGCAGCGTCATCTTATGTTCTCGTATGTCGTTGCCGTAACCTTTGCCGGAATGGTTATTCGGTTGATAATCAAAGATATCGTCACGAATTTGGAATGCGATGCCGGCGTTGATGCCAAACTGGCGCATCGCTTCGGATTGTTCGGGTGTGGCACCTGTTGAGACAGCGCCGATGGCACAGCATGAGGCAATCAACGAAGCTGTTTTTTTCTCGATGATTTGGTAATAATCGTCTTCGGAGATGTCGAATCTCTTGGCTTTCTCGAGTTGGAAAATCTCGCCCTCGCTCATGTTTTTCACTGTCTCCGAAATCATGTCAAGCATCTGATAATCACGGTTTTTGAGGGCAATCATCATGCCTTTTGATAGGAGATAGTCGCCGGCGAGAACAGCGATTTTATTCTTATAGAGAGCGTTGATAGAAGCAAATCCTCGGCGTTCGGCCGCATCGTCGACAACATCGTCATGAATTAAAGTTGCGGAATGCAACAATTCAATAAAAGTGGCGGCTCTGAATGTGCTTTCATTGACCTCGCCAAAGCATTTCGCGGAGAGGAAAACGAAGAGCGGTCGCAGCTGTTTCCCCTTGTGTTTCAAGGTGTAACGCCCGATTTTGTCCAATAGGAAATTGTCGGAATGCAGCGCGTCTTTATAAAACGCCTCAAACCGTTCAAGTTCGTCGGAAACCGCTGATTTTATGTTGTCGAGAGTTGTCATCATTAAAATAAAGTGCAAAATTAATTAAAAATTTTGTTATTTGAATAAAAAGTTATAATTTTGAAGTTTGAAATAAAAGGCATATTTCTTTGCAAAAAATTTATAAGTAATTGAATATCAACTAAATAAATTTAAACATGAAAAAAGACACAAAGGTTTTTAACCTTATCCGTAAGGAAAAAGAGCGTCAGATGCACGGCATCGAGCTTATCGCTTCTGAAAATTTCGTCAGCGACCAGGTGTTGAAAGCCATGGGCTCAGTGATGACAAACAAATACGCAGAAGGTTATCCTGGAAAGCGTTATTACGGCGGTTGCCAGATTGTTGATCAGACCGAGCAGATTGCTATCGACCGCGCTGGTGAACTCTTCCAGGCAAAATTCGTGAACGTGCAGCCACACTCAGGCGCACAGGCTAACATGGCAGTGCTTCTCGCTTGCTTACAGCCAGGCGACACATTCATGGGCCTCGACCTCTCACACGGCGGACACCTCTCACACGGTTCACCGGTCAACTCATCAGGTATTCTCTATAAACCAGTCGCATACGAAGTGAATAGAGAGACCGGTATGGTCGACTACGACGACATGGAGAAGAAAGTCGCACAGTACAAACCGAAACTCATCATCGCCGGTGCTTCAGCATATTCACGTGATTGGGACTACGCACGTATGCGTAAGGCTGCTGACTCAGTCGGCGCTATCTTGATGGCTGACATCTCGCACCCTGCAGGTCTCATCGCACGCGGCATCCTCAACGACCCATTGGAGTATTGCCATATCGTGACAACAACCACACACAAGACCCTCCGCGGACCACGTGGCGGTATGATCATGATGCGTGAAGACTTCCCTAACCCATGGGGTTTGACAACACCTAAGGGTGAGGTGAAGATGATGTCGGCATTGCTCAACAGCGCAGTGTTCCCAGGCGTCCAGGGCGGACCACTCGAGCACGTCATCGCATCAAAGGCAGTCGCTTTCGGCGAAGCTTTGTCAGATGAATACTTTGAGTACATCCTCCAGGTGAAGAAGAACGCAGCAGCTATGGCAAAGGCATTCACCGACAGAGGTTACAACATCATCAGCGGTGGCACAGACAACCACTTGATGCTCATCGACCTCCGTTCTAAGTTCCCGGAAATCACAGGTAAGATGGTTGAGAACACCCTCGTTCAGGCTGACATCACAGTCAACAAGAACATGGTGCCGTTCGACAGCCGTTCACCGTTCCAGACCTCAGGTCTCCGCGTCGGTACTCCAGCTATCACAACACGTGGTTTGAAGGAGAACATGATGGAACCAATCGTTGACATGATTGACGACGTCATCAGCCACATCGACGACACTAAGAAACTCGAGGCAGTGAAGGAGAAAGTTAACGCAATGATGGCAGAATATCCATTGTTTGCTTGGTAATACAATAACTGTTTAGCTATTAGCCATTAGCCATTAGTTTTTAGCCATTAGTCGTTAGCATATTTTGCTAAAGGCTAATGGCTAACTGCTAATAGCTATTTTTTTTTGTTTATAGTGTAATTACCTCATCCATTTTTATATCATTCGGCTCGGTAGGAACTTCATCGACAAGTTGAAAATCAAAACAGATACCTATTCTTTTGACATTCAAATGCTTACATAAAAAGCGATCGTAATATCCTCTGCCGCGGCCGATGCGGTTGCCGTTGCGGTCGAATGCGACGCCTGGAACAACGATGAGGTCGTAGCCGCCAGTGTAAGGCTCGTTTTGAGGTTCCAAAATATTGAAATCGCCGACGGCAAAGCCGGTATTTTCTGCTAATTCCACAGGAATAATGTCATCGCCGACAACTGTTGGGAGGATGATTTTCTTTTTATGGCGCCATTTCTCGAGGAAAGCCTGAGTCTGCACCTCATCGGGTAATGCGCTGTAAATCATTACGATACTGGCTTTTTGAAAGTCAGGATGCTGCTCAAGTTTTGACAAAATAATCTCAGACTGCTCAAGAAGTTGCTCTTTGGTATGCTGTTTCTTGAGAAGTTTTATATTGGTGCGAAGTTCTTTCTTATCCATAATAACTCGACTTATTTTTGCAAAATTACAAATTATTCAAGAAATTGTAGGTTTTTAACAAAAAATTCTTATTTTTGCAAAAAAAAGGAATTGCTATGAAAAAGTTTTGGATTTTTATTTTGGTGCTTGTCGCGCTTGCTGTAGTTATGAAGGTGACAGTGCCATCGGTTGAGAAACATTATGATGTTGCTACAGAACGACTTTCCAAGTTTTTGGAAGACGAAATCATGGAAGGTGACGATTTCGATGAGATGATTGATGACTACGGCATCGACAAGCAGGCAGCGGTGGAATTTTTGAAGCAGGGCGATATGTACAAAACCATGATTAGGTACAATGTCGAGAACATGCTTAACATGAAAGATTATTTCGTCTGCAATGTCGGTAAGGTCACATATGATGACAAGGTTTATCCTTTGACAATAGGCGTGTTTGGTCATGTCTTTGTTATGACTGACTACATTGACGAGATTCAGGAAGCCAACGAGAAGTTGGAAGATTTGAAGGAAAAATACGATTAGTTTTATTTTACAATTTTTGCATCCCAGAACAATTCCGCATTGGTGGTGACGATGTTGCCGCCGCCGATGTCGAATGGCTCAAATCCTGAAGGAACCAAGTTGACGTAGCTGTTGCGGTCAATACCTTCCACTTTGTAATCTTCCTGATAATACGAAAGCGTTCCCCAGCAGGAGAACCAATAGGTGTTTTTCGCCATATAGGCGTAGTAATCGTTATCTTTTTGAGCTTTTCCGAAGGCAGGATGAATAATCATCTTCTCGCCTGAGATATAATGCTCACGCATCTCTTTGAGCGACAGAGGCGTGCCATTTGCATCGGTAACATAATGTCCGCCCATGTCGGTGTCGACCATAGCCCATTTGTTGAGTTCCGGCAGCCACACCTCGTTTACCACGTGGCAATCCATATCGTCCTTGTCTTGCGGCATGCAGGTAATATATCTCGCTTGGATATCCGCGGCAAGCATCAGCTCGAATGTCAATATGCTGTGCAAGCGGCAGTTGAAAGCCGGTGCGACATCCTTTGTATATTCCCAGAGTCCGATAGCGTTGACATGATTCGGCCAAATCTTCTGGTTGGCATGTGGGATATTTGAAGAAACGAACTGTCCGATTGCGACGGCTTTTTCCCAAGTGGTGGCGTCGGCAGGGTAGAGGGTGTCAAGTTGAAAATACTCGCGAATCTCCTGTGCTCTTGCCACATCCTGAACGATTCTCATCTCAAACACATTGGTGTCGGCGGCATATTCGCCCGAAGTACGCAACAAATCAAGGCGTTTATTAAGTAAACCGTAGTTGTTTTTATCGATATAGACATCGTATCTGGGTTCGATTATCCAAATAATAATACCTGCGATAATAGTTAATCCGCCGATTATGGCGAGGATGTTACGGATGACGGAGTAAGATTTTTTCATGGTTAAGTAACGTTAATTTATTTGAGAACGCAAAGATAGGGAATTTGCTGCATGGAAATGTGAAAATTATTTAAGATTACCGTTCATTTTTATGCAAATTATGTTAAAAATCACTTCAACGATGCAAATAAGGGTGTTGATAGTATTGGCGATTGGAATTTTGACCATAATTTTGTCAAAAAATATAAATGGTTAAAAATAAAAAGTTAAAAAAATGTGCAAAAAGATTGCAATAAATGACAAAAAGATGTATATTTGCAGTCAAAATATCATCAATATGTCACAATCAGCATACACAATCCGTTTGGATTCGGATTTGAAAGAGCGTTTTGATGCGCTTTGCGAAGGTTTTGGAATGAGTGCCACAACAGCTTTCAATATTTTTGTCCGCATGGTTGTCCGCCAGCGCAGGATTCCATTTGAAATCGAATTGTCGGAAAAGGACGAAAGTTATGAAAGGGGAAGAAAGGCATTTTTGGATATGAGACGCCAGGCAGAGGCAGGTCGTTATCCGGAGATGACTCTCGACGAAATCAATGAGGAGATAAAGATGGCAAGAAAAGGTCGTTGATTTATGAAACATTATTTTATTGTAATTGACACCAATGTTCTTGTTTCCGGCTTGATCAGTCGCAATCAGACTTCGCCGCCTGTCGGCATTTTGAAATATCTTCTTGCCGAAAGAGGTGTGATTATTCCGCTTTATAATGACGAAATCATTAAGGAATATGAAAATGTGTTGAAGCGCGAAAAGTTCAACATTGAACATAAATTGGTTGATGATGTGATTGATAGAATCAAAACCATCGGCATTTCTTGTGAAAGAATTGAAACAAAAGAGGAGTTCAAAGATGCCAATGACATTGTTTTTTACGAAGTTGCTTTGTCCAAAGATGATTCATATCTTGTAACCGGCAATATCAAACATTTTCCTAAAGTTGATTTTGTTGTGACACCGGGTGAGATGATGGAGATTATTAGAAATGAGGAAAATTGAAAATCTTGGGAATTTTTGTATTTTTGCACCGATAGAATAAGGATAAGAAAAATTGTTATTTCTATTAAGGGATAAGGCATGCCTTATCCCAACAGGATGAGACGATTTGAATATCCGGTATCCCGTAGGGCGAAGGCATGCCTTCGCCATTATGTGGGTGTTATTTTTAAAATGTTTAACATAAAAACCATTGTTTATGGAATACAAAAACAGAATTTCATTAAGATTACCCAATTGGGATTATACATGGGCTGGAGTTTATTTCATAACGACATGTACGAAGGATAGATGTTGTTATTTTGGTAATGTTGTTAATGGTGAGATGAATCTGACAAATTCTGGAGCCATTGCAGATGTTTTATGGCATGAGATTCCGAATCATTCCGAAAATGTTGAATTGGGGCCGTTTATCGTGATGCCGAATCACATTCATGGTGTTTTGATTATAAAGAATGCCAAAGATGAGGTAATAAATTATGAGGAAAGGAAAGATATCGTTGTTCAACGATTCCAAAATCCAGGCAAAAACAGCATTTCTTCGATTGTTGGTGGTTATAAAGCAGCGGTGACCAAACATCTTAAAAGAATGGGATATATGTTCGCATGGCAAACGGGATTTTATGATGAGATAATTCGGGATGTTTATGCATATTGTAATGTGACAAGATATATTGAAAACAATCCGAAGAATTGGAAAGGGGATGAAATATGATATATAATGGATTGATACAGGTCGGACATTTCGTAGTTGGCATAAGGCATGCCTTATGCCAACAGGTTGAGATGATTAGGATATTACTGTAGGGCAAAAGGCATGCCTTTTGCCATTGGTAAATAAATTTGGACATCCTGTAGGGGATATGGCCATGCCCTATCCCCTACAGGATGAGATGTGGTTTGTTTATTTGGGCGAACGCTTGCGTTTGCCTGTGAGAAAATTGAAAATCTTGGGTATTTTATATTGAAAAATTTGGGATTTTTCTTACCGTATCAAAAATAATCGTAATTTTACAACCGATTTCAAGGTGAAATCACGAAGCGTTATGACTCGTTGGAATTAAAAATTATTTATTTTTACAAAAATATAGGTATGAAAAGATTTATAGTATTCCTATTAGTGTTATTGTTCATTGCAATTGCGATGGTAATTACATGTCCTGAAGAAGACGTACATAAAGAAAGAGTCAGTTTAAAACTTAAAGAATTATATAGTGAAACAATAGTATCTCGTGTAGAAACTGATGATGGTATTATGGGATTGTTTCGAGAATATGTTATTGTTGGATTACAGTTGCTGGGTGTTTTTTCTGATTCGGACACATATTTTGAAATCAATAATTATTATTTGTGCAATATTGGAAAATTAAAAATAAATGGAAAGTCTAGTATAGTCTCTATAGGATTGTTTAATCATGTTTATTTAATTGATAATTTTGATGACTTTAAGGTAGCATTGAATAATATTGAATGATAATGCGCATCTACACAACAAAAAAGGCAGGTCAAACGAACTGCCTTTTTTAATTACCCGAGTGTGTGGGTTTATTTCCCTTCACTCAGCTTCTTGTAACCTTCGTATCTGAGTTTAGCAAACTGCTCGGTCTTGGCGAACAGTTCTTTTGCTTCCTCTGGGAAGGTCTTCAGCAGTGAGTTGTAACGGACCTCACCCATGATGAACTGCTGGAACTTGCTCCAGTCAGGCTCTTTGCTGTCGAGGTGGAAACCGTTCTGACCTGCTTCTTCCTCTGTTGGGTTGAAGCGCCAGAGGTGCCAGTAACCGCAGTCGACGGCGAGCTTCTCTTCTTGCTGTGAGTGGCCCATACCGATCTTAATGCCGTGGTTGATACATGGAGCGTAGCAGATGACCAATGATGGTCCCGGATATGCTTCAGCTTCCTTGATTGCCTTGAAATACTGGGCTTGTGATGAACCCATAGCCACCTGTGCCACGTAGACGTAGCCGTAGCTCTTGGCAATCATGCCGAGGTCTTTCTTACGCACCTTCTTACCTGATGCAGCGAACTTGGCGACAGCGCCGGCTGGTGTAGCCTTTGATGACTGACCGCCTGTGTTAGAGTAAACCTCAGTATCGAGAACGAGGACGTTGACGTCTTCACCTGATGCCAAAACGTGGTCTAAGCCGCCGAATCCGATATCGTATGCCCAACCGTCACCACCGAAGATCCACTGTGACTTCTTCACGAGGTGATCTTTGAGGTCGAGGATCTGCATGCACTTGTCGCAGCCGCACTTCTCGCAACCGGCAACAATCTTGTCAGCCAACTCAGCTGTCTTGATGCCGTTCTCACGGTTGTCGATCCACTCCTGGAAGAGCTTCTTGAGATCGTCGCTGCAGCACTTGCAGTTGGCGATAGCGTCTTTCATGATGAGCTCGATGCGGTCGCGGAGCTTACGTGTAGCTGTTGCCATACCGAGACCGAACTCAGCGTTGTCTTCGAACAATGAGTTAGCCCATGCCACGCCCTTGCCTGAACGGTTGTTCTTGCAGTAAGGTGTCGCAGGTGCCGAACCGCCATAGATTGACGAGCAACCTGTTGCGTTGGCGACGAGCATTCTCTCACCGAAGAGCTGTGTGATGGTCTTGATATAAGGTGTCTCACCGCAGCCTGCGCAGGCGCCCGAGAACTCGAACAACGGCTGTGCGAACTGGCTGTTCTTGGTGTTGGCGTATTTGTCGATGAGGTTGTCTTTGTAGGTGACTTTCTTCTGGCCGTATTCCCAGTTCTTTGCTTCGTCGAGCTGGCTCTCCAACGGTTTCATCACCAATGCTTTCTCCTTAGCAGGGCAGACGTCGGCGCAGTTGCCGCAGCCTGTACAGTCTAACACTGAAACCTGCATTCTGAAGTGCATGACTGCCAATTCTTTTGGCATCTTCACGTCGACTGTTGCCATACCCTTT
>JAGCFU010000007.1 GCA_017649945.1 Bacteroidales bacterium | reverse complement strand
GTTAAGAATAAAAGCGATGATAGCTCAGGATGTGTGGAATATCGACAAATTTTATCAGGTCGTGATGAGAGAAGACAAGATGGTGGAACGTGCTGTTAACTTGTTGAATTCCAAGAAAGAATACAACAACATATTGGGTAAGTGATATTTTTTTTTTAAATATTTTGAAAAAAAAGTCATCTTGATTAAAAATAATTTGTAATTTTGTAGCTTGGAAAAACAAAAAGACATAGTCTTTGAGAAAAATTAACAATTAACAATAACTTAATTTTACAAAAAAATGAAAAAATTTCAACTCACAAAGTTAGCAATGGCATTGGTGGTCATTATGTTTGGCTTCCAGGCATTTGCTCAGGGGCGCATTGACCTTAACGGTGCAAAGAGCGCTCAGCAGTGCACAAACGTCACAAAAGACGGTTTCAGTGCAACATTTTCATTCGGCAGCATCGAAGCAGCTGAAGTATCTACTGAAAGAGGTGTGTTCTCAGCCATCACAATGGACGGAACATATCAGTCAGGTAATCTTGGTGAACCAAATCTTCCTGCAGCTAACAAACTCTTTGCTGTTCCTGTAGGAGCAAAGAATGTTACAGTTTCGGTGAAAGGTTACACAACAGAGGTTTATAATCTTGCTGATTATGGCATGCACCAGATTGTCCCTATGCAGCCTAAACTCCGCAAGGATCAGAAGCCAGAGGATATTCCGTTTGAATATAGCGCCAAGGCATATGCACAGAAAGGTTTCGCAGAACGTCCTATCGCTCAGGTTGAGATCGAGGGAACAATGCGTGGCATCCAGATCGCAGCTCTCACAGTGAACCCGGTCCAGTATGACGCTGCAAACAACACAGTCCGTGTTTATAACAACATTGATGTTGAAGTGAGCTTCGGAAGCTATGACAAAGCAGCAGCTGAAGATTACTTTATAAGCACATTCAACCCATATTTCGCTGGCATTTACAAGACAATGTTCAACGAAAGAGCTATCAACGACATTTATGATGAGCACCCTGACATGTGGCAGAACCCTGTCAAGATGCTTGTTATCGCTAACCGCGCATTCGAATCGACAATTGCTGAATGGGTTGCATGGAAGACAGAAAAAGGTTTCTATGTCGACGTTAACTACACCGACCAAATCGGCTCAACCGCTGCAGCAATCAGAACTTTCATCCAGAACAAATATGAAGAGGATCATCCTACATTCCTCATGATCATGGGTGACAAGAACATGGTTCCGGAATCAGCAAACGGTAGCGCAACTCAATGTGTGACAGACCTCAACTATTCATCAGTTGACGGTGACATGTTCTCAGATATGTACCACAGCCGTTTCCCAGCAGAGACAGTGGATCATATGGCAGCTATGATGAACAAAGCTCTTGAATATGAGCAGCTTACTATGCCGGATCCAAGCTACTTGGGCAATGTGTTGCTCATCGCTGGTGAAGACTCAGGTTGGGGCCAGACAGTTGGTCGTCCAGCTATCAAGTATGCTTCATACTATTATTACAACACAGAACATGGTTTCAATAATGTGTATGAATACAGCGACAACGTCTACACAGGATGTTACACACACTTGAATACAGGTGTCGGTTTCGCAAACTACACAGCTCACGGTTCAAACACCAGCTGGTCAGGTCCAAGCTTGACAGTTAGCGATGTCAATAACTTGACAAATGAGCACAAATACTTCCTCGCAATGGGTAACTGCTGTCAGGCAGCTGACTGGGGTATCTCAGGTACATGCTTCGGTGAGGCAATGGTACGTACAGCTAACAAAGCTGCTTACGCTTACATCGGCTCATGCCCTTCAACATATTGGCTCAATGACTACTACTTTGCAGTCGGTGCAACAAGCCAGGCCAATGGTTCAATGCCAAACATCGACATCACAACTCTTGGTTGCTATGATGCTATCTGGGATGACGCAGCATACAACGTAGTTGACGCTATCAGATTTGTTGGTAACCTTGCATCAAACGCAGCTGAAGCTTTGGGTTATACAATTCATATCAGCAACCTCTATGACTGGCAGGCCTACCACACACTTGGTGACGGTTCTATCCTCCCATATCGTGTACAGCCAACTGACAACGAGGTTTCACACATGCCTACACTTCCTATCGGAATGGATGTCTACACAGTGTCAGCAGCTCCTGGCTCATACGTAGGTATCTCAAAGGACGGTGTTCTTTATGGTGCAGGTATGATTGACGAGACTGGTACAACAGATATCGCTATCACTCCAGTGACATCAGGCGGTATGGCAAAGATCGTTGTGACACATCCACAGCACGTTCCATATATCGCTGAAGTTCCTGCTGCAGCTATGACAGGCGCTTACGTGGCAGTCGACTCATATGCATTGAATGTTGACCAGGCCAACTACGGCGAGACAGTTGACATGAACATCACATTGAAGAACGTCGGTACATTGCCATCAGGTGCAATCACAGCTACACTCACAACACAAAGTGAATATGTTGAGGTTTTGGCAGGTAGCGCTACAGCAGCAGCCTTGAATCCTGAAGAGACAACTACAATCGAAGGCTTACAGTTCTCAGTTGCAGAAAACGTTCCTGACAATGCAAAGGCTCAGTTCGTTCTTTCAGTGACCGACGGCACAGATACATGGGAGGCTAACATCAATGTCACACTCCACGCTCCTGTTCTCGCTGTCGAAAGTATCGCAAGTACAGAAAATGATGTTACATTCACATTCAAGAATACTGGTTCAGCTCCATTCTATGGCGGAACATTGAATCTCGAAAGCTGCTCATCAGACCTTGTGATTGAAAATACAACAATCGTTTCTGAAGATGTGGTTGAAGGTGGTCAGACACTTACTTTGTCAAGCAACTATTCAGTTGCCCAAACAGTTGCTCCGGCATCTTCATTTGAAGTGGCATACAACTTCGCAACAGGTGCATTCTATGAGGAAGGCATAATGGTTGTTACATATCAGGTTCTCCAAGAGAACTTTGAATCTGGTGTGTTTGGCGAAGGCTGGACATTCAGCCAGGCTAATTCATGGTCAATCGTTGACGGTGGAACAAAGGGAACAAAATGCGCCAAGTCAATGAATGAAGGACTTAACAACACCGATTACTCAATGACATTGACAGTTGACGTTCAGGCAGCTGGCGACATGACATTCATGTACTACGTATCATCTGAGAATAATTACGATAAGTTCTTCTTCTACTATGATGGTGTTTCACAGAATCCTCAAGGATGGTCAGGCACAGTCGCATGGTCTGAGTACACACAGCCTGTGACAGTGGGTACGCACACATTCAAGTTTGAATACCACAAAGACACCTCTGTGAGCAACGGCGACGACTGCGTCAAGATTGACGACATCCGTTTCCCGATTGTCAACCAGTATCAGTTCATCGCCCCAGCAACAGACCTCGTGGCAACAAATGAAGGACATGATGTAACTCTTACATGGACTGCATCAAGCGAGGCCGTGTCATACTTAGTTAAACGTGATGGCGAGACATTAGGTACAACTACAGAGACAACATTCAATGATGAACTCACAGAAACAGGTTCATACTTGTATTCTGTATATGCTGTCAATGAGAGCGGTGCAATGTCAGCTCCTGCTTCAGCAATCGTGACAGTTGATTTCGCAGGTGTTATCGAGAACGAAGATGTTAAGGTTAGCGTATATCCTAACCCGTCAAACGGCGTCTTGAATATCGTTACAAATGCTAACAACTATGAATACCAGGTGATTAACTGCGTTGGTCAGATGGTTCTCAGCGGCAACGCTGACGGCAGAACATCACTCAACGTAAGCGAACTCAACGGTGTTTACTTCTTGAGAATCGTTGCTGACGGTGAAGTTATCGTAAGAAAAGTTACTGTCAAGTAAAAATTTTCAAAAAAATATTTAAGGATGCCGGTTGTCGGCATCCTTTTTTTATATATTTTTGCAGCAGATTAATTTATAGGTGTAAAAAGGATTATTAATTTTAAACCATTTTTATAATTATGAGAAAATCATCATTACTAACAGCTTTGTTCCTGATGTTTTCCTTTATGGGATTCGCACAGGAATGGCATGGAATCACAAGTGATTCCCCTACAAAGATGAAGCAGACTTTGGTCTCTTCTACAGAAAATGAAATCGTCGTCGACGTTCAGATTGACGGTTTCTACACAAAAACCGTTAGAACACCTAACGGACCACAGCTCATCGTCAGTATTGACAAGATGGCAAGTATGCTCGAGGCTGGTGCTCCAGACCTTCCGGTAGGTTATATTTCGGCCGTTATCGGTGACAGAGCAGAAATGACAGTGAACGTTGTCAAATCAAATTATGTTGATTTTGAGAATGTTGAAGTAGCTCCATCAAAGGGTAACTTCAGCCGTCAGATCAACCCTGAGGACGTTCCTTACACTTATGGCGAAATGTATCAGCAGAATGCATTCTGGCCGGCAACACAGGCATATCTCGCAGCTCCTTACATTATGAGAGATTTGCGCGGTCAGAACATTATGGTTAGCCCTATCGCCTACAACCCAGTGACAAAGACATTGCGTGTTTACACAAACATGACAATCGCCATGACAAAGGTTAGCGACAATGGTGAAAATCAGAAGGTTGCACGTAGAGGCGATGCTAAGGTGTCTCCAGAGTTCAAGGCAGCTTATGACCGTCGTTTCATCAACTTCGGTGAGTCGGCAGCAAGGTATCCTTGGATTGAGGACAATGGTGAGATGCTCGTTATCTGCGCCGACCAGTTCATGGCAAGCATGCAGCCATTCGTTGATTGGAAAAACCAGTCAGGCCGTCCAACCACAATGGTGAGCGTGACAACAGCCGGTGGCAACAACGCTGATGCTATCAAGAGCTATATCACAAACATGTACAACGATCCTAACCACAACCTCGTTTATGTGTTGTTAGTCGGTGACTATGAGCACATCACTCCGCATCCATTCTCATACGAAGGGACACAGTATTCAGATATCTGGTTCGGTATGGTTGATGGAACAGACTACTATGAAGAGGTGTTTGTCGGCCGTTTCTCAGTACAGACTGACGCTCACGTGACAACACAGGTTAACAAGGTGCTTTATTACGAGCGCGACATGCAGGCTGGTACAACATTTGGTGACAAAGGTTTAGGTATCGGTGCTATCGGTGCAGGTAGCGGTCACTATGGTGAAGATGACTATCAGCACATCGACTTTATTCGTGATACTCTGTTAAATTACACATACACAACTGTTACTGACCTTCACCAAGGTGGTGGCGCAAGCGCTTCATCAATCAGCAACACCATTAACCAAGGTGTCAGCGTCATCAACTACTGCAATCACGGTTCAGAGACAAGCTGGGGCGTTGCGAACTACAGCACCTCAAACGTCAATGCTTTGACAAATGACAATATGTTGCCATACGTTTGGTCAGTGGCATGCTTAAACGGTAAGTTCAACTATGGCGGTGCCAACGGTGAATGCTTTGCAGAGGCTTGGATGCGTGCAACCAACAACTCAACAGGTGCTCCTACAGGTGCTATCGGCGGTATGTTCTCATGGATTTCACAGCCATGGCAACCACCAATGTACGGTCAGGACGAGATGGTTAACATCTTGACAGAATGGCGTTATACCGACCAATTCAACCACACTTTGGCAGGTACTTCACTGAATGGTGCGTTGGGTGTTCTTGATGCCGGTACATCATCAGCTTTCACTGCAACACAGCACTCATGGATTCTCTTCGGTGACCCGTCATTGATGGTTCGTACAGACAACCCGACAGCTATGAATGTCAGCGTCAACCCTTCAATTCTTATGATAGGTATGAATGGTGCTGAGATTACAGCTGATGCAGCATACGCTATTGCAACATTGTCAAATGCAGAGGGTGTTATCGCTACAGCTAGAATTATTGATGGCGTGGCTAACATGGAGTTCGCTCCATTGAGCGCAGTGGAAACACTCACACTCACAGTCATTGGATACAACAAAGTTACAGAAGTTCTGTCAATCGACGTCCTTCCTGCAGCAGGCGCATTCATTTCAGTTGACGCATTCACACCAGGTATTGTGCCGGTTGCTGAAGAGCAGAATATGAGCATGACATTCAAGAACGTTGGTGTGGACCCGACAACAGGCGAAACAAACATCGTCCTTACAAGTTCAGATCCTAATATCACATTCTCTGACAATGAAGGCTCATTCGGTGTCCTCGGTGCAAACGAGACAATTACTTTGGAAGATGAATTTGCATTCACAGTGGCATCAGGTGTTGCTGACGGTACAAAGATTCAGATTGACGTTACAGCCACATGCGGCGCAAACGTATGGAATGGCAAAGCAAGAATCACTGTGGGCGCTCCTGTTATTGAGTTCCAAAACTTCCAGTATGCAGGTAGCTTCGTCCCAGGTGAGACACAGACTGTTGTCGCAAACTTCAACAACGTCGGTCACTATATGGCTACTAACGCCATGGTAACAGTGTCGAGCACAAGCAGCTATGTCACATTTGTAAACGACACATACGAACTCGGAACACTTGATTCAGAAGGTGTTGGCGCATCTCTCTTTGAAGTTATAGTTGACGCTGCATGCCCGACCACAGAAGTCCTGCCTCTCACATTCACACTCACAGCCGACAATGATATCACAATCGTTGGCGAGGGTGTTATGAAAAACTCATGCAACGTGATATTCGATCTTACAGACTCATACGGTGACGGTTGGAACGGCAATCAGCTGACAGTTTCATTCAGCGACGGTACGCCACAACAGAACCTCACAATTGAAAATGGCACCAGTGCAACATACACACTCTCAATCGGTTCAGGCGTACATGTTACATTAGGTTGGATCACTGGCAGCTACACTTACGAGTGCTCGTTCACTGTGGCTTATGAAGACGGTGAACAAATTACATCAGCCTCTAACTTGAGCGCAAGCTATAACTTCCAGTTTGACGTGAACTGCGCTGGCGAGCCTGTGACAGTCGCACCTGTTCAGAACCTCGAAGCAAATGTTATCGCCAATACTGTCACATTGACATGGGATGCTCCTGCAACAGGCAATCCAGAGGGTTACATCGTGAACCGTAACGGTGTTACAATTGCTGAGCTTGTTCCTGAATTGACATATGTTGATGAAAACCTTGCATGGGAGACAACATACACCTACACAGTCATTGCAAAATATGCAACAGGTAACTCATTGCCAGTGGTAGTGACAGCAGTGACAGGTGTTGACGCTGTCGACGAGAACGAGGTTGCATTCGGCATCTATCCTAACCCGGTGGAGAACGTGATGAACATCAACACCAATGCTGCAAGCTATGAATATCAGCTCATCAACAGCATCGGTCAGGTGGTTATCAGTGGCAAAGCTGAAGGCAATACAAAAATCAATGTAAGCGAAATGAACAATGGCGTTTACTTCTTGAAAGTGGTCGCCAATGGCAACACAAGCATTGAGAAAGTCATCATCAAGTAAGACTTTTGAAAAAATAATGAAGGACGTCGATTGTCGGCGTCCTTTTTTTATTTATATTTGCAAAAAATATCATTTGACACTATGAAAAGATTGTTTTTATTAGCTGTTAGTTTGCTGTGCATGCAGTTAGCTATTGCACAAGGATGGAATCACCGTCTGATTTCATCGTCAGAGAATGAGATTAAAGTCGAAATCAATGTGAATGGTTTCGTTAAAAATGATGTCGTGACGCCAAACGGTGACGCTGTCGTCATAACAAACGCTAAAATGATGCGGTTGGCGGAGGCAGGCGAGCCGGATGTCCCAAGTATCGTGATTCCTGCTGTCATCGGTGACAATGCCTTGATGACTGTTGAAGTCGTTGATGCCCAATATGTTGACTATGAGAATATTGAGGTGGCGCCATCAAAAGGTGATTTTCCGAGAAGCATCAATCCGGAAGACGTCCCTTACACCTATGGCGCTATGTATCAAAAAGATGCGTTCTATCCTGCATCGATTGCCAAACTTGACGAGCCTTACATCCATCGTGATGTGAGAGGTCAGAATATGATGGTCACACCTTATTTATATAATGCTGTGACGAAGACCCTCAGAGTTTACACACATTTCACCTTGAAGATGGAGAAGATCGGTGAAGATGATAGAAATGTCATTGCAAACCGTTCAAAATCAACGAGTTTAGACCCTGAGTTCAAGACGATGTACGAGAGTCGTTACATCAATTACGCCGAGTCAATGTCGAGATACACTGCTATCGAGGAAAACGGCGAGTTGCTCATCATCTGCCATGACGCTTTCATGACGGCGATGGAGCCATTCGTAACTTGGAAGAGACAGACCGGACGTCCGACTACTATAGTTGGAACGAGTGAAACCGGTACAACAGCAGTAGCTATTAAATCGTATATCCAGACTTATTACGCCGCTCATCCGAATATGACCGATATTCTTTTGGTTGGCGATGTAGCTCAGATTCCGGGTGTGTATATCTCGGCAGGTTCTGGAAGTAATGGCTATTCAGGCTATGGCGATGTGCAATACGGACAGTTGGCCGGCAACGATTATTACAACGAGGTGATAGTTGGCCGTTTCTGCTGTGAAACTGAGGCACAGGTTACAAACCACGTCAACAAGGTGTTGAATTATGAAAGAGATTTGGATGAGACTGCCACATGGCTTACAGTGGGACAGGGCGTCAGCAAGAATGAAGGTGCCGGCGGCGGTCATTATGGTGAGGCTGACTATGAGCACATCGACAATATCAGAGATGATCTGTTGGATTACAACTATACCGAGGTGCATCGTGACTATCAGGGTGTTTCTGGCGTTACCGCGAGTGCGGCGACAGTGAGCCAGCACATCAATGAAGGTGTGAGCATCATAAACTACTGCAACCACGGCAATATTACATTGTGGGGCGTTTTCAGCTACAGCAACTCACATGTCAACCAATTAACTAATGATTACAAGTTGCCATATATCATTTCAGTCGCCTGTCTTAATGGAAAATATGACCATAGCGGACCATGTTTCGCTGAAGCTTGGATGCGTGCTACCAACAACAGCACAGGCAATCCGACGGGTGCCATAGGCGGAATGTTCTCTTATATTGAGCAGCCATGGCAGCCACCGATGTACGGTCAGGATGAGATGAACGATATCTTGGTTGAATCGTATAACAACAACATCAAGCGTACCATGGGTGGTGTGTCGATAAACGGCAGCATGAAAGTTTTGGACTTGGGCGCAAGCCAGAATGCAAACAAAGGAACGTACAACACATGGATTTTGTTTGGCGATCCGACTTTGACATTGCGTAACATGGTACCTTCGGAGATGACTGTCTCTTGCCCAAGCACCATTAGCCCTGATGCCACTACTATAACGGTGACCGCGACGAATGCTGACGGTGCTATTGCCACTTTGTCATACAATGGAGAAATTCTCGGTTCGACGGTCGTGAACAATGACAGAGCTGATATAAGTTTTGACGCTATAGGAACAGATGGCACTGCCACTTTGACAGTCTTCGGATACAACAAGAAGACTTTCGTTACGGAAATTACTGTAACCAGCGGAACAATCACGCCGTTGTTGGTTATTGCTTTGGCAGATCCTGAGACAATAATCATTGGCGAGTCAACAACGCTGTCGGCTAACGCTTCAGGAGGAACAGGCAATTATTCATACTCATGGTATCCGAATGAGACAATTACAGATCCTTACGGTCAGACGACTACAGCTACTCCGAC
Organism: Bacteroidales bacterium; assembly: GCA_017649945.1. GTDB lineage: Bacteria > Bacteroidota > Bacteroidia > Bacteroidales > F082 > Limimorpha. The sequence goes on along the minus strand of JAGCFU010000007.1, from coordinate 22,465 downwards.
TGAAGCAGGCGAAATAGAATACACTGTTACTGTTGACGACGGTTTGACGACGGCTTCATCAACAGTCTTGGTGATTGTGAACGAGCCGCAGCCGATTGTTTGTCCGGCACCATCGCGTTTTATGGGCAGAAGCTATTACGATAACGGCGAGATCGGTGCCCATCTGTCGTGGGATAGAGTGGCATATGAGTATACTCTCGATAGATTTGAGGTTTATAGAAGTAATGACAATATCGAATATAAGCTGGTCCAGCGCATTGTCAATACACCGTCGATAAACCATTATGAATGCTACGACGTTGTCAGTGAACCAGGTCTGTATTTCTACAGAATCATTGCTTTCTACCAGAATGACTGCCAGTCGGATTATGTCCAGATTGAGGTGGAAGTCCACGATTACACTGGTGTTGGCGAGGATGTGGCACAGAATGTGGCTATTTATCCTAACCCTACATCAGGCATGGTGAATATCAAGGCTGAGACGATGCAGCAGGTCTCGGTGTACAACATGATGGGTCAGCTTGTGATGACTCAAATTGTTGATAATGATGAAGTTGTGATTGATATGAGCACGTTTGAAAACGGAATGTACGTGGTCGGAATCATGACAGAAAAAGGTAATATTGTTAAGATTTTGAATGTGTTAAGATAATGAAGCTCAAGTTTATAGGCGCAGCGCGCGAAGTCACTGGCAGCAAGCATCTCATCGTAACTGAAAAAGGCAAGAAGCTTTTGCTTGACTGCGGTATGTTTCAGGGCAAGGGTTTAGAGACCGACGCAATGAACCGTAACACCATGGTGGAACCGTCGGAGATCGACTGTATCATCCTGACGCATGCGCACATCGATCATTCGGGGCTGATACCTTATTTTTATAAGAGAGGCTTCCGTGGTTCGGTGATATGCACTCCCGCGACACGCGAGCTGTGCTCTATAATGCTTCCCGACAGCGGCTTCATACAGGAAAACGATACACACTGGTTTAACAAGAAACGCTCGCGTCAGGGCTTGAAACGTGTGGAGCCTATCTACACGGAGAAAGACGCCCGTGAGTGTATGGAGTTGTTTATCACCACGGAGGTGAACCGCCGTTTTTACATCGACAACAATATCTCCGTGAAGTTTTACAACACCGGGCACATGCTCGGCAGTGCTTGTGCCACCATCAGGATTGACGAGAACGGACATATCACGCAGATAGGATATACAGGCGACATAGGCCGTTACAACAGCTATCTGCTCAAAGCGCCGAATGCTTTTCCACAGTGCGATTATATCATTACCGAAAGCACTTACGGCGACAGGCTACATAAGGAGAAGGAAGGTGCTGAAGAAGAACTGCTGAAAATTATCCAGCACACTTGTGTTGAGAAGAAAGGCAAACTCATCATCCCATCGTTTGCCATCGGCAGGACGCAGGAGATAGTGTATATCCTCAATAATTTCTACAATTCCGGAAAGTTGCCGCGCATACCTGTTTATGTCGACAGTCCGCTTGCCACCAATGCCACTGACATCTTCAGAATGCACCTCAACGAGTTTAATAAAGACGTGGCGGAAGTGCTCAGATATGACGACGACCCGTTTGGGTTCAACAGTCTGCGTTACATCACCGATGTGGCGAAGAGCAAGGCGTTGAACGAGATGAAGCAGCCGTGTATCATTATCTCGTCATCGGGCATGATGGAGGCCGGACGCGTGAAACACCATTTGGCAAATAATATCGACAACCCGAAAAATTCGGTGCTCTCGGTAGGTTACTGTGCCCCGACGACCCTTGGCGCGCGCATCGTGGCAGGGGAGAAGGACATCTCCATCTTCGGCATGCCACATCATGTCAATGCGGAAGTCTACAGCATCGACGCTTTCAGCGGACACGGCGATTACAGCGAGATGGCGGAATATTTGAAGTGCCAGAACCCGGATAAGCTGAAGAAGGTGTTTATAGTGCACGGCGAGGAGCAGGTGCAGCAGAAATATGCCAAATACCTCAAAAAAAACAACGGATTCAAAAATATTGTTATTCCTGAAGCGGGAGAAACGTTTAAGATTTAATTTTTTTTGTATTTTTGCAGCTTGAAAGGCGATTGTCGCGGGCAGACGATGAGTCTGCGTGAGGAAAGTCGGGACAGCGCAGAGCACCATACTTCCTAACGGGAAGGCGTCGGAGACGGCGACAGCAAGTGCCACAGAAAATTACCGCCCTGAGTTTGTCGAAGGGTAAGGGTGAAAACGCGAGGTAAGAGCTCACGCATTGCCGTGGTGACATGGCAATGAGGTAAACCTTATGGGCTGCAAAACCAAATATACCGGCGGTTGAGGGCTGCTCGTCCGAGCCGGGAGGGTAGGTTGCTAAATCCTTACGGTGACGTCAGGATTAGAGAAATGACAATCAAATACAGAATCCCGCTTATGCCTTTCTTTTTTGCCTTTGGGTTCTTCGGAATTCAGAGGCAAAATTTTTATAATATTTCTGCAAAAAATTCGTTTTATTTTTGTAAATTCGCAAAAAATTATCTGTATGTCTCTTAATAGAAAAATATTTGCTTTAATCATATTTTTTATTGTTGTAACTTCTTCATTATCAGCACAGAAGAGAGTCGGTGACTATGAGCCGGAGTCGGTGCTCGACGAGGCAAAGACACTGTTCGACAACCAGAATTACAGCTCGGCGGCGGAACTTTTCCATAAATATATCGAACTGACTGAAGGTAAGAACAACCAGAAGACCGTCGAGGCGAAGTTTTATGAGGCAGCTTGCTCGTCGTATATGGACGCAGGCGAACAGCAGCTCATGCTTTTCTCGAAAGAGAACCCGACAAGCATATTCGCCACGAGAGCCGATTTCCTCTATGCTAACACCCTATTCAAAAACAAGAAATATCGCGACGCGGTGAAAAAATACGAGGCAGTGAACGAAGAATGCCTCTCAGAGAACGAAAAAGCCGAATTCTACTTCAAGAAAGGCCTCGCATATTATCAGATCAACGATATGGAGAAGGCTGCGCCTCTGTTCTATAAGGCGATATTCCTTGAGAGTCCTTATAAAGACGATGCACGCTACTATTACGCTCATATTCAATATGTTAATAAGAATTATAATGATGCGAAATACAATTTTCAGAAGATAGTTGAGTCGCCGAAATATAAAGATATCATTCCGCTTTACATGATGCAGATTGACTATGTCGACGGCAACTACACCACTGTGACTGACTACGCCGACAACGTGCTCGAGAACGCCAAAGGTCAGAAAAAAGTGGACTTGGCTCTGATAATAGCAGAGTCGTGGTACCAGCAGAAAGATTATGAGAAGGCTCTCAGCTACTATAACATCGCCAGAGAAAGCACACATAGGGCGTTCCCTCGCGAGGTGGAGTTCAGAATCGGCTTCTGCAAGATGAAACAATCGGATTTTGAAGGAGCCATCACCAATTTCCAGAACGCCACACGCAAGAAAAACGACGACGCACTCGCACAGCAGGCCTCGTATTACCTTGCCAAGTGCTACATTAAGACGAAACAAGACAAATTCGCGCGCAACGCATATCTCGCGGCATATAAAGACGACTTTGACCATGAAATCAGCGAAGACGCTCTGTTCAACTACGCGAAACTGAGTTTCATCAGCGGCGTCGACCCATTCAACGAAGCCGTGGCACAGCTCGAGGATTATATTGACAAAAACCCTGCATCGCCGAGGAAAGAAGAGGCACAGACGATGATAATCCATCTCTATCTCAACAACAAAGACTACTACAAAGCTATCAGGGCTCTGGAAAAATATCCCGATTTGAACACCGAGATGCAGAAAACATATGCTCAGCTGACATACAACATCGGCATTGAGAGCTATATTGCTATGTATTACGATAATGCCATCGAGTACCTTAACAAGACTGTCAACAATAAATACGTTGAGCCGGGAATGAAGGCAGAGGCCTTTTACTGGCTCGCCGACAGCTATCTTCAGAAAAAGGAAAACACCCACGCAGAGACTTATTACATGGCGTTCTTGAAATCAGAAGGTTCGGGACAGTCGGAGTTGCTTCCGTTGGCATACTATAATCTTGGTTATATCGCATATTACAAAGGAAATTTTCCGGCAGCTGTCAAGAATTACAGCTATTTCGTGAATATGGCGAAGGGTGACAAGGAATATGAGTCGGATGCCTGGATGCGCATCGGCGACTGCTATTTCATGGAACGTAACTACCAGAAGGCGATTGTGGCGTATTCCAACTCCGTGAAACTCGACAAGAAAAACGGCGACTATGCTTTGTTCCAGCAAGGTATGGGTTATGGAGCTCTTGGAAATACCAATGCCAAGGTGCAGTGCATGAGCGACCTTACGAAGAGTTACAAGACATCGTCGTTCTATGACAAAGCGATGTACGAGACCGGAATGGCACATCTGAGCACTAACGACGAACGTTCTGCGATAGCAGCGTTCTCACAACTGGTGAGCGAACGTCCACGCTCGGCATACGCACGCCAAGGCCAGATGAAGATAGGAATGTTGTATTACAACAACAACCAATATCCTGAGGCATTGACGGCGCTGAAAAAGGTTATCGACAACTACCCGAATACCGAGGAGTCGCGTGAGGCGCTTAACATCATGCGAAATATCTACATGGAAGAAAACAAAACCGCTGAATTCTACAAATATACCGAAGAGAAAGGCATAGCGACAAGCGTGACGGAACAAGATTCCGTATCATTTGCAACAGCGGAGAATTTCTTCCAGCAAGGTCAGTATGAAAACGCACTGCAAGCTGTAAACCAGTACATCGAGAAGTTCCCGAAAGGCGCCTACCTTTTGAAAGCCAACTACTACGGCTACACATCGTTGGAGAAGATGGGACGTTTCGGTATTGCTGAGAGAAGACCTTATTTTGAATATATCGCATCGCAGCCTGACAACGACTATACCGACAATGCATTGTTGGAACTTGCGGGCATGGAGGAGGTTGAAGATCACTATGCCGAAGCTAAGGCTTATTACGAGAGAGTACTTAAAATTACTGAGAATCAGAAAGTTAAGATGCAAGCTGTTTATGGTCTGATGGGTTGTGAGTACAAACTCGGAAACTACGACGCGACCATCGAATTAAGCGAACAGTTGGCGGAGATGAAGGATATCGGGCAGTATAAGAAAAATCGTTTGAACTATTACGCTGGAATGTCGCTATATAACAAACACGAGTATTCGGCGGCTATACCCAAGCTGCAGGAATGTGCGAAGAAAGAAAGATCGATATTTGGATCCGGTGCCGCATATCATGTGGTGTTGGCGAATTATAACCTTGGCAACCTTGACGAGGCTGAGAACGCTGTGTTTTACATTTCCGATAACTTTAGCAATGTCACACCTTATGACGTGGCAATGTCGTTCATCGTTTTGAGTGATGTGTATGTCGCCAAAGGCAATGTATTCCAAGCTAAAGCCACGTTGCAAAGCATAATCGACAACTATACCACTGGCGAACCGAAAGAACTGGCAAAACAGAAACTCGCGGCTATAGAGAAAGAGGAATTAAAGAATGAGGAGGAAGCAGAATGAAAACAAAATCGTTGATAATCAGTATATTATTTGTTTGCTTGGCATTCATTGCCAACGCGCAGCAGCATAACGAACAAATCACAGTGGAAGGTTCGTACCGTCCTCAGATAAAGCGTTCGGAACGCTTGGTGAAAATGCCCGAAACGCCTGAAAACAAGTTCAATATCCCTGAGTACAAAGCTGAGACAAAAGACTTCAACTACGGATATAACATGGAGTTTGAGACGATGAGCGCGGTGAGTTACAAGGCTGATTACGGCGTTGAGGAGAAAAGCAACTTCCTCAAGGCAGGCCTCGGAACACGTCTGTCGCCACTGTTCCTGTTCCGTCATTATTCCGATTTGTCACGTACGATGAGCATTGGCGTCGGAGTGAAACATTATTCGTCGTGGCTTAACTTGGACGATTACAAGAAGTCATCGTTCATGAACAATAACTTTAACGTGATGACAGTCAATAAGTTCAAGGGCGGACAGCTGCGTTCGTTCGTGAATTACAAATACGATATGTATCATCTGCGTGCTGACGTCGACAATGACAACGGACGTAACATACATTCGGTCAACGCCGGCGCGAAGTGGCTTGCCAACGGCTCGAGTTACCGCAATCTTTACAGCGAGGTGGGCGGTGATGTGCGCTCAACCTGGATCACAGGAGCCACGCAGGAAAATCAGCTCAACGCGAAGGCGCATCTCGCTTATTCCGATAACTGGATCAATAACAAGAATGTTGACAACTTGCAGACGGCAGCCGCTGATTTTGAGATGAATTACAACAATATCTATCAAGGTCAGATGCTGTTTGCCGTGAATCCGTATTTCACAATGAACGGCAGTTTCTATCATTTGCACGCCGGTATCCGTCTCGACTTCAAGGAAGGCGATGTGATGGGGCTTTACCCTGATGTCATGGGAAGCGTTTTCGTCCTTGACAACATGTTGGAGTTTTACGCTAAGTTCGGTGGCCGCTCGAAAATCAACACGTTTGCTGATATCGTGGCGGAGAATCCTTTCGTGACCACGAATTTCACGCAGTTCAGCGAGTTCGGTTACGAGAAGACGCGCCTTGATTTCCAGGCTGGAGTGAAGTCTAAACTTGCCAACAATATCGATGCGCATTTCGGTGTTAGATATCGCAATGTCAAAAACAGCGTTTTTTATGTTCCTGACAAGGATTTCTATGCAACGTACGACGACGATGTCACGGTGTATCATCTGCAGGCATTCGGACTTAGTATCATGGACTGCAATGTGGTTAATGTCCTTGCTGACCTGCGCTGGAAAGCCATGGATAAGCTGAACCTCGCGGCGGAGCTGTCTGTAAACAGTTATTCGCTGAAAAATAACGCCCTTTACAAACATGTCTGGTACAAGCCGTCGTTCACCATGAATATCCGTGGCGATTATGAGTTTGACGAGATATGGACATTCAATGCATCCATGATGATGATGGGCAAGCGATGGGCTTTGAATCTCAATGACGAGGAGGTGACGCTCGATCCGGCTTTCGACATACAGCTCGGCGCCGATTATCAGATACAGGAAGACCTTGCGGCGTTTGTCGAAATCCACAATCTTTTCCATCAGAAATACCAGTTTTATTACAATTATCCAAGCCTCGGATTTGAGATTTTTGTCGGCCTGAAATACCGCTTCTGAAAAAGGCTAAAATTTAAGTAAAAAAAGCTAAAAATCTGTCATTTTTTTCATTGTTATTTCAAAGAAATTTCTTAACTTTGCCAAGTTTATTTTTGAAATAGAAATTGAAAGAATTTAGAATAGAACAATGACAGAAGAAGAGAAAATTCAGAATGCTGAGAGCAACTATGGTGCTAATAACATTCAGGTTTTGGAAGGTTTGGAGGCAGTGCGTAAGCGTCCTGCCATGTATATCGGCGACGTCAATGTAAGAGGTCTGCATCATTTGGTTTATGAGGTGGTCGACAACTCCATCGATGAGGCGATGGCCGGCTATTGTGACACTGTCGATATTGAGATTTTACCGGGAAATTCGATTTCCGTTGTCGATAACGGACGTGGTATCCCTACCGGCATGCACGAGAAGGAGAAAAAATCGGCTCTTGAGGTGGTTTTGACGGTGCTTCACGCAGGCGGTAAGTTCGACAAAGGCTCGTACAAGGTTTCGGGCGGTCTGCACGGCGTCGGCGTCAGCTGCGTCAACGCGCTTTCTAAACATCTGAAGGCCGAGGTGCACCGCGAAGGCAAGGTTTTTGTGCAGGAATACGAATACGGCAAGCCGCTCTACCCGGTGAAAGTGGTCGGCGAGGCTCATGACCATGGCACACGTATCACCTTTACTCCTGACGACAGCATCTTTATCACAAACGAATATAGCTACGACATCCTCGCCGCACGTATGCGCGAGTTGGCATATCTTAACAAAGGCATAAAAATCACCTTGACGGATAAGCGTGTTGACCCTGAGACGGGCAACGAAGGCAAGAGTGACGTGTTCCATTCAGCCAACGGACTCATCGACTTCATCAACTATCTCGATGAAAACCGCGAGAAACTCACACCGGAGCCGATTGCAATCCAAGGAGAGACTGACAATGTGCCGGTGGAGATTGCTTTGGAATATAATACCTCTTATTCGGAAAATCTGCATTCATACGTCAATAATATCAACACTCACGAAGGCGGTACACATTTGTCGGGCTTCCGTCGTGGTTTGACACGTACATTGAAGGCTTATGCCGACAAAGAAGGCATGTTCGCCAAGCTGAAATTTGAAATCAACGGCGACGACTTCCGTGAAGGTTTGACGGCAATCATCTCTGTGAAGGTGCCGGAACCTCAGTTTGAAGGTCAGACCAAGACAAAACTCGGCAATAACGAGGTGATGGGTATCGTTGACAAAATCGTGAGCGAGCACCTCTCAAATTATCTCGAGGAACATCCGAAAGAAGCCAAGATGATTGTCGACAAGGTCGTTCTTGCAGCCACGGCACGTCATGCAGCACGTAAGGCACGTGAGCTTGTACAGAGGAAAGGCGCCTTGTCAGGTGGCGGACTCCCGGGAAAACTCGCCGATTGCTCTGAGAGAAATCCGGAACTCACCGAACTTTATCTCGTTGAGGGTGATTCTGCAGGCGGCTCGGCAAAACAAGGCCGTGACCGTAAATTCCAGGCTATCCTGCCGCTGAGAGGTAAGATTCTGAACGTTGAGAAAGCAATGCAGCACCGCGCTTTCGAGAGCGAGGAAATCAGAAACATCTACACCGCTCTCGGAGTCACAATAGGAACGGAAGAAGACAGCAAGGCATTGAACATCGAGAAGCTGCGTTACCATAAAATCATCATCATGACCGATGCTGATGTCGACGGTAGCCATATCTCGACACTTATTTTGACTTTCTTCTACAGATATATGCCGGAACTCATCGAGAAAGGCTACGTTTATATCGCAACGCCGCCGCTTTATCTCGTCAAGAAAGGCAAGAAAGAAAAATATTGCTGGACTGAAGAGCAGCGAATCCAACTTCTTGAAGAGATGGGACAGGACGCTCACGTGCAGCGTTACAAAGGTCTTGGTGAGATGAACCCTGAGCAGCTCTGGATGACCACCATGAATCCTGAGTTCCGTACTCTCCGTAAGATTCATATCGAAAACGGCGCCGAAGCCGACTACATCTTCTCGATGCTGATGGGCGATGAGGTTGGTCCTCGCCGCGAATTCATCGAGCAGAACGCTACATACGCTAATATTGACGCATAAAACTAAAGTTATGGATAACAAACTTGATATTTTGACAAAGAAAATCTACGAACAAGGCGTCGAAAAAGCCAATCACGACGCTGTTGAAATCGTAGACAACGCCAAAAAAGAAGCTGAAAAGATTGTCAATGACGCTAAAGCTGAGGCTGAACGCATTGTAAATCAAGCTAATAAAGAAGCTGAGGAACTGAAGACGAAAGTCACAGCCGACGTGAAGATGGCTGCCACTCAGAGCATCGCCGTCACCAAGCAGGAAATCGAGAAGATGGTGGTGATGAACGCTGCCGAACAAGGAGTGAAAGCTAACCTCAGTTCAGCCGACTTCGTTAAAGAACTGGTGAAAGACATCGTCAAGGCATTCAATCCTGAATATTCATCTCCGATGGCTTTGGATCTGATTCTGCCTGAGAACCTGAAAGCTGAAGTCGAGCCTTTCGTGAAAAACGAAATCAGCAAGATGTTCAAGGCTGAAGTGAGAGTAGAGTTCTCAAAGAAAATGAACGGCGGCTTCAAGGTGGCTCCTCAAGACGGCGGCTACGTGCTTCAGTTCACTGACGACGAGTTCACACAGCTCATCTCCAACTATCTGCGTCCGGCAACAAAGAAAATCCTCTTCGGCTGATGGATAACTACGTCTATATTGTAGCGAGTTTGCCAGAGCTGACAGCGGGTTTCGAGAATACGAGTTTCGACTACGCTGCCACGAAGGAGTCGATCACGGAGCTTCTCTCGGAGAAAGACCAACAGTTGGTTGAACTTTTTGAGGAAGGTTTCAATGAAGAGACTCTCGGTGCGGAGTTTTACAAGAAAGCCGCCGAAAGCAAAAACCGTTTCATCCGCGCATACTTCGACTTCGACGCACGATTGCGTAATATGAAAGTTGCATATCTGGCAAAACGCCTTGACAAAAACGGCGGCGCTTACTTTGTCGACATGCCTGAAGCCGACTTCGAGGAATACCATCAGATTAAGGACATCCTCGAAAACCCTGATTTTGTTCAGCGCGAGCAGAAGATGGATGAGCTTAAGTGGGAGAAGGCGAGCGACATAGCAAGAATGGACTACTTTAACATGAATGCCATCCTCGCGTTTCTGGCGAAAGCTAAGACGGTTCAGCGCTGGGCGGAGCTCGACCCTGCGAAAGGCGAGGAGATGTTCAGGAAACTCGTCAAGGAGATTCGTGGGACTAACGCAAATTTGGATTTGAGTCTGAAATCGGACAAAAATCTTTAAGTTTTAAATCTTAAATTTTGAATATTTGAATTAAAAATAATATGACAACAGGAAAAGTTACAGGAATCATAGCGAACCTGGTCACCGTCGAGGTGAACGGCCCTGTGGCACAGAATGAAATCTGCTACATCGACTTGGCTGGCGTCAAGCTGATGGCGGAGGTCATCAAGGTGAACGGCAACAAGGCCTCAGTGCAGGTGTTCGAGAGCACACGCGGACTGCAGATCGGCGACACAGTGGAGTTTCAAGGCTACATGCTTGAGGTGACACTCGGACCTGGTCTGCTCTCGAGTAATTTCGATGGCTTGCAGAACAACCTCGCGACCATGGAAGGCGTCTTCCTTAAAAGAGGTGAATACACTAAGCCGTTGGATGAGAATAAGTTATGGGACTTCACACCGATAGCGAAGGCTGGCGACCAAGTCATAGCCGCCGACTGGCTCGGTGAGGTCAAAGAAGGTTGGCTGCCTCATAAAATCATGGTGCCGTTCTCGTTTGAAGGCACTTACACAGTGAAGAAAGTGGCTGATGCCAGTCAATATAAAATAACAGACACCATCGCAGTTTTGACGAATGCTGAAGGTGAAGATGTCAACGTCAATATGATGCAGAAATGGCCTGTGAAAGTCGCTGTCGGAGGCTACATCGAGAAACCGCGTCCTTTCAAGGTGATGGAGACAGGCGTACGCTGCATCGACACACTGAATCCTATCGCGGAAGGCGGCACGGGCTTCATCCCGGGACCTTTCGGATGCGGCAAGACAGTGCTTCAGCATGCACTCGCTGAACAAGCCGACGCCGACATCATCATCATGGCGGCATGCGGAGAGCGTGCTAACGAGGTGGTGGAGATTTTCACAGAGTTCCCTGAACTCAAAGACAAACATACCGGCCGTAGCCTGATGGAACGTACCATCATCATCTGCAACACTTCAAACATGCCGGTGGCTGCCCGTGAGGCTTCAGTGTACACCGCCATGACACTCGGCGAATACTACCGCGCCATGGGAATGAAGGTACTTCTCCTCGCTGACTCCACATCACGTTGGGCTCAGGCATTGCGTGAGATGAGTAACCGACTCGAAGAGCTGCCTGGACAGGATGGCTTCCCGGTCGACCTCTCAGCAATCATCTCAAACTTCTACGCCCGTGCAGGTTACGTGAAACTTAACAACGGTCAGTCTGGTTCAATCACCTTCATCGGAACAGTGTCGCCTGCCGGCGGTAACTTGAAAGAGCCTGTCACCGAATCTACAAAGAAAGCAGCACGTTGTTTCTACGGACTTTCACAAAACCGCGCCGATAAGAAACGTTATCCGGCTGTCGACCCTGTAGATTCTTATTCAAAATATCTCGAATATCCTGAGATTATTGAATATCTTGACAACAAGATTGAAAAAGGCTGGGTCGAGAAAGTCACGAAGACGAAATATATCATCCGTAAAGGTAAGGACGCCTACGAGCAAATCAACATCTTGGGCGATGACGGCGTGCCGATGGCTTACCATGAGCAATATTGGAAGTCGGAACTCGTTGACTATGTGATTCTGCAGCAGGATGCATTCGATGACATCGACGGCTCGACACCGCTCGAACGTCAGAAATTCATGCTTGACTTGGTTCTTGAAATCTGCGATAAGTCGTTCAAATTCGACAACTTTGAAGAATGCACCACATATTTCAAGGGCTTGATCAATATCTGCCGTCAGATGAACTACTCGGAATATAAGTCAGAGCAATTTGAAAAATATCTTGGACAGTTAAAGGAGGAACTTAAACATGAGTGAGAAAGCCTTTCAACGCATATATACAAAGCTGACAGCTATCACCAAGGCGACTGTAACCCTTGAGGCTCAAGGTGTTGCCAATGATGAGCTGGCTCTCGTGGCTGGCCGTCTGGCACAGGTGGTGAAGATTAAAGATAAAGCCGTTACCTTGCAGGTGTTCGGCGGCACGGAAGACATCCCGACCAATGCCGAAGTGACATTCTTCGGCGAGCCTCCGACACTCAACGTGAGCGATGACCTCGCGGGACGTTTCTTCAACGCCTACGGAGAGCCTATCGACGGCGGTCCGGCAGTGGAAGGCGAGAAACGCCAGATAGGCGGTCCTTCTGTGAACCCTTACAAACGTCGTATGCCTTCAGAACTGATTCCTACAGGTATCGCTGGCATCGACTTGAACAATACACTGGTCTCAGGTCAGAAGATTCCTTTCTTCGCCGACCCTGACCAGCCATACAACAAGGTGATGAGCATGGTGGCTCTCCGCGCCGATGTCGATAAGATTATCCTTGGCGGCATGGGTCTCTCCAACGACGATTACCTCTTCTTCAAACATGAATTTGAGAGCGCTGGCGCTTTACATAAGATTGTCAGTTTCGTGAACACCACCGACCAGCCGCCTGTCGAGCGTCTGTTGGTTCCTGACATGGCACTGACAGCCGCTGAGTATTTCGCTGTCGATAAAAACGAGAAAGTGCTTGTGCTTCTAACAGATATGACGCTATACGCCGACGCTCTGAGTATCGTGTCGAACCGTATGGACCAGATTCCTTCGAAGGACTCAATGCCGGGTTCGCTCTATTCAGACTTGGCGAAGATTTACGAAAAGGCGGTGCAGCTTCCTGACGGCGGCTCAATCACCATCATCGCTGTCACTACCTTGAACGACGGCGATATCACACACGCTATCCCGGATAACACCGGTTACATCACTGAGGGACAGCTCTTCCTACGTGCTGACGCCGATTCGGGCAAGGTCATCGTCGACCCGTTCCGCTCGCTGTCACGTCTGAAACAACATGTGCAGAATAAGAAAACTCGCGAGGATCACAGTGCCGTGATGAACGCGTCAGTTCGTCTATACGCCGACGCTTCCAACGCTAAGACCAAGCTGGAAAACGGCTTCGACTTGAGTGACTACGACCTACGATGCCTCGACTACGCTAAGGAATATGCTACCAGACTTCTCGCCATCGACGTCAACATCCCGATTACCGAGATGCTCGACACCGCTTGGGAACTGTTCGGAAAATATTTCACAAAGGCCGAAACTGGTTTGAAGGAAAAACTTATCGAGAAATACTGGAAAGAACCGGTAAAATGACGATTTTGAATTTTAAATCTTAAATCTTAAATTTTAAATAGATTTAATGGCTATCAAATTTCAATATAACAAGTCTTCGCTGAACGAGCTTAATAAGCAGCTCAAGACTCGTACCAGAGCGCTTCCGACGCTGAAAAGTAAAGAGAGTGCGCTCCGTCTTGAGGTGAAAAAAGCCAAGAAACGTTCGGAGAGCCTTGTCGCACAACTGGAGGCCGAACTCAAATCGTATGAGTATATGGCCCGGCTTTGGAATGAATTTGAGCCAGGACTGATTTCTGTGACAGATGTCAAACTTAAGACTGTGAAGATTGCGGGCGTGCCGGTGCCGGCATTGGAAGAGGTGCTTTATGAAGTGAAAGACATCAACCTCTTCACTAAGCCGATGTGGTATGCCGACGGCGTCCAGATACTGAAAAACCTCGCACAGCTTGGCATCGAGTCGGAGGTCTACGTTGAGGTGAGCCGTGTGCTCGACTTCCAGCGTAAGAAGACCACACAAAAAGTCAACCTTTACGAAAAGGTGCAGATACCTGGCTATAACGAAGCCATCAGAAAGATAAAACGATACATGGAGGACGAGGAGAACCTCTCCAAGGCTTCCCAGAAAATCGTGAAAAACAAACACATCCTTGAGGAGGAGGCAGAGTATGGTAACTGAAATGACGAAATATAATTTCATCCTGCTGAGCGGCGATGTGGAAGAGTTTCTCAAGAAACTGCAGGGCGTGGGCGTGGTCGACATCACCCGTTCAACAAAACCTGTGGATGAGAAGTCGGAAACACTCTCATCAAAGGCTGGAAATTACCGTAAAGCCTTGTCGTTACTGAAAGATGTGACACCTGCGGAGTTTGCCGACAAAACCTACGGCGACCTTGCGGAAAACGTCATCAACACCGTCAACGAGCGTGAGATGATGGAATCGCAACTGGCTCAGCTTCATAAAGATATGGAGGAGCGCCTGCCGTGGGGACAGTTCGACGTCAAGAACTTCAAGAAACTTGAGGAACGCGGACTGAAACTGCATTTCTACAAGGTGAAATCATCGAATTTCGACCCTGCTTGGAATGAAAACTACGCTTTGAGCGAGATTTCCAATGATGGAACGAACACTTATTTCGTGGTTGTTTCCGATGATGAAAACTATGAGTTTCCGTTGAAAGAAATGCCGGCTCCAGACAGTGATTGCACTGCTGTCGAAAAGAAAATCAAGGAGTTGGAATACGAAATCGAAAAGAAATACAGTCTTTTGTCAGAGCTGAAATGTCACGAGAAAGACATTCAGAAAGAGCTCGACAAGACGATGTCGAAACTCGATTTGCATCTGGCTCATGTGTCGGGAACGAAAGCCGCTGAGGATTACATCACAGTGCTCGAGGGTTTTGCGCCTTCAAACACTACAACATCGGTGCACGAACTACTTGATAAAGAAGAGGTTTTATATCTTGAAGAAAATGCTTGCGTTACCGACAATCCTCCTATCAAGTTGAAAAACAATAAGTTCGTATCGATGTTCGAGCTTTTGACCGACATGTACGGCCGTCCGAAATACAACGAATTCGACCCGACAGTGTGGATTTCCATCTTCTTCATGCTGTTCTTCGCCTTCTGTATGGGCGACGCTGGTTACGGCTTGGTGCTCATCGGTGCCAGCCTCGCTTTGAAGAAAGTGCTTGGCAATATTGCGCCGCTCGGTATCACATTGGGTGTTGCCACTACAGTGATAGGCTTGCTGTTCCATACGTTCTTCTCAACAGACATGCTCACGTGGAGTTTCCTCCCTGACGTGGTGAAGAAATGCATGCTCCCGGCACAGATTGGCGGCTTCGACGGCACTATGGTGCTGGCTATCATCGTCGGTATCGTGCATATCTGCCTCGCAATGATTGTGAAGACGTACCAATCCACGAAGGTGAAAGGCTTCGCCAACTCCCTCGGGACATGGGGCTGGACCTTGCTCATCGTTGGTGGTATCATCGTGGGCGGCCTGGCACTCATTGGAGTAATCAATTCAGAGGTAACGAAATGGATTGTGATAGGCATCGGCATCTTGTCGGCGCTTGGCATCTTCTTCCTGAACGACTTGCACAGAAATCCGTTGGTTAACTTCGGTTCCGGCTTGTGGGAGACCTACAACACCGCAACCGGATTGTTAGGTGACGTATTAAGTTACCTGCGTCTGTACGCTCTGGGTTTGGCAGGCGCCAAGCTTGGCGAGGCGTTCAATGCCATTGGTGTTCAGGCACTTGGCGATGGCGGAGCGGCATGGATCGCATTCATCCTCATCGTGGTGGTCGGTCACACTTTGAACGTTGCCATGTGTGTTCTCGGTGCCTTCGTGCATCCGTTGCGACTCAATTTCCTTGAGTTCTTCAAGAATTCAGGTTATGAAGGAACGGGAAGAAAGTATAATCCATTAAAATCATAAAAGAATATTGAATGTTAAATTTTAAATTTTAAATGATATGTTAGCAACAATTTTAGGTTATCTCGGTTTAGGTCTTGTTTTGGCCTTAGCTGGTATCGGAAGTTCAATCGGCACATCGACGGCTGGCAATGCTGCTGAAGGCGGTCTCAAAAAACGTCCGGAGGCATCAGGTAACTTCATGGTTTTGTCGGCACTTCCGGCAACACAGGGTATCTACGGTTTCGTGGCGTTCTTTATGCTTCTAAGCAAGATGCGTGCTACTCCTGAGAATGGTCTCATCATCTTTGGTGTTGGCCTCTGTGTCGGTTTGGTATGTATGATTTCAGCCATCCGCCAGGGTCAGGTCTGCGCCAACGGTATCGTCGGTGTGAGCCAGGGACACGATGTGTTCACAAACACCCTTATCTACGCCGCTCTTCCAGAATTCTACGCAATTTTGGGTTTGGTTGGCGCCTTGATGGTGTAAACGTAAACCGTATGAAATTTGTAGAGACGTCATATTGTGGCGTCTCTACGTTTTTTATTTACTTCCCTTTAAAATTCTATCCCTCTCTCTGAAATCCTTGATGATTTCCACGTCTTTAAACCCTTTTGCAAGACAGAGATTCTTCATCTCGTTACCGAATTTCTCATTGATTTCAAACCAGACCTCGCCACTGGATTTTAACGTTTTTTGTGCGAATTCCAATATCTTCCTGTAAAAAATCAATGGGTCGTTGTCGCTGACGAAGAGGGCGGAGGATGGCTCGTAATCCAATACGTTGGCACGCATCTCCGATTTCTCGCTCTCGCAGACGTATGGTGGATTGCTGACTATGATATCATATTGATTGTCAATCAATTCTGGGTTTTGAGGATTCAAAATGTCATCTAAAATGAACCTTACATTAACTTCATTTGCTTTGGCATTCTTTCTTGCCACATTCAATGCCTTTTCAGAAACATCAACCGCTGTTACCTTGCTGTCTGTCAACAACTTGGCAAGGCTGATGGCAATGCAACCAGAACCGGTTCCGATATCGAGGATATCACATCCTGTAGGGACAAGGCATGCCTTGTCCCTACAGGATGCAATTTTTTTTACCATTTCTTCGGTTTCCGGCCTCGGAATCAACACGTTTTCATCAACAAAAAACCGCATGCCGCAAAATTCGGTTTCACCTATTATATATTGCACGGGCTTGTTTGTCAGCAGTTCCTTCACCGCAAAATGCAACGTCAATAACTCGGATTCACTCAAACGCAGTTCTGGATTCATTGCAATTTTCACCCTGTCGAGGCTGAAATAATGCTCCAACAGAATCATTATCAGTGCGTTAGCTTCATCGGAGCCGTAAATTGTCTCCAACTCGCTTGCATAATACTTGCGGCATTCCCGAACTAAATTTGATGATGTTTTCATGCTACAAAATTATAAAAATCTCACGCAGAAATAGCAGAAACAACAGAAAATTTATGCCTTATCTGCTGTTTCTGCGTGAAAAATTCTTATCTTTGCATGATGTTATTCGAGGATTCATATAAAATCGTGACGTCGAAAGGCGATGGGCTCTACAAAGAGAAGGGCTCCAAGTTCATCGCCGAGGCGTTTCCGGTGCATTCGGAGACTGAGGTCAAAGAACGTGTCGCCGAGATTCGCAAACGTTATTTCGATGCGAAACATCACTGCTATGCTTTCATGATTGGCCCCGACAAGGCTTGTTACCGCTCGAGCGACGACGGCGAACCTTCAGGTACTGCCGGCAAACCTATCCTCAATCAGATTCTATCAAAAGATGTCACCAACGTTTGTGTCGTAGTGACACGTTACTTCGGCGGTCAACTGCTTGGCGTGCCGGGACTTATCAACGCTTACAAGACGTCAGCTCGCGAGGCTCTCGACAATTGTACCATTGTTGAAAAAACCATCGACGAGGTATACAGCCTCGAATTCGACTATCCGCTCCTCAACGAGGTGATGCGCATACTCAAAGACGAAAATCTCGAACAACAGAACCCGAAATTCGAACTTCGCTGCTATCTCGAAATCTCAATCAGACAAAGCGATTCCGACAGAATTGTCGAAAAATTGAAACGTATTTTCGGAGTTGAGGTGAAATACTTGAAAACCGTTTAAAATCAGCATATTACGCCGATTTTTGACCTCAAAACACCCTTTGCCTCGTAATTTAATACGAAAAAAATTAATAATCAATACAAAAAAAATATTTTTATTAACTTTTTTATGTTGATATTTGTAAAGTCGTTTTGAGACCAAAATGATAATTATAATCACTTGATATTTAAATACTTGATAAATTGATGAGCAAAAATTTGTACGAGATTTGGAATGAATGCCTCGCGATGATTCGGGAGAACGTTCCGCCGCAAGCTTATTCGACTTGGTTCGAGCCGATTAAGCCTGTCGACTTCAAGAACGGCCTTCTAACCATCCAGGTGCCGTCTGATTTCTTCTACGAATTCCTTGAAACTCATTATATTAAGGTTATAAAAGCCACAATCCGTAAGGTGCTCGGCCCGGAAGGCAAACTCGAATATTCCATCATGATGGACAATAATGTCAACAAACCCGTCGTGGTGAAACAGCCGTCGGTCGACCGCACCAACACGAAAAATCCGCCGAAACAGATTCAAATCGATTTCGAGAACACCGAGTCGAAGATTCTGAATCCTTTCGCGCTCCCTGGCATCAAGAAAGTCAATATCGAGTCGAATCTCAACGAGAACTACTGCATGGAGAACTTCGTGGTGGGTGACTGCAACCGCGTGGCTTACGAGGCAGGTCTCGCCGTGTCGAAAAACCCGGGAAGAACCGCCTTTAACCCGATGTTCGTGTTCAGCCCTACCGGCATGGGAAAGACCCACATCTGCCAGGCTATCGGCCTCGAGACGAAGAAACATCACCCGGAGCTGACAGTGCTTTATGTCAACGCGGAACAGTTCCTGATGCAGTTCCAGGCTTCATGCCGCAATAACAGCTCAAAGAGCAGCCGCGACGACTTCGTGCATTTCTACCAGATGATCGACGTGCTAATCATCGACGACATCCAGTTCCTCTCGGGCAAACCGAAGACTCAGGACACCCTCTTCCATATCTTTAACCACCTTCAACAGACCGGCAAACAGCTCATTTTCACATGCGACAAGCCGCCTGCGGAGATTAAGGACATGGAACAGCGCCTCATCTCACGTTTCAAATGGGGACTCTCTGCAGAGATGTCGCTACCTGACGTGGAGACACGCCGCAATATCTTGAAACGTAAGGCTTACAACGAAGGGGTGGAACTGCCTGAAGACGTGGTGAACTACATCGCGGAACATATCAAGACCAACGTGCGCGAGATGGAAGGATTCCTGATCTCCCTCATCGCACAGTCGTCGCTGAACCGCAAATCCATCACCATAAGCCTCGCGAAACAGATGGTGGAACGTTTTGTGAACAACTCGAACCGCGAAATAACAATCACCTATATCATTAATGCGGTGTGCGAAGAGATGGGCACCTCACAGGCCGATTTCTTCACGAAGTCGAGGAAACGCAACATTGTGCAGGCTCGCCAACTCTCGATGTATTTCTCGAAAAAATACACCAAGGCACCGCTCATCACCATCGGTGAACAGTGCGGAGGCAAGGACCACGCCACCGTGATACACGCTCTCAAGACTGTCGCTAACCTTCTCGACACCGACAAACAGTTCCGTGCCATCGCCGATAAGATTGAGCAGACACTTCAATAATTCGTTATGAATCAACAATTTGGGAAATTATATCTGCTGCCTGCGCTGCTTGGTGCAACCTCGGCGGAACAGGTCATTCCTGCAGGAACATTGGACATAGTGAGGACGCTACGGTTTTTCGTGGTTGAGAATGTGCGCACAGCACGCCGTATGCTCAGTAAGATGCATATGCCATGTCCCATAGATGAACTTGAGTTTGTGGAACTCGACAAACATAACCCGCAAAATCCGGATTTGTTGACATATCTCGGCAAGGCTCTTGACGGTCAAAACATAGGACTGATGTCGGAGGCTGGCACGCCGTGTGTGGCCGACCCGGGAGCTCTCATCGTGGAACTCGCACATCAGGCTGGTATCCAGGTCGTTCCGCTGACAGGCCCCAATGCGATGATTCTCGCCCTGATGGCTTCAGGATTCAACGGTCAGGCGTTCTGCTTCCACGGTTATCTCCCGATAAAGAACCCTGAACGCGTACAGAAAATAAAATCTCTTGAACGCCAGTCTTTGGCAAACGATGAGACGGAGCTTTTCATCGAGACGCCTTTCCGTAACAATGCGATGATAGAGGAACTGGTAAAAAACTGCCATCCTGCCACAATGCTCTGCGTGGCGTCGAACATCACCATGGACGACGAGAAAATCGTTAGCAAACCGATTTCCGATTGGAAAAAAATAAAAGAATACGACTGGAATAAAAAACCAGCCGTATTCCTAATCTATTGTCCGAAGTTTCGGAAAAAATACTGATTATTTCTTCACGAATCTCTTAGTCTGAACGAGACCTTCTGATTTCATCTTGATGAGGTAAGTGCCTGCTGGCAACTCGCTCACGTTGATTTCAAATGTCTTGTCGTCTACAGGGTTGCTGCAGATCATTGCGCCTGCAACGTTGTAAATCTCATAGTTGTTGATAGTGATTTCGCTTTCAACCATGAGTGTGTTGACTGCCGGATTCGGATAAACTGTTGACAAACTTATTGAGTTTTCGTCAACGCCCAAACCTGCTTGATATTCTCTGTAGAGAGTGATGTCGTCGACATTAATTGAGAACTGGTTTGTACAGTTGTAGTGAACGATGGCGACATAGATATCCTGACCTTGGTAAGCTCTGAGGTCGATATTGAAGAAATACCACTCGCCAGTGGTTTTGGCTGTGAGGTCGGCTTCCCAAATAATCTCGAAATCATCAGCTGTTAAGCCGTCTGTTGTTGAAACGGCCACGCCGAAGTGCTCGTTAGGATTGTTGATATCCTGAGCCTGAGCCCAGAAAGTAATCTGCTCGCAATCGAGTTTATAAGGAGTTACGAGGTAGTTCTCAGGTGTCAAAACTGTCTGTGTCCAATCGTCGAACGAAGCTGATGTAACGCAGTGGGTGTTGCCTGGAACAGCGTAAATATATCTCATTTCCCAGTTGTAGCCATCCTCGTCAGCGTCGATTGTGTTCCAACGCATGATACCGTCTTCAAAGTCGAAGAAAATGTCGCCCTCCGGAGGAGTTGGAGTTACAGGAGTGTACTCGCCTAAAGCGTAGATGCCAATGAGGTTAGGACTCTTGTCGACGTCACCGAAGAAATACTGTGAGCCGTTGACTTCGCCTATGAAAGCACCGCCTGCTGAGCTTGCTGGACCCCATCCCGGTGTCACCGAGAAATCGAAGATGTAGTTAGGATTCATGCTGTCGGTGTCGATGTTATAATCGAAGACATGTGCTGTGAAGCCTTCAACTGCAAACAGAAGGATGTGATGACCGCCGTTGTCGTCAGTGAAATAGCCTGTGCCGTGAACGGTGTGACCGCCGAGATTGGCAGCTGATGCTGTCTGAAGCACCTGGCCGCTGCGGCTCACGAGCTTGAGATCGAGGTGGAGGGCAGGGCTGCTGCCTGTGGCTCTCTCACCGACCCAGAAAGCGTCCTGAGTAGGGTCGTAGGTGCAGATACCGAGCTCACTCAATGATGTGTTGATGCAGTTTGAACTGACCAATGTCTTGTTGCGAAGGTCGTAGCACCAGATAGTGCCTGAATGAGCGTCACAACCGTAAACATACTGTCCGTCGTAAGTCATGTCGCGCATGTAGTTGTCAGAGTTGCCGACACCTGTCACGTCGAACTCATCGAGGAGGTTGCCTTCCAAGTCGTACTTGTAGAACATTGAAAGCACTGTCGACGACTTGCCCCATGCTGCTGTGTAGATGAACTCGCCGTCATAAACCACAGCATGCTGACGACCTGTCGAGCATACAAATGAAGTGACAAGATTGTTCCAATCCTGTGCGTTTGCCACCATCATACATAATAGTGACGCAACAAAAAATAATGTTTTCTTCATGTCGTTTAGTTAATTAGATGTTATTATACTACAAAATTATAAAAAATTATTTACTCTTCACTTTTTTTCTTGCCAAAGCATATCCTGCACCGAGAGCGGTGAGAACCAAGAGGCCGCTGCCAAGCGGAGCCTGCTGGTCCGTTTCATAACCGTGATAGTTAGGCAACGTGAAAATATAATTGTCATCGGTTCCTCTGTATATCTCGTTGTCACCGTCGGTCCATTTGAAGAAAGTATCACTCTGTGCGTTGGCGGCAAAACCCATTGTCATTATAATTGCGATTGCGAATAATATCTTTTTCATTTTATTTCTCTCCTATTATTTTATCTT
>JAGCFU010000006.1 GCA_017649945.1 Bacteroidales bacterium | reverse complement strand
GATGTATACAAATGTCATAACCTGGTTCAACGTAACCGGTCATATCAAGATTGAAATATGCGACGATGTCGATACTGTCGGCACGGCAGTCACGGGCAAACGCGGCACTTCCAAGCAAACCAAACTCTTCAGCGTTCCAGCTTGCATAGATTATAGAACGTTCAAATTCGTAGTTGCTTAATATTCTTGCAGTTGTAAGAATTCCGGCCACACCGGAAGCATTATCATCAGCACCTGGCGAAACGAGAGTGTCAGGATCGAACGCACCTTCAGTTCTGACAAAAGAATCGTAATGAGCACCACATACTATAAACTCATTCGGTTTGGTTTTGCCACGTTGAAACCCTATAACGTTAGGAGCTGTCGGAAAAGGAACAGAATCATTGTATGGAATAGCTTCAAATTCGTGAAGATAAACACTGTCCAAATTCATATTTTCGTACTGTGATACGAGCCAGTTCTTCACATTATATATATGTATGGCATCAGCACGGCGGTTCAAATAAGAACAAAGATGCTCAACATCACCAATAATCTGATTTTCGGAGACCTGCTCAAGCATTTCCAAAACTTTCTCATTTTGGGTGTCTACCAAAGGAAAAGTATGTTGATAAAGATGATAAGGAAGTTGTCCGTGAACAACTAAAAACAAAATTGAAATCAAAAACGAAAGCACTAATTTTTTCATAGGATTATTTTTTTGCAAAGATAACATTTTTATTTGATTAATTATGATTTGAATTAATAAAAGAATTAATAAAAGAATTAATAAAAATCAGACAGTTAAGTCAATGTTAATAACTCATTAAGTTGTTATAAATCAAAATGATAATATGTTTAAAAGTGTTGATTTTACTGTTGAATTAGGAAAAATAAATATTAAAAACTTTTCGATTTTTTACGTTTTCAACAGGGTAAAAATTTTATCATTTTTTATCAAAATTTTATTAACAATTTTGTTTGAATTAATGTTGATAATTTCTTTTATTTTGATTTTCAGACAGATATAAAAAAGGTAAAAATTTGTCATTTTTATAACTTATTCAAAATTAAGAAAAAAGGTATCAGGCATTAAAAATTTTTTTTTACTTTTGTAAAAATTTTTCAACATTTGTGGTATGAATCAAATAATTCCTATAGCATCTGATCACGGTGGATTTGCTATGAAGCAGTATCTTATTGATAGACTGAAAGATAGCGGTTATGAAGTGAAGGATTATGGTTGTTATTCGGCAGAAAGTGTCGATTACCCGGATATGATACATCCTTTAGCACAGGATATCCAAGATGGAAAATATCCGCTTGGAATCATTTTATGCGGAAGCGGAAACGGCGCTCAGATGACTGCAAACCATCATCCGCATGTTCGTGCCGCCCTTTGCTGGAACGTTGAATTGGGAAAGTTGGCGCGTCAGCATAACAACGCTAATATTCTGGCTTTGCCTGGACGCTTTATCAGCAACGAAATGGCTTGGGATATAGTGAAAGCGTATCTGACAACAGATTTTGAAGGCGGAAGACATCTTAATAGAATTAATAAGATTGATATAAAATAATTGCTTGAAATTTATTTACAAGTTCGAAATGACAAGATAAATGACAGAAAAAGGCGCGATATTCAGTCAAAATGTGAAGCAAATTGCTTTTGATGACGAGCATCTTAAGAAAATGAGAGCTCGTTACGATTTCTTTATGTGTGTTGCTGAAGATTGCGCCGACCATTATGCGAATATCGAACTCGAAAAAAGTCGCGCTTTTAACATAAGGAACAAAGCTTTTAAGTATTACGACAAATATCTTGTTGATTTTGAGACTAATGTCATACAAAATGGCGGAATCGTCCGCTGGGCCCGTGATGCTGAAGAAGCCAAATACATGATTTACGACATTTTGAATGCCGAGAAATCAAAAAATGTTGTAAAAACAAAGAGTATTTTGTCTGAAGAAATAGGTTTGATGCCATTTCTTGAGATGAAAAAGGTGAACATTAAAGAAACCGATACCGGTGATTTCATTTGTTACCAGTACAATGAACGACCTTCGGATCCCAATCATTCGGCGGCGCATAAAACTAAAGATGAAATTGCTGAGATTTATTCAGAAAAATTTGGTGTAAGCGATAATCTTAATGCCAAACAGCTTATGACAGTGACGCGTAAAGTGTTGAATGATAAATATTTAAACGCCGACACTGCTATAACTGGCGCTGACTTCTTTGTGGCTGATACAGGAGATATTATCATTTCGGAAGACGAAGGCAATGTGTTGAAATCAATGGCAAATGCCAATGTTAATATCGTTTTGGTTGGTATCGACAAGCTTATTCCTTCTATTGACGATATAAGTGTTCTTTTGCCGCTTTCGTCTTTGTATGAGGTGACTAAGATAAAAGCGAAGTCGTTTTACACAATTTTGAGTAAACCAGGTCATGATAACTCCGGAAATCAGAAGCTGTATATAGTTTTGGTTGACAACAACCGTTCCACTATGCTTGAAAAGGAGCTGCAGCGCCGTATCATGACATGTATCGAATGTGGCGGATGTCATAATGTTTGCCCTATTTTCAACACTATTGGTGGACATGTTTACGACAACGCTTTTCCTGGTCCTGTCGGTGCCATACAGTCGATAGCCGACGGTTATGAAAACGCCGCTCATCTTGCTACATTGTGTGCGTCGTGCCATCAATGCGAGCAATATTGTCCGATGAATATAAAAATCAGCGATTTGATTTTGAGGAACAGGATTGAGATTGTAAAAGAAAACGCCTTATTATTAGGTGAAAAACGTTTCTTCAACTTTATGATGAAGAGAGTTGAAAACCGCAAGGATATGGATAAAACCAAGGATTTCTTAAACAGACTTGAGTTTAAACAACTGATTAAGAAGACTTGGGGAGTACATCGTGAACTGCCTGTTTTTGCTGAAAAATCGTTTTCAGAAATATGGCGTAGCATTAATGATAATGAAGGATAAACGCTGCGCTGATAAGAAGGATAAAAAAAGATAATATTAACCATTAAAATTTATAAAATGAAAAAAACATTTACCTTATTAACATTATTATTGATTGCTTTGTTTGGTTTTTCACAGAGTTTTGTGATGATAAACACTGATAATCAACAGGAAACTGAGAATTTGTTTAATAATTCAAATCTAAAGATTCATTATTATAATGATGATTTCGTTTTTGCAACTGCAGAAACCGTTGATGATGGTATGATAGTGTTGGATTCTGAAGCTTTTTCAGGCAATGATGTATATACATTGGTCTATTGTCCGCAAACAGAGCAACAATCATATCTCGGTGATGGAGAAGCATTGCTCCAAACCACCAACTTTGTGCTCGTGAAAGGCATTGCCATGCCATACAAAAACGACGGTGCTGTGGCGATTTTCAACAAAGAAGCGAAGATGGCAGTCGCTCATCGTGATTTTCCGGTGATTACTGAGGAAAATGTTATTATCCGTGAAATGATGGATCAGGTTAATATGGATTCATTGCAGGCCACGGTGCAGCATCTTCAGGATTATCAAAATCGTTTATGGAATTCACAAAATGCATTTGATGCTTCCGATTGGATTGCCGGTCGCATGGCTGCTCTCGGACTCGAAGTGGAGCAGCAGCCTTTCTATGCGAGCACTTGGACCGGAAGCGGTCAGGCAGCTCCTAATGTAATCGGCATTCAGCGTGGTACTCTTTATCCTGACGTTTATGTTGTTTGCGGAAGCCACTTCGATTCGTTCTCATACGAAGCAATGTACGGTGGTGGAGCTTGCCCCGGTGCCGACGACAATGCAACAGGTGTTGCCAGCGTGCTCGAAAGCGCAAGAATTATGACACAATACGAGTTTGAATATTCAATTGTTTACTGCGCTTACGGATGTGAGGAAATGGGACTTTACGGCAGCGAGGCTTACGCTTCACGTTGCCAACAGGAAGGAATGGAGATTTTAGGATATTTTAACAACGACATGAACGGATATCTCTATGGCGATCAGATTCATATCGACTGCATCTATCCTAATACAGCGGCTCCAATCGGAGATTATTACATGAATGTGGGAAGCGTTTATTTCCCTGAACTGCCGATAAGACATGTGAACTTCAACCAGGGTGACAGCGACCATACATCATTCAACAATCACGGTTATATGGGAATTTATCCTTTCGAGGATTATCAGAATTACAGCCCTAATATTCACACTCCACAAGATTTAATCGGACCGAGTGTCAACAGTTTCGAGATGTCGCAGCAGTATTGCCGCATGAACATCGGATGCTTAGCGGAACTGGCAAATCCTGTCGATCACACTGATGTTTCTGAAATCGGATATACTGACGAAGAAATTGTGCGTTATGAGGTTTACGATTTGATGGGACGTAAGGCTTCTAACAATGTAAACACTTTGGAATCAGGAATTTACATTGTGAAATACATTACCGTCAGTGGTAATGAGATTACAAAAAAGATTGTTAAAAAATAAAGATAAGAAAGATAAGAAAGATAAAAAGGATAAGATGGATAAGATGGATAAGATGGATAAGATGGATAAGAGAGGATAAATTTATCTTTCTTATCCTTCTTATCAGCGCAGCTCTTATCCTTTATTAATAATACTGCGCCATTTAAAATACCCGAAGACGGCAATCACCACATACAGTGCGTAAAGACTGGCTTTGAAAGGTATTTCTTTATAGAAATAAAGTGCGCAAGTCACTACATCGACGGCAATCCAAATAAACCATTGCTCAAGATATTTGTGAGCGAGCGCCCATATTCCTATAATGCTCAAGGCTGTTGTGAAACTGTCGGCAATAGGCACGTTGCTGTTGGTGAAAGTTATTAAAAGCCAATAAATTATCCCCCAAACAGCTAAAATTACACCAATCCAAGGCAGTATCAGTTTTCGTGGAAAATGTCGGATAGGCAGTTCTTTTTTTTCAGAAGAACCGTGAATCCATTTCCAATAGCCGTAAACTGTCATCGCGAGGTAATAAAACTCCATGCCGCAGTCGGCGTAAAGTCCTTTTTGGTAGTACAAAACGATGCCGAGAGCCTGCATCATGAATCCGACAAACCACATCCAAACACTGGCTCGATATTCGAAAATAATATAAGCGAGTCCCAGTGTTGTGGTTACTATATCAAGC
Organism: Bacteroidales bacterium; assembly: GCA_017649945.1. Classification (GTDB taxonomy): domain Bacteria; phylum Bacteroidota; class Bacteroidia; order Bacteroidales; family F082; genus Limimorpha. Next base: position 12,955 of record JAGCFU010000006.1, on the reverse strand, counting down.
CAGTGTTTGGTGATGAATTCCATGTTTTTAGAATTTAAATGTCAGGTTTGCCATAACGTTGAAGCCTGCCATCGGGATAAAACCGATTTGGTAGTAACGGTTGTCGTTGGGATGATTGTAGCTTTCAGCTATTGCCGAGTAGACCCAGCCGCTGGCGGCGTAACGCTTGTTGAAGATGTTGTTGAAGTTAATTTTAAATATCGCTTCCTTCACCACTTTATTAGGCTTGAAAGAATAGCCAAAGCTGACGTTCGACACTGAATATCCTGGTAACGAACGGTCTTTGTTCTCGGTGTTATCGAGATATTGGCGTGATACATAGCCTGTGTGCAACTGAGCCATAAATCCTTTGTGATGCAGTGTTATAAAGCCGTTGACAATAACTGAAGGCGAGAATGCCAAAGTGGAGTTGTCATAGTGAATTGTCTGATAACCATTGTCCCAATCTTCCACAACTTCATCGAAATCTTTGATTTTATTCTGACTGAAAGCTGCATTTGCCTCAAAAGTCAGCCATTTGGTCATATTGACGCCCCCTTGGAGCTCTATGCCCATTCTGTATGACTTCTTGATATTTGTAGTTAATGCTTCGCCTATGTCGCTCACCTCGCCTGTCTGCACAAACTGGTCGTTGTAATCCATATAATAAAGGTTTGCGCCTACTGACCAGATTCTGTCGTTGTAATTGTAACCTAATTCATAATCAATGAGTTGTTCCGGTTTAGGTGCCGGATAAGAGCCGTTGTCGGTGAAATTGTTACGTTCAGGCTCGCGGTTACTTATAGCCACAGAAGCAAAGGCATGGTGTTTGTTCATGTCGAACGATATACCGGCTTTCGGGTTGAAGAAATTATAGTTTTCATTGACGTTGAGAATCTGGTTTACGAACAGACCGTCAATTTTCACGAACTTATCGTTTACACCGTCGGTTTTGTAATCGACGTGGCGATATTGAGCGTCGCCGAACACACTGAAGTTTTCATGAAATTTGTAAGTAGCTCTCAGGAATACGTTACCGTCGAGTTTTCTTGCATCTGAATCGTAATATTGGTATTTGCCGTTTACAAGATAATTGTTTGCAATCTCTTCGTCGGCTATGTATGTCACATAACCGAAGTGGTTACCGTCGAAACTCTGCATCGACAGACCGCTTATCAGTTCTATTTTCTCGGTTTTATAACGTGTGTACCATACAAATCCGTAAGTGTTTTGCGAAAGGCCTTTCTTGCGCACCACGTCCGATTTTTTCGACTTGCCGTCTGCTTTGAACTCGTTTATACCGAATTTATCGGCCAATTTGTTGTTTTGGCGGAATTCTTCGTAGAAACCGTAGCCGTAGGTATAATGCAGAGATGCGGCTGTTGCCCAGTGATTGTTGATTTCCCAAGCCAGTGAGATTATGTTGTGATCCTGCCAGAAGTTGTCGGTGGTCTTATCCCAATACTTGCCGTTATTGAGTCTGTAGCGCTCTGTAACGTAGTTGCCGTTCTCGTCTTTCACGAAAAGACCGTTTTCGTCTGTAACCAGATATTCGTAAAGATTGTTAAACTGGCCGAGGCCCGCGTTATACATATCTTCATATGTGTGAATGCCGGTCTTTGTGTTATATGACCATGAGCCGTCGTCATAACAGCCGTCCATAAGCGAATAGTCGTTATTGCCAGCGACTACGCCGTTCCAAGCTTGGCCGGTGTTTTCAAAGTTGCTTATGTTTTTGTAACGGATGATGAATTTGTTGCTGTTATACGATATGCCGCCGTACAAGCTTCCGCTGCGTCCGCTTGTGCCGTGGACGTAGCCGTCGGTCTTAGTCTCTGTAAAGCTACCGTCTATCACAACGTGGTTCCAGAGCAATCCTGTCGAGCCTTTTGCGCCTAAAGTAAAAGTGTTGAACGCGCCGTATGAGCCCGTGACTTCGACGCCCGGTTTGAATGAAGGCATACCTGTGAGGAGCACTATTGAACCTCCGAATGCGCCGTCTCCATTGGTTGAGGAACCCACACCGCGTCGTATCTGCACGTCGCTGAGCAGTGCGGCATATCCGTTCATGTTAGCCCAGAAAACACACTGGTCTTCAGGCGAGTTGAGCGGCACGCCGTCGATAGTGACATTGATACGTGAGTCACCGGCGCCGCGGATACGCATGTAGGTTGTTCCTGTGCCTAATCCGTTCTCGCTCCAGGCGATGATGCCTGGGGTTCTTGAGAACAGGAAAGGAAGTTCCTGGCCTGTTTTGGAGAATTCGTTAAGCTCGTTTTTGCTAAGCTCTGTCATGGCGAATGGAGCGTTTTTCTTAACTCTCACACCACTGACAACCACATCGTCGAGCATATGGTAGTTGGTTGTGTCGAGAGTGGTGTTTTCATTCTGCGCTTTCACATTTGCTGCAAAGAATAGCGCAGCGATACAAATAAAAATTCTTTTCATTTTGTTGAATTTTTTTGTTAATTTGTTAATAAATGTGAAGGGGAATAATTGGTAATATCCATTCCTACGCCGGCATTACCCGGATCAGGTTTGAGGGTATCATCTCAGCCCACAAGGAGCACCCCTTGAATTTCGGCTGCAAAGATACGGAATTTTTAAATAAAAAGGGCGAAAATTTTTCGCCCTCAAAAAGTTTATTTTTTTATCATTTCTTCCACCAGATTCCACGCCCCTTGATAAACGTCTTTCAGTGTGGCATCGAGCATGAAACATGGCGTTGAGAATATCTTATTTTCTTTGTCAACAGCTACTCCGCCGTGGGTCGTTTCAGTGTGCTTGCAGCCAATCATTGCAAGTTCCTTGGCTTGACGGCAGTCGCCGCTTCCCATGGTGACGTTGACATTACCAAGCACTTTGGCGACCATCAATGGCGCTATGCACATGGCTCCGATTGGCTTGCCTTGTGAGTGAATGTCCAAAATTGCCTTTTCAACTTCTTTGTTCACCTTGAAATTGATGCCGTCGTAGGCGTAGGTGAAGATGTTTTTCGCCGCTCCACTGCCGCCCGGGAACAACAAAGCGTCGAAATCGTCAGCATTGAATTTATTTAAAGGTAAAATGTTTCCTCTCACTATGCGTGCCGCTTCAACAAGCATGTTTCTGCGTTCTTCAGCACGTTTTCCGGTGGCATGGTTCCACACCTCAGCTTGATATGTGTCTGGTGCAAATGCTTGATATTCAATATTATGCTGGTCGAGAGCCAACAATAATGTCACGGTCTCGTTGATTTCCGAACCGTCCATGGTGCCGCAACCGGCAAGAATAACAGCTACTTTTTTCATAACAAATCGTCTACCTTTTCCTCAATTTTTTCGTATTCTTTGTCGATTTTTTCAATCCAATTGTCTTTGTTGTCGTATATCCAAACGGCAACTTTCTCCGAATGTTTGTAAAGCACCGATTTCTCGCATGTTTCTTTATTTAAGACGCTTTTCAGTCCGAAGAAATCAAGGAGAAGGATGCAAACTCCGACGAGCAGGAAGCCTTTGGCGGCACCGAAAACTATGCCTCCTATTTTATCGACAAATCCAAGGTTGAGCGATTCGATAAGTTTTGCCAATAATCCGCCTAACCAGTTGACTAAGAATGCCAAAGCGATGAAAACGATGATAAATGATATCACCGACATCCATTCCTGACTCACATTAATGATATTTCCAAGCCATTTGCCGACAATGTCGGATAATTTCATTGCTCCGTAGATGCCTACTGCGAATGCTACAAGCGAAAAAGCCTCTCTGATAATACCGTTTCTAAAACCAGCTATTGCAAAGAGAATCAATAAGATAGCGATAATGATGTCTAAATAGTTCATAGTATTTTTGATTAAATTTATTATTTCAGGGCGTAAAGTTACAACTTTTTTAAAAAAAATGAATGCATTTTTACAAAAATAATTATCTTTGCAGTTTAAATTTTTGAAAAAATGGATCTTGAAGCTGAAAAAGAAGAAAAAAAATCGCTGAATTTCATTGAAGCGAAAGTTGAGGAAGATTTACGAAACGGCAAGAACGCCAAGCGAATCCAGACACGTTTCCCACCTGAGCCGAACGGCTACCTCCACATCGGTCACGCCAAGGCCATCTGCTTGGATTTCGGCATCGCCAAGAACTACGGCGGCGTTTGCAACCTGCGTTTCGACGACACCAACCCTACTAAGGAGAACATGGAATATGTGGATGCCATTAAAGAAGACATCCAATGGCTTGGTTATCAATGGGGTAACGAATATTATGCTTCAGATTATTTCCAGCAGCTTTGGGATTTTGCTATCGAATTGATAAAACGTGGCAAGGCATATATCGACGAGCAGTCGTCGGAGGAGATTGCTGCTCAGAAAGGCACTCCTACTCAGCCTGGCACCGAGAGTCCGTACCGTAACCGCCCGATTGAGGAGTCGTTGGAGCTTTTCAACAAGATGAATTCTGGCGAAATCGAGGAAGGCAAGATGGTGCTTCGCGCAAAGATAGACATGGCGAACCCGAACATGCACTTCCGCGATCCTATCATCTACCGCGTGGTGAAGACTCCGCATCATCGCACCGGCACGAAATGGAATGCCTACCCGATGTACGACTTCGCTCACGGTCAGAGCGACTATTTCGAGGGCGTGACACACTCGCTTTGCACACTTGAATTTGTGGTGCACCGTCCGCTTTACGATTTGTTTGTCGACTGGCTCAAAGAGATTCGTGGCGAAGGCGACAATATGGATGACAACCGTCCGCGTCAGACCGAGTTCAACAAGTTGAACCTCAATTACACCTTGATGAGCAAGCGTAACCTTCTGATTTTGGTGAAGGAAGGCGTTGTCAACGGCTGGGACGACCCTCGAATGCCTACGATTTGCGGTTTCCGTCGTCGTGGCTATACTCCAGAGTCAATTCATAAGTTCATTGATAAGATTGGTTATACAACATACGACGCTCTTAACGACTTCGCGTTGCTTGAGAGCTCAATCCGTGAAGATCTCAACGCCCGTGCTACACGTGTGGCAGCGGTTGTAAATCCTGTTAAGTTGGTGATTACCAATTATCCTGAAGGTCAGACAGAGGAACTTGAGGCTATCAACAACCCTGAGGATGAAACAGCAGGCAGCCATATGATTGAATTCAGCCGCGAGCTGTGGATTGAGAAGGAAGACTTCATGGAATGCCCTCCGAATAAATATTTCCGTCTCACTCCTGGCAAAGAAGTACGTCTCAAAAACGCCTACATTGTAAAATGTACCGGATGCAAGAAAGACGAAAACGGCGAAGTTGTTGAGGTTTACGCTGAATACGACCCGATGACACGCAGCGGCATGCCTGAGGCTAACCGTAAGGTTAAAGGCACCATTCACTGGGTCAGTCAGGCACATTGCATCAAGGCCGAGGTTAGACTTTACGACCGCCTATGGAACGTGGAAAATCCGCGTGACGAACTGGCAAGATTGCAGGACGAAGGCAACACCCCGATCGAGGCAATGCGTAAGATGATGAATCCTAACTCATTGGAAATCAGAACAGAATGCTACGTTGAGAAATATCTCGCCGACGCAAAACCGCTAGACCATTTCCAATTCCAGAGAATAGGATATTTCACCGTCGACAAAGACAGCACGCCTAAACATCTGGTGTTTAACAGAACTGTCGGCTTAAAAGATACTTGGTCAAAAACGAATTAATAATCCCACGCAGAAATAGCAGAAACAGCGGGAATAATATCTGCAATTTCCTCAATTTCTGCGTGAAAAAATAACATTATGAAAATAGAAAAAGAATTTATTGAGGGCTTATACGAGGCTTTGCCGGAAGAGACAAGGCATTATCTCGATATCGCTATCGAAAAAATAGTCGAGGCAAAGAAAAGAGGCGGTAAAGTGGTTGTTGTGACAGGCTCTGGCCCTAACATCCACGAAGGTGTCACCACTTTAATTGCCGAGTTTATAAACAAAGGCTTAATTGACGGTGTCACAACAAGTTCGGCTGTCGTTTCTCACGAGATGGGCGGCGTTCTCGACCGTGTAAAACGTATCAACATCCACGACGTCGGCGAGGAATTTCTCGACTTCGAAAAGATGCCTCGTGGTGATATTTTCGAACTCACCGAACTCACTGACGCTCAATGGGCTGATCTCAAGAAAGAAATGATTATCGACGACGCTCTTGTGCAGCGTTGCAACGAGAAAGAAGGTACATGCATCATCAAGGCCGCTGCTAACATGGCTTACCCGATGGGTCTCAGAAACGAGACTTTTGCAGCGAGCATCATGGAGATTGCCCACACCAAACACGTCCCGTTTGAAGAAGTAGTTGGTTGGGGCTGCGATGAGCGTACAATGCTTGGAGCAGGCGTTCGTAACAACGTCCCTGTGCTCGTAAGCGTGCCGCAGCTTATCGGCGGAGGTCAGGTCGGTATCAGCATCGCCGACAGTATCCCAGTGAGCGACAGAACATTCCGCATCTCAAAGATGTTAGGCTCAGCCGACGTCATCATCGAGTCGGCAGTGGCATTGACACAAGAGATTCACGATGGTCCGTTTGAGACTTACACCGGTCACGGCATCTGGGCAAGCTGGAACGGCTATCCTACATACAGCCTCAAAGACAAGACCTTGATTCGTTTCGACCTCGACGAAAACCTCAAGAAAGCCTGGGATCTCGATAAGAAATCAGGCGATGTGCAGGCTGCTATCGACAAGGGTCTGCCTAAGACGAAAATGTCGAAAATCCCATTCAGAATGGAGATGTCGGCATTCTCACGTCTCGAGAAGTCGATACCTGTCGTGGGCGACATAGGAGTGCTCTGGTCGGTGATGGCACTTAAAGTGTCGCAGGCGCTCAACATCGAGCTCGACTACATCAGCTATCCGCAGCAGACCGAGCCAGGCAAGGCCATGCGCGAGTGGATTGTCGACAACATCGACTACATGAAAATGGATAAAATTAAAGAATGGTTAAACAAATAATCACTATGGAAAATACCTCATCAGTAAAGCTCTATAACCTTGATTTTGATCAGGTTAAGACTTATTTGTTCGCGACATTGTTCGTGGCTGGCAACATCATTCTGCCACAACTATGCCACCTCATCCCTAACGGCGGTCATATCTTCCTGCCAATCTATTTCTTCACCTTGGTTGCCTCTTACAAATACGGCATGAAAGTTGGATTGATGACAGCGGTTTTGTCGCCAATCATCAACAGTCTGCTTTTCGGAATGCCTCCTGCGGCAGTTGTCCCGAGCATCCTCATCAAGTCGATTTTCCTCGCAGTGTCAGCGGCTTGGATTGCTGAAAAGACCAACAAAGTGTCGCTTTGGACCATCCTTTTGGTTGTTTTGGCATATCAGATCTTCGGCTGCATGGTCGAATGGCTCATCGAAGGCTCATTCATCGCAGGTTTCAACGATTTCCGCCTCGGCATCCCAGGAATGCTCATCCAATGGATTGGCGGTTATTTCTTTGTGAAATACATTAAATAGTTTTGCACGCAGAAATAGCGAAAACAGGGGAAATATTTCTGCTATATCTGCTGTTTCTGCGTGAGATTTTAATATGTCGTTAGAAAAAGCGAAATCAATATTGCTATCCTCTGCGAGCACCATTGCCGTGGTCTCGAACGGAGAGGTTTTTACTTCACAGGAACGAGGTGTGAAGCCGCTTTTGTATCTTCTTTCTGAGAAAAAAGGCTTCCTAAAAGGCGCTTCTGTTGCCGATAAAGTCATCGGAAAGGCAGCGGCGCTCCTCATGGCATTGGGAGAAATCAAAGAGGTTCACACCTTTATAATCTCAGAACCGGCAATCAAAGTTTTTGAAAAATATAATATCCCTTGTTTTTACGACAAAAAAGTAGATAGAATAGTCAACCGCACAGGCGATGGATTATGTCCGATGGAAACGTTGTGTTTGGATGTTGAAGAGCCAAAAGAGGCGTTTACAAAAATCAAAGAAAAGATTTCAAAAATGTAAAAAATAAAGACGACGTCTCTACTTAAAACTTTACACTTTTAAACAACTCTCAACTCTACACACTCAACTCTACACTACAATTTTCCTCCTAATCTCACTCCTACTTTTATTCACCGAGTGCACGCTCAAGCCCAGTATATACCCGATTTCGGTGTTTGTCAAATCTGAGCACGAAAGCAGCAACACCTTCGATTCGGTATCGTTCAGGTTAGGATATTTCTGTAGGATGGTGCTGTACATGTCAGGATAAACCCTCTCAACCGCTGCCGCTGCGCCCTCAAACATACTGTCTTTCTCGTTGTTTATCTTGCGAACCAGCGGGGCCCATTCATTCTTGAAGTCGTTGGCATGCTCGTCTATACGGTTTGCCGTGATGATGAGATGCAGCTGTCTCGAAAGCTCTTCCTCCACCACCTCAGGTCGCACCGATTTCTGCAGCTCATCTTTGGTCTTGTCCAGTTCCTGTTTTATCTCCTTGTTCTCTTTGAGGATATTTTTCTGACGCACCAGCGAAACTATCATCACTATCGCAACCAATAGCAGCAGTAAGCTGATTATCAATATAATACGCTGTCTGCCGATGATTTGCTTGTTCATGGTGTTCTGCAAAATTTCGTAGTCGTATTGCCGATTTATGCTGTAGAGGTTCTTCTTTTCTGATTCCTTCTGTATTTTATATTGTAATGTGGAATATTTCTTATAATAATCTAATGATGATTCCAATAATCCTTGTTGTTCTTTGATGTATGATATCAAAAAATATATCATAGCTGTTGTTTCTGGTTCTATTACAACAACTGTGGATAAATCTAATGCTTTTTGAATATAAATATCAGCAGTATTATACTCGTTGTTATAAACATATATTGTTCCAATATTCATATAAAACATTAGTTGTTGTATGCTGTCATTAATGAATTCTCTCATTTGTAATAAACAATTAATTGCGTCATCATATTTTCCTTGTTCACGATAAAAAACTGAATAATTGTTTAAAACATTTATTGTTGCGCGAGTTGATTTACCTTCTTTGGCATAAGTGAGTGATTTATCAAGATAAGTTTTTGCGCTTGGATAATCTTTTTGTAAAATATATGACGACGCTATAAGGTTATTAAGAAATGCCATTTCTATATTATGGTTTCCACACATTTGGCATGCTGTGGTTGCTATGTCTATCAAGTCTTTATACGCCCGCTCGTTATATAGCATCCTTGCAATATTAAATTTGGCACGTGCCATAGTGAGCGAGTCGCCTGCAATCGTTCCATATAGCTCGGCATCTTTGAAATATTTCGTCGCCAAAATCTTGTCATCATCCTCTTTCTGGGCATAACCGCTGTAAAGCGCCGCCAATGCCGCCTTCCCGAAATCCTCTCTCCTGACGAAAAACTCAGCAGCATTGGCCAACTCTTGAGAAATCTGCACGGTGTCGGCCCCCAGATAATCAGCACGCTCGCCCTGCGGATGCTGATACAATCTCTCGGCCTCCTGCAAAACCGCATCCGCCTTCTCATAATCCTTTTCATACGAATTGCAAGCCGTCAACGCCAGCAAAACTACAATTCCGAGATATTTCAAAGTCCGAATCATATCAATTTTATTTTCCGCAAAGATAGTGTTTTTTACGCAGAAATTTAGGAAACAACGGAAAATTTCTGCCATTTCTGCCATATCTGCGTGAGATTAATATTGTAAAAAGAACGAAAACACCTTGTAAATGCTTTTTTGCATTTTATTAACAATCAATCATTTACAAAAAAAATATTAAATAATAATTGTAATTGGTAAAATTTGAATTGTAAAAACATGTTCGGTTTGAATAATTGAAGTATTATTGCAAAGTCAAATAGGCCTGAACGACAAATATTATTGTTACAAAAACTACATTTAAAATGAAAAACAAAAAACGTCTTTTAATTATTTTAGGGATTTTTAGCTTATTATCATTACGGGCTATGCCAATTTTAAACAATTTTCCTGAGCAATTTGAATTGTCAAATATACCTCCAGGAATGACAGAAATCCTTTTACAAGGTACTTTGTGCGTAAATACCGGTCCAAATTCTGTCGAAGCATATTTAAGTAAAAATTCGGTTCAAATATGTTTCCACCAAAACTTCGGGTATGTAAACATTACATTAATGAGTGAAACAGGCAGCGTGGTTTACAACAACACTGTCAACACTGCTGTTCAGCAAACATTTTACATACCTCTTTCAGGCACGTCAAGTGGCAACTACACCTTAATATTAGACAATGCCAACGGCTATGCTGAAGGGGAGTTCGCAAGATAATAATACCTTTAATTAACAACATTTTATTAACAAATTAAATTTCAAAATTATGGTTAAAAAATCAAAAATCGTTGCCGTAGTTGCGACATTGCTCATCGCAGCAGCAGGAGTAATCACATTTGAGGCCTGCAACAAGAAGAATGACGTTGTAAAAAACATTCCTGAACTGAATGTTGCCGAACTGACCGACATGGACAAGGAGATGATTCTGTTTGGCGAGAAGATGAAATCGGCGACAAAAGGTGGTGAGACCATGCCACTTGAAGAAGCCATCAGAAACCTAAGCAACTACGAAAACTTCAAGATGTGTGATGCCAGCAATTATTCAGCCGATATGGAACGTCTTACAATCGAATCTGTAATTCCTGTCAATAATGGGAATGTATTTTTATCCGACCTGAACTCATTATATGAAAACAACAAAAGGGAAATCATAAAGCAATTGAATAATATCGATAATATTGGAAAAGATATTTATTGCATTATTTCAAAAATAGATGAAAATAATAAAGACGACCAAGAAAAGAAAATAATAACAAAGGTGTTATTAAGTAGGGGGACGCCGATACATATACCTACATGTTTCGATAGCACAGATATTTGGCATCCTTGCTGTGGAGCCGGGAAATGCTATCCCTATAACAGCAATCAATTTATTGGCAGGTCAGCAATAACACAGTTGATATCTGTTGCCAAGTCCGTTTTTGGTCATTATGACTGTGGTGCAGGATATAGAACGTATTATGTAGATCCGATTGAGGATTATATTATGTCAACAGAATGGATTGACACGAATAGTCCTAATGGACACTATGGATTAATACACATGGATTATGAGTCAAATTGTCTTTCTCCAATAGATATGCAATATTACCTGAGTAATATTATGACTAAACTGATAGAATGGCGAGATACTTACGACAAGCAATTTGTTGACATGGAGATTTGGGAGATTTACTTGCCGGAAGTATTGCTGTTGGGAAGTTATGCAGACATAGAGTGCACTTATATAGGTCAGGACTATTAAAATAGTTTAAAATCACATAAAATTTGCTGTTTATTAAAAAGGATTCGTATTTTACAGATGAGAATGAACTTATGCAATTGCTAAATATATAATAAAAAGAGTCTTTTTTGTTTAGCAAAAAATAATACTATGAAAAAGTTATTAATCCTATTGACATTATTATCAGGAGGCATTTTATGCTTTTCCCAGAATTATTTCGAGTGTCTGATCCTTCAAGAAGGCGAGGTGGTGCGAGAAGCGAGACATGTTGTCGAAACCCCTCATCATGGCTTTATAATAAGTTGTGATTCCCGATATATTTATCAAAATGATATGCTCGTGAGCATCTCACCTGATGGTGAGATTGTAAAAAGTCTTGAATTTCAGATTGACGGAAAGAGCATAAAATATGGTGGCCTGTTCCGCCATCCTGATAATGAAGACGAATATTTGGCAATTGCGACACTCGTTTCAGGAAATTCAACAAGCGATTATATCCAGAAGGAAGTCGCCATTATTCATTTGGATAATGAATTGAATGTCTTAAACCAAAATGTATACGATTTCGGGGATGACTTTATTCATTTGGAAAAACCGACTCAAGATAGGCCGAGATTTTTAATGGATAACGACAATAACTTTATTATGGTCTCTCATTGTTTGAAGACGGAAGGATTTTGTTATCTTTTTGCCAAGCTTGGACTTGACGGTGCTATTGTCGGCATGAAAGAGGACCACTCTATGAATGCGTCTTTTGATATGCTTATGGACTTTTTCGTTAGAGACAAAACAAGAAATGATTATGGCATAATAAAGTATTGGCAAGATACCGTCCCAGGAGGTGGTGGAGATTGGTATTATCGTTTAGACTCTACGTTGATATGCACAAAGGTTAACAAATTGAGCGGTTTGGATATAAAAATTGTCCAGGACCCCAATCAACCATATCCTGATACAACCTTTTCATATAGGGTTTTCGGTCATGGAGAGTATTATAACGACAGCCTGTTCCTCATAACCAGTGGCGGATACTTTTTGAAACATCTGGGAGGAAGTGTCGGCTATTGCCATTTTACAACCCTTATAGATGATAGTTTGAATGTAATCGAAACTAAAGTCTGGGATGTGAACAGACAATTCTCAAACAACCAAACCACCACTGTTAATGCTGAAACAAAGGCTTTGTGTATTACAGACAGCGCGATTTTTCATTGCGGCATAATGGGAATAAAAGAGCATACGCATTATGTTTTCCCCCCAACAACAGTCACTGTCAGCAAATTCGATAAAGAACTCAATCTTATCTGGCGCAGGCATTACGGCAATAATGGTGATTTTTATGATATCAACACTATTCAGGCGACAGAAGACGGAGGCTGCATATTGACAGGGATATATGTTAAAAGCTCCGGAGTACAGGAGGTTTACTCATACATCCTTAAAGTAGATGAAAACGGCTACGATAACGTCAGCGAAAACGAGGAATCCATCGCAAAACCTTATCTCTGCTATCCTAACCCGGCAAAAGACATCATTTACATTGAATTTTCACCGGATGTCGATTGCCAATCAGTCGAAATCTACGATATGGACGGCCGCCTTGTAGAGACAGGCCATGGCGCGTCTCCACAATCGTCAACCATCAGCATCGCCAACCTCACACCAGGTTTATACCTAATCAAAGTGAGAATGAGCGACGGTAAAGAATTCACG
>JAGCFU010000051.1 GCA_017649945.1 Bacteroidales bacterium | reverse complement strand
GTCTTCCGTAAAGGTGAAAAGCGACACATTCTGAAAGTTAGTCGGGACAAGGCTCCTCACCTGCTCCATCGTCTGAACAGCGTCAAAATTCTTCGTCTCATCACGACGTTCGTAGCGATATATAAACTGATACATCTTATTGTCTTTCAACAAGATAGGTTTAATATAAACATTTCTCAAGTCATCGTTTTTCACAACAGGCTTGGATAATGTAATCTTCACCATTGTGTTGTTTTGGAGTGCCGATTCAAGTTTTTCAAAGAATTTTTCCATCCGTTTTTCTTTTTTGCAAAGATACAAAATAAATTGACATTTTGTCAGTAATAAAAAAATGGCATAATATTTGATGTACCCCATTCGTCTCTTCGACTGAAAAGAAGCGGAATGGAGACCTGAGCTCGAAATGACGTTTTAAATTTTGAATTTTAAATTTTGAATATATGAAAAACGGTTCTATTGGTGTTAAAACGGAAAACATTTTTCCGGTAATCAAAAAGTTTTTATACTCTGAAAACGAGATATTTTTACGTGAGATAATCAGCAATGCCGTCGATGCGACACAGAAGCTGAAAACCCTTGCCAGCGCTGGCGAATTCAACGGTGAGCTTGGAGATTTGACCATCAAAGTGGAAGTCGATAAGAAGAAAAAGACAATCACCGTGCGCGACAACGGCATCGGAATGACAGAGACTGAAGTTGACAAATATATCAACCAGATAGCTTTCTCAGGCGCCACTGAATTTATCGAGAAATTCAAGACCAACAGCGAGGCTGAGGCTGCCAACATAATCGGACATTTTGGCTTGGGCTTCTACTCCGCCTTCATGGTGTCGTCGAAAGTGTCATTGATCACTAAGTCTTACGTCCAGAAAGACGATGAGAAAGGCGTCATCTGGGAGTGCGACGGCTCACCTGAGTACACGATGAGCCCTATAGCGAAAGGAAGCCGCGGAACTGACGTAATACTCTATATCTCAGATGATTGCGCTGATTTCCTCGAAGAAAGCAAGATTCGCGAATTATTAAATAAGTACTGCAAATTCATGTCGGTGCCTATCCAGTTTGGCACTAAGAAAGTGCAGGAGCCTGTCGAAGGTGAGACTGACAAAGACGGCAAGCCGAAGACAAAAGAGGTTGAGAAACCTTGGATTATCAACGACGTGGCACCACTTTGGAAGAAAGCCCCGTCGACCATCGAAGACAAGGAATACAACGAATTTTACCATACCCTCTACCCGATGAACTTCACCGAGCCGATGTTCCACATCCATCTGAACGTCGACTACCCGTTCAACCTCACCGGAATCCTTTATTTCCCTAAGATTTCGAATCGTTACGAGTTCCAGCGCAATAAGATCCAGCTCTATTGCAACGAGGTGTTCGTCACCGATTCCGTTGAGGGTATCTTGCCAGATTTCTTAAGTCTTTTGCACGGCGTCATCGACTCGCCTGACATCCCATTGAACGTGAGCCGTTCGTTCCTGCAGAATGATCAGAATGTGAAGAAAATCTCGTCTTATATTACTAAAAAGGTGGCCGAGAAACTCGAGGAGCTCTTCAAGAAAGACCGCGAGGACTACGAGAAGAAATGGGACGACATCAAGATATTCATAGTTTACGGCATGATTGCCGACCCGAAATTCTTTGAAAGAGCTGAGAAATTCATGCTTTTCAAGGATACTGAAGGCAAATATTACACCATTGAGGAATATAAAAAATTAATTGAAGAAAAACAGAAGAACAAAGACGGAAATGTCGTATATTTGTACGCGACAAATCTTGATGAGCAGTACACAAACGTCGAGAAGGCCAAGGAGCGCGGCTACAACGTTTTGATGCTTGACGGAATGCTCGACTCGCACTTCATCAGCACGTTTGAGCAGAAGTTTGAGCATACCTCGTTCGCAAGAGTTGACTCGAATACCATCGACAAACTCATTGAAAAAGAGGATGTTACGAAGGAATCGAAGCTCGACGACAAGCAGAAGGAAGAGGTGAAGAAGGCGTTTGAGGATATCATCGACAAGACGCATTTCAACGTGGAATTCAGCACTTTGGACGAGAACGAGGCTCCTGTCGAGATCATCCAGAACGAGTGGATGCGCCGTTACAAAGAGATGAACCAGATGGGCGGAATGCCGATGTGGGGCGACATGCCTGACAGCTACACCCTGATGCTCAACACCAACAACGCCGCCATCGCCACATTGTTGGACAAAGCTGAAGAAGAGCGCAAAGCCGTGATGACACAGCTGTACGACCTCGCAAGATTATCGAAGAACTTATTGAAAGGCAAGGAGTTAAGCGAGTTTATAAACAGAAATTTCAACACAATTAAATAAATTTAAATTCTTACACAATGAAAAAGAAGGGCTTAATCACCATCATCATTATCGTAGTAGTCGTCTTGGCGATTTACTTATGGATTAAAGGAGCATACAACGGCTGCGTCACTCGTCAGGAAAGCCTTGAATCGCAATGGGCACAGGTTGAGAACGTGTATCAGCGTCGTGCCGATCTCGTCCCGAACCTCGTGGCAACAGTGAAAGGCTATGCGGCACACGAAGAAGGCACCTTGACAGCAGTCATCGAGGCACGTGCCAAGGCAACAAGCATTACTCTCGACCCATCTGACCTTGAACCTGAAGACATCGCAAAATTCCAGGCGGCACAGGACCAATTGTCAGGCGCACTGTCAAGATTGCTTGTAACCGT
>JAGCFU010000050.1 GCA_017649945.1 Bacteroidales bacterium | reverse complement strand
GCATGCCACCTCGCGTGGATTTGCTGAGCTGTGAGCGAAGATGAAGTCTTTGCCACCTGTCTCACCGACGAGACGTGGATATGACTTGTAATTGGCTATATTGACGCCTACGCCCTTCCAGAGGCCCTGGAATGTGGCTGTTGAACCGGTGAAGTGGATACCGGCGAGGTTCGGGTTGTTCAAAGCGACACCGCCAATCAACGAGCCCTTGCCTGGCAGGAAGTTCACGACGCCAGCAGGAAGGCCGGCTTCCATTGCGATCTGCATGATGTGATAGTTTGAAAGCAATGCTGTTGTTGATGGCTTCCAAATTGTGGTGTTACCCATCAAAGCAGGTGTCATGTTCAAGTTCGAAGCGATAGATGTGAAGTTGAATGGAGTCACAGCCATGATAAAGCCTTCGAGTGGACGGTATTCCACGCGGTTGAGCTGGTCTGGTGTTGATGAAGGCTGCTCTGAATAGAGGTTGCCTGCATAGTAGTTGTTGAAACGGTAGAAGTCGATGGTCTCGCAAGCTGAGTCGATTTCAGCCTGGAAGCAGTTCTTCGACTGACCTAACATACATGCTGCGTTGATGCGTGCACGGTATTTTGTTGCCAGCATCTGACCGATACGTGCCATTATTGAAGCTCTCTCGATCCAAGGGGTGTTTTCCCAGTCTTTCTTGGCTTTCAGAGCGGCTTCGATAGCCATGTTGACCTCTTTTTCGCCAACTTTATGGTATTTTGCAATCACATGCTTGTGGTTGTGTGGCATCACCACTTCGCCCATGTCGCCGGTGCGGATTTCCTTACCACCGATGATGATCGGGATTTCCACGACTTCCTTCGACTGTTTTTCGAGTTCTTTCTCCAAAGCGACGCGCTCAGGGCTGCCCGGTCTGTATTCTTTCACAGGCTCGTTAGCAGGATGTGCAAATTGAAATAATACGTTATTCATGAGTTAATTATTTAATGGTTTGTAATTTTCAATATTTTGAAGTGCAAATATAGAAAAATTTTTTAGAAATGATACCGATTTATTAATATTTTTGCAAAAAAATCTCATGAACGACAACGGCATCAGCAAAACGACGATTTCTGAGGCGACGAGCCGCAACTGGAAACGGCTGCATTCCAACGGCAGCGGAAGGCTGATGTCGCGTGCAAACAAACAACTCTCCACCAAGACGATTGTGCCGGTTGAATATTTCTCAAATAAAGATAATATTGCTGGTATTCAACGGTTTGTGGAATATTGCAAGAAGCAAAATTATTCTGCTGAGGAAGTGATTTATTCGGTTGGTATAAGGTTATTGAAGGATGCAGGTATCTATGAGAAGCCTCACGTTCAAAAAGTCTTATCCACCTTATCCTTCTTATCCTTTTTATCCTCCTTATCCTTCTTATCCTTACAATCCCTTCCTTCCGATGAGCACGATCTCCTCGGCCTGCTTTACCAGTGTTTCCTCATCGAAGGTGAGAAAAACCGCAAAGGCTCTTATTATACTCCTTTTGAGGTGGCTCAAAACATGACAAAGAACCTCGATTTCTCGAAAGGCCAGACATTTTTCGATCCTTGCTGTGGCAGCGGAGCATTCATTCTGTCACTCGAGGGAGCATCGCCAAACCAGATTTTCGGTTGCGACAACGACCCAGTCGCGGTGATGATTGCAAAGATTAATTTGCTGTTAAAATTCAAGACGGAAGTATTTGAACCTCAAATAATATTATGTGATTACTTAAAGAAACACTTTAAGTTAAAATTTGACTATATTATTAGCAATCCGCCATGGGGGGCTGTCGTTTTTGATGAGAGAAACAGCCCGATTCCGACCAAAGAGAGTTTCTCGTTTTTCTTTGAAAAGGCATTCCATCAACTTGCAGATGACGGAACAATAAAATTCCTGCTGCCTGAATCGGTCTTAAATGTCAAATGTCACCGTGATTTCCGTAAATTCCTGCTTGAAAACACTGAGATTAAGTCGATTACAAAGTATCCAGGCGTTTTTTCAGGAGTTCAGACGAAATATATAGATATTGAATCTAAGAGGACAAGACGTGCCTTGTCCCGACTGGATATTATCATTGCAAACAATTATTCATCAAGTTGGGATAACGAATGCGTTATCCATAAAGTGAAAAAATCCTGTTTCTATCTTACTAAGAACTTGAATTTCAATCTGTTATCTGATGATGACTTGGAAAAAGTCCGGAAAATCATTTCAAAAGGAAAGTATACTTTAAAAGACAGCATCTGGGCTTTGGGAGTAATCACCGGTGATAATAAAAACAAGGTGAAAAGCAGGCAGGGCAGAGGCATGGAACCGATTTACACAGGCAAAGATATCGAAGCGTACACTCTGAAAAGACCGACAAAGTTTATCAAGTACGAACGCTCTGATTTTCAACAGGTTGCAAAAGATGAAATATATCGTGCCGACGAAAAATTGGTCTATAAATTCATATCTAAAAACCTCGTTTTCGCTTATGACGACAGCAAAAGTTTGTTCCTCAACAGTGCCAACATTCTGATTCCGCGCATTCCAGGGATGTCAATAAAAACGGTTCTCGCGTTTCTAAACAGCGAAATGTTCAGATTTCTTTATAAATCGCTCTTCGGCGAGATAAAAATCCTGAAAGGCAACCTGATGGAGTTGCCATTCCCTGAAATTACGCCCGAAATGGATGAAAAACTAACAAAATTAGTAGCTAAAGTGCTAAAAGGCAATAAAAATGCTGTAAAAGAGATTGATAATCAGATTAATAAACTATTCTCTTGATCGTCCCCAAGAAATGCGTGTGTTTCCCTAATTCCTTATTAAATATGCCGGTTTGGTCGAGCGAGTCAATGCGCACCTTCCCTGAGGCGTGAATTATCTTTTCGTTATCCAAAATGATGCCGACATGAACGATTCTGTGCTCTTCATTTTCAAAAAACGCGATGTCGCCAGGCTGCGCTTCTGTAAGGAAATACACGTCTTCGCCGCATTCCACCTGTTGCGAGGCATCGCGCGGAAGCTTTATTCCAATAGTTT
Source organism: Bacteroidales bacterium (assembly GCA_017649945.1). GTDB lineage: Bacteria > Bacteroidota > Bacteroidia > Bacteroidales > F082 > Limimorpha. The sequence goes on along the minus strand of JAGCFU010000050.1, from coordinate 5,069 downwards.
TTGCGCAAAGCTGCACGAAAGCCGAACAGTCGATACCGAAAACTGTGCGTCCGCCCCAGCGATAGGGCGTGTCAAGCAGTGTTAAGGCGTTGTTAATGAAACTGTTAGCCTCAATACAACACTTGTCCAGAGCATAAATTGTCGTCCCGAAAGTCAATATCTTGGAATCGTACAATTCAACAGGTTTGTTTACAACATAACAGTCACTCGCGGCAAGTGCACGATACGCATCTTCTTGAATCTCAAAGTGTTGCAGACTTCTAATCCATCCTTCGTAGCCGTCGTATTCCATCTTGATATAAAGCCAGTCGCCGTTTGTTTCCAATACTTCGTAAAGGTCATTGAACAACAACTCTGTCACAAGTTCGCTCTCGTGACGAGGCTCTTTTCGCACGCTGATTGCCGATAAAGTGCAGATTCCAAACATAATTGAAACTTTTTTTGCAAATTTACAAAACTTTTTCGTACTTTTACAAGTTAATTTATTTTGTTATAGACAATATTTTATTGCAGTTTAACTTACTGATTATGAACAAGTTAAAAGATATAATCGAGAAAATTCGCCATTCATACTATGGCATAATGAAGATTTTGGGATTTGTTTTGGCGCTCGTGATTGTTGTTTCACTGATGCCAAGAAACGTGAAATTCAAGTATGAATACCAGAAAATGCGCCCTTGGCAGCATGAAAGTCTGTATGCGCCGTTCAATTTCCCGATTTATAAGTCAGACGAGGTGGTGAAAAAGGAGAGGGAAGAGGCTTTGAGAAACATTGAGCCTATCTTTATTTTTGATGCGCTCGGAACAGAAAACGGACGTGAAAAATTGTTGAAAGACTTTGATGCTCAATGGCATGACACTATCGATGACAAAGAATATTACCGTAATCTGATTTTAGACGTTTATGACTATATTGAGAATAACGGCATAGTGGCGAAGAACGACCGCACCAATAATTTCAAGGAAGAGGAGACGGTTGTAGTGGTGAGAAACAAGGTGCAGACGAAATGCCATTACGGCGATTTGAATACCATGTCGACGGCGTCGGCTTACATCCAAAGTCAGCTGAAAAATATCTCTGATTATAAGACTATGCAGTTGATTAACAATCTGTTACACAATTCTTTGCGTCAGAATGTTATTTATTCGGAGAGTATGACGAAACAAGCCGAGAAGATGGCAATCGACAACATCATGCTGACATTTGGAATGGTGCAGAAAGACGAACTCATTATTATGGAGGGTGAGATCGTGACAGATGATAAGTATCAGATTATCAACTCGTTACAGCGTGAATATGCAGATATAACAGCTAACAACATGTTTAGCAAAAACTTCATGCTTTATGGCCAGCTGCTTCTTGTGAGTATAGTCTTTGTGGCTTTGTACCTGACACTCAGAATGTTACGTCATGATATTTTTGAGCAGTTGCGTTACATCAACCTGATTCTGCTTTTGATGCTTATGACGATAGTGCCGTCGTTTTTGCTGTTGAAGTTCGCGCCATCGATGATTTATCTGATGCCGGTTGCTATCATGTCGATACTTCTGATGACTTTCTTCGACGCCAGAATCTCCATCATTGTGCAGGTTATGACGTTGATTATCATTAGTTTGGCAGTGCCTAACCCGTTCCAGTATTTCTTCGTTCAGCTGCTCGTCTCGTTTGTCGCCATCTTCAGCATGACGAAACGTACGCGCCGTGCGAGTTATTTCGGCACATCACTCATGGTTTTCATGACCTATTCGGTGGTTTATCTTGGCATGATGCTCATTTACGACGGCGGTTTCGACTCGTTCAATTGGAAATTCATCATGATATACGCTGGCAATGCTTTCTTCACCATGCTTGCGCTGCCTTTAGCATTCCTTTTCGAGCGTGTCTTCGGTTTCGTTACAGACCTTTCGCTGCTTGAGTTGAGCAATACCAACAGTCCGTTGCTGCGCAAGTTAGCATCCGAGGCGCCTGGCACGTTCCAGCATGTGATGCAGGTTGCCGACCTCTGTGAGGAGGTTATATATAATATAGGTGGTAACCCTCTGCTCGTCCGCACCGGTGCGATGTATCATGACATTGGAAAGACGCGTAATCCTTTCTATTTCATTGAAAATCAGAATGGTAAGTATAACCCACACGACGATGTGTCGAATGTGGAGAGCGCGCAAATCATCATAGGTCACGTGCTTGATGGCATTGAGATTTGCCGTGAATACCATATTCCTGAACAGATTATCGACTTCGTGAGAACTCACCACGGTACCCGACGCACCGAATATTTCTACCAGATGGAACTTCGCGAAAACCCTGACGGTGTTGAGGAATCCGACTTCTGCTATCACGGTCCTGTGCCGTTCTCGAAGGAAACCGCAGTGCTGATGATGTGCGATGCCGTTGAAGCCGCCTCACGAAGCATGAAAGACAAGACTGAAGAATCTATCAACAAACTTGTCGACAACATCATCGACGGTCAGATGAAGGCGAACCAGTTTGACAACACCAACATCACCTTCCATGACATCAACATGACTAAGAAAGTGCTGAAAAAGAAACTGATGAGCATCTACCACGTGAGGGTGGCGTATCCGGATTAAACTTTTAATAAAAATTTTCATATTTTTTGTAATTTCTAAAAATATTTCACTATCTTTGCTGCGTCATTCGTCGAGCCCTTAAGGGAAAGGTGGGTGACAAACATATTGGAAAGACGTTGTGCTGACGTTTTATCTGCGACACTCTGAATCTCGCAAATTCTAAATTGCTCGCACGATAAAGCAGTGGGCTGACGTCCACGGGTTTTGTGTTATATTTATTGTGTCTCCCAGACACATGTTAATATATGCATTCGGCGTGGGCTTCGACATTGCTTATCCTCGAGCAATAGGCAATGCGAGAGCCTCAGAGTGTGGGATAGGCAAGGTGCAGATTCCCGCGCTTTTTCTTTTATGTTTTCAGGTTTTATTTGTTTTATAATTCGGCATCGGGAATCTGTCGAAAGTGGAATTGCTTAAATCAAATTATTAACAAATAAAATCTATCACAATGAAAAAATTACATTTACTTGGAATGGCGGCAATCGCCCTCATTTTTGCAAGTTGCGGAAGTTCAAAAAACATGGCTGTTCAGTCAAACATTGAGAAACAAACAAGCCTTGAAGGAGAAAAAGTTGTTGTTGAAACAACAAAATTAACAGGTATTGAAATGGTTGAGGCTCTCAGTGAAGATGGTACAAAGATGATTAAAGTTCCATATAAATGGTATGCCGGTATCGGCAAGGCCAACGATAAGCAAACTGCTATTGAGATGGCTGAAATGGAAGCTCGCGCTACAGTCTCACGTGTTATTGAAAATGCTGTCGAGGCAAAAATTAAAGAATCTAAACTTACAGTCGACGGCGAAGTTCATAAAGCAATATCAGCAAATTGGACGCAAGTAAGCAAGAGTATTCAAAACGGCTGTGAGCCTTTTGGCGACACAAAAATTGAATACAGCCCTTCAACCAAAATGTACACGGCAACAGCAAAAGTAGGTGTCCGTGGTGACAAATACCAGCAACTTCTTAACAATGCCGGAAATTACAAACCGACTCAACTCTCACAAAGTCAGATGGATCAGTTTATTCAATTAAACCAATCTATCATGGATGCGGCTAAAGCCAACTAACCAATGAAAAAATTATTAGCAATAGTATTTTTACTTTTTGTCGGTGTTGTCTCACATGCACAAAGTTATCCGTCAGATTGGAGCCAATACACATCCGACCTGTATTTCCACGACATTGAAAGCGGTATTAACGACGAGAAGATTCCAGAATCTCAATTCAAAAACAATCTCTTGGAAATAGCGCGCGCAAATCTCGCTAAACAGATTCAGGTGAAAGTGCAGGAAGTGAGCCGGATGAGTAAGAACGTCGTGAACGGAAACGCCGACATACGTTATTCATCGCTACGCAATCTCTCTACTGATGTCGATATGAAATTCTCACAATCAAAGAGTTATGTCGATATGGCATCAGGAAAGAATTTTGTGATAGTATATATTAATAAAGATCAAGCATGCAGGTATTATGAAAATGAATTAAACATGCTTCTTAGCCAAATTAATAATTCCATCACGATAGCTGATAATTATATCACTACAGGTTTTAAATCAAAAGCTCAAACCGAACTTAATGATGCGTTGAAATTTTTCGACAAATCAGGAGACTGTTTTTTCTGGCTTAATGTTTATGGAATGCCGGATTATAGTCTTCAGCAATACAATGAGCAATTCAACAAGAAAGAGCAGATTATCAAAGCGAAGTTGGGAGAATTGGAATACGGTACAACTTATTGTGTGGTTTGTACCGCCGACAATTTCGGGAAATCATATCTGAAACTTAAAAATGAAGTGAAAGGAGACCTTTCCGCTTCAGGATGCAATTTTGTGGATGACCCTGATTCCGCTGATTATGTTATTTACATAGAAGCTTCATCCAGGGAGTACAATACTGTTGTAACGGGTAATGTTACTGCATATTTCAGTTATGTTGACGCTGCCGTTTCGATTGATAAGGTGGCTACAAAACAACGTATTTTTGAGGATGAGATTTCTGTTAAAGGTTCGCACACATTAAGTTTCGATGAGGCAGGTCGGGATGGATACAAAAAAATTCGTAAGGAAATAAGTGCAATGTTAAAGGAGAATATCAAACTATGAAAAAAACGCTATGTATCATTGCAGTCATGATGCTGACATTAGTAGCTATGGCTCAACAGAAGGTGGCTATTTTGGAAACAGTCGACAAGGCGCAGAACATAAGCTATGGTAAAAAACTTCTACTCCGTAGCAGTCTTACCACAGCCATTTCCAACACTCCAGGATATGAAGGCTTCGACCGTGTGGACATGGCATCCATTGCTAGTGAACAGGAATTCCAACGTACGGGTTATGTAAGCGATAGCCAAATCAAACAGTTGGGTGTAGCAACAGGTGCTGCATATGTCTTGGTTGCGGAAGCTGCTTGGTTGGACGAGGATACCAAATCAGACCTAATTATCACAGCCAGAATTATTGATGTAGAGACATTCGG
>JAGCFU010000049.1 GCA_017649945.1 Bacteroidales bacterium | reverse complement strand
TTTTCGGATTGTCGGTACCTTTGCTGATGTAATAAATGAAACCAGTCTTCTTGATTTTTTTAGCAGATGACATAAGTATAAATTTTAGATTAAAAAAATGAATATTTTGGGGTTTTGTTTGATGCAAAGATACGAAAAATAAGTGAAACAAACTACAAAAAAATGAAAAAGTTTTCAACAATTCCGTTGATAGACAATGAATTGAGAAGATTTTGTGTTGGTTGTAAAAGATAGTTTTACGGAGTAAAAATTTTCTTTACAGAGTAATGAAAATTTTTATAGTTTTGCAGGTGGAAAATGCTCCTATGAGGTTGAAAAAAAGCAAAAAAACGGTGGGGCCTGGGTGGGGCCGAAGCGACAAAAGGAGTGATTTCAAGTGAAATTAAGAGAAAAGTTATTTTTGTAAATGATTGACAATCAATATAGTTATTATCAGATGTATTCAGTTGGTGGTATTGAAAATATCGGCCCTGGGTACAAATTGTATCTTAAAATCCCTTGATAATTGTTTGATTATCAAGGGATTTTCTTTTTTTAGTATACTCCGGATAGCCAAAGGGTCGCCAAAAATGACATTATTCCAGTGGTATCTCTGGATGATGCCAACTTAGTTTTTGCCCGGCGGAATGCACCGTATTATTATCAGTCATGTCGTTGAAAATTTTTTTCAACTTGAACAGCATTGGATAAATGCCAAGATCAAAAAGAAACGTTTCATGGGAGATTGGTTATAGTCGTACGCCAAAAGAGGTGTTGATGAACCAGTCGTTCAGATATCCGTCGGTGTTATTGTGATGATAACGGATATTGTTGAATTGTCCGTAAGCGGTGAAGAAACAGCGTCCAAAACTGTAAGTAAGCGACACACGGGCATCGAAACCTAAGCTAAGCCCACTGTTATACATCTTGTTACCCGTGGGGGTTATATTCAAATTCCCATAGAACCACTCATCCCAGTTTTCGTCGGAAATAGTCGGATCCCAGAAGGTGGGGTCTTGCATCAGTTCCTCAACATTAGTCGCGTAGGCATAGGCCTTGAGTCTGTTGATAAAAGTCAGCATTGGCATTGCCATGACGTTGATAAGAATCCTGCGGGTCGGCACCCAGTTGTATGCATAGCCCACACCTGCACTGCCTTGCCATAGCTTTATCTGCCCCAATCCTTTCATCATATATACCAGGTCGCCATTAGAGTCTGAGGCATAATCGATATGCGTATGTGTGTACATAAGTCCGACCATCAACGAACCAGCCGAACGCTTCTGTATCAACGACTGGTCGTAGGCTGCTGCATAGGAGAACTTCTTGCCATTGAACATATAATATCCGTCGGCAAAAATTGTCATCACGCTGATGGGGTCTGTCAGTTGCACTTTCTTCCATGTTTCCTGAGATTCTTCCGGAATAAGGTTGCTGTTCAGATTGAAGTTCGGGTTGCTGTTGTTAAACGAGTGGATGCGCAAGTTGAGGCCAAACGCTCCTCCTGTGAGACCGATGGTAAAATAACTACCTTTGTCACCACCGACGTTTACCATGTAACCCAGACCATAGCCCCTATATCCTACCCACAGGCCTGTATACTCCGCAGGAGTGGTCTCTAAGTATGGATTGGCACTGTATTTTTCACCTGCCATATGTCCCTCGGTAGTCATATTCACGATAGTCTGGCTCACATTTCCTCTTACGATAAGCTGCCAAGGCTTCTCCGGCATATCGATGTAGTGGCGGTTGATGCCCTTAACCGACATGGAGTCAATCAAGGTTTCCACTTTCTTAACAAGAGAAACCAGGCTTTTTTGTGCCATCGCCTGTCCGCATACATTAAGACATAAAGCAAGTATAAAAAACTTCAGAGTCTTCACTATTTTTAATTGTCATTTTGACGATGCAAATATACTATTTTTATTTATTTTTGCACAAAAATTGTCGCATCATGAAATCACTTCTTGGAATGTCGCTCGCAGAGCTGCAAGACCTTGTGGCTCAACATAATATGCCGAAATTCACTGCCAAACAACTCGTCGACTGGCTCTATCGCAAACGCGTCACCACCTTCGATGAGATGACGAACCTGTCGAAACAGACACGTCAGATTCTGGCTGAAAACTACGAGACCGGTTACCGCGCTTACGCAGATGTGCAGGAATCGCAAGACGGCACCAAGAAATATCTGTTTCCGGCTGAAAACGGCTTCGTCGAGACGGCGTATATCCCTGAAAAAGAGCGCGCTACGCTATGTGTGTCGTGCCAGGTGGGATGCAAGATGAACTGCCTCTTCTGCCAGACAGGAAAACAAGGCTTCCAAGGCAATCTGTCGGCTGGCGACATTATAAACCAGATACTTAACCTGCCGGAATACGAGACGTTGACGAACTTCGTCTTCATGGGCATGGGCGAGCCGATGGACAACTACGACAACATCATGCGGGTGCTCGAAATCATGACCTCCGACTGGGGCTTGGCGATGAGTCCGACACGTATCACAGTGTCGACAGCGGGCGTCATTCCGAACATGAAACGCTTCATCAAGGAGTCGAAATGCAACCTTGCCGTCAGTCTGCACAGCCCGTTCCACGACGAACGCGCGAAAATCATGCCTGTCGAGAAGTCGTATCCTATAAATGAGGTCATACATGCCATCCGCCAGCACGACTGGAGCGGACAGCGTCGTGTGTCGTTTGAATACATCGTTTTCAAAGGCTTGAACGACACGCCGAAGCACATCAATGAGCTTGCAAAACAACTTGGCAGCCTCCGTTGCCGCGTAAATTTAATAAGGTTCCATGCAATTCCAAACATCGACTTGCAAAGTCCTTCAATGGAAGACATGGTCCGCTTCCGCGATAAACTCAACGATAAAGGAATTATAGCAACGATAAGAGCCTCGAGAGGTCAAGACATCGATGCTGCGTGTGGGTTGCTGTCGACGAAAAATTCCATCAAGGAATAAAAAACTTCTCACTTATAATTCCTAACTTCTAACTTTTTTGTATTTTTGCAAAAAATACAACGAAAGTGCAGACACTAAAATCTCAAATATCTCCTACAAGCGCTGAGTTTCAGGAGAACCGTAAGGCTTTCATGGGGCTGATGGCGAAGTATCACGATGCCATGGACGCCAGCATGCACGGCGGCGGCGAGGCGGCTATCGCCAAACATAAGAAACGTAACAAACTCCTTGCTCGCGAGCGCATCGACCTGCTTATCGACAAGAACACTCCGTTTTTGGAGCTTTCGCCGATGGCAGCTTACGACACGTATAACAACGACTTCCCGTCGGCAGGCATCATCACCGGAATAGGCATGATCCAAGGCCGTGAGGCTGTTATCGTTGCCAACGACGCCACGGTGAAAGGCGGCACGTATATGCAGTACACCGTCAAGAAACACCTGCGTGCACAGGAGATAGCGATGGAGAACCATCTGCCGTGCGTGTATATGGTCGACAGCGGCGGCGCCTTCCTGCCAGAGCAGGATACTGTGTTCCCAGATAAGGAGCATTTCGGACGTTTCTTCTACAACCAGGCTCGAATGTCGGCAATGGGCATCCCTCAGATCGCCATCGTGATGGGAATGTGCACCGCCGGCGGCGCCTACGTGCCTGCCATGAGCGACGAGACCATCATAGTGAAGAGACAAGGCACCATTTACCTCGGCGGACCTCCGTTAGTGAAGGCGGCAACAGGTGAAATCGTCACTGCTGAAGAACTTGGCGGAGCCGAGATGCACACCTCTGTCTCCGGCGTCGCCGACCATCTGGCGGAGAACGACAGCCATGCCATGCAGATATGCCGTAACATCTTTAAAACATTAGAGAAGCCGAAGAAACAGCTGCTCGATATGCTTCCTGTTGAAGAGCCTCTCTACGACCCGACGGAGCTCTACGGCATCGCACCCGTGGATTTAAGAAAAGTCGTCGACCCGCGCGAGGTCATCATGCGCATCGTCGACGGCAGCCGTTTCCAGGAGTTCAAAGAGAGATATGCAACGACTATCGTCTGCGGCTTCGCTCATCTGATGGGCTTCCCAGTGGGTATCATCGCCAACTACGGAGTGCTTTTCAGCGAGTCGGCATTGAAGGCGACACACTTCATCGAATTATGCTGCCAGCGTAACATCCCGCTGGTGTTCTTGCAGAACGTCACCGGTTTCATGGTCGGAAAACAATATGAATGCGGCGGCATCGCCAAAGACGGAGCCAAGATGGTGCATGCGGTGAGCAACGCCAACGTGCCGAAGTTCACGGTCATCTTCGGTGGCTCATTCGGTGCCGGAAACTACGGCATGGCAGGTCGCGCCTACAGTCCGAGACTGCTTTTCATGTGGCCTAACGCCAAGATTTCAGTCATGGGAGGCACACAGGCGGCCAACGTGCTCGCAACAGTGAAGGAAGACCAGTATCATTACAAGGGAATGCCAGTGCCTGAAGAGGAAATCAAGAATCTGAAACGCGAGATTCTGGCGAAATACGACTACGAAGGTTCGGCGTTCTACAGCACCGCACGTCTGTGGGACGACGGCATTATCGATCCGGTCGACACACGAAGAATCCTCGCCATGGGCATCGCGGCATCGCTTAACCAGAAGTTCCCGCCACAACAGTTCGGAGTATTTAGAATGTAATTATGGAATTTACAACACTTCAAATAGGAATCGAAAAGAACGTCGCTCGCATCGCGCTGAACCGTCCGGAGGTTCGTAACGCGTTAAATGTCACGATGATAAAAGAGCTCACCGAAGCCGTCGACTGGCTCGATGCTCGCGACGATATCCATGTCATCGAAATCTGCGGCAACGGCAAGAGTTTCTGCGCCGGCGCTGACATCAACTACATGAAAGACATCGCAAACAACGGATATATCCAGAATCTCGAGGATGCGAAAAGGCTGTCGAAGCTGTTTAAGACCATATATTTCTGCAACACGCCGATTATCGCTTTGGTGCACGGTCACGTCATCGGAGGCGGCAACGGCATCATAGCAGCTTGCGACGTGGTGTTGGCTGAAAACGACACCGTATTTGCCTTCAGCGAGGTGAAACTCGGCATCACGCCGGCAACGATATCGCCTTTCGTCATTGCAAAATGCGGCGAGGCGATGGCACGCGACACCATGCTGAGCGGCCGTAAGTTCACAGCACAGGAAGCTTTGAGATTCAACCTCGTGAACTACATCGGCACGATGGAGGAGCTCAACAAGCGCTTGGATTTCTATACAGAGAACTATCTCGCGGCATCGCCATCGGCAATAAGAGATTGCAAACAACTTATCCGTTCCGTCACTGGTCACGACGACCCATACAGTCCCGTCTTCGACATGACATCAGCGCTCATCGCAAATGAGAGAATGTCAAAAGACGGACAGGAGAGGATGAAGGAATTTTTAGATAAGTAACCGATAAATCGTCCACTCATCCATAGGCTTGGCGCCCAACGACTTATAAAACTCTATCGAAGGTTTGTTCCAATCTAAGCACACCCACTCCATGCGGCCGCAATTGCGTTCCTTGGCGAGTTTAGCCAAATAGAGCAACAATGCTTTGCCGTATCCTTTGCCACGTTTTTCGGGAATCACGAATAAATCCTCGAGGTAAAGTCCTTTTCTTCCCACAAAGGTACTGAAGTTGTGGAAAAACAAGGCAAAACCGACAGGAACGCCGTCTTCGCAGCCGAAAACGACCTCGGCGTCGTGTTTCACAAACAACGAGTCGTGGATGGTGACCTCGTCAGCCTCCACTTCGTCAATCATCTTCTCGTATGTGGCGAGTTTCTTGATAAATTCCAAAACCAAACCGGCTTCGTCCTCGCGGGCAGTTCTAATTTCAAACATAATCTAAATTTTTTCTGCAAAGTTAATAATTTTTATTGATATTTTTGCAGAAAAATTGTTCGAAATGAAAAAGTTGTTGTTTTTAATAGCATTGATGTATACCTGCATAGGCCTGAAATCCCAAGATATCTTTACTTCAGGCTGTTTCATCAATGAAAACGGTAGCCAGGTGGCCGCGATATTCAAAAACGGCGGAGTGATGCTCCGTTATGAACAGCAGGATAGAGACCTGTGTTCCTCAGCAATGGCTATCGATACCGTGAATAATGACATCTATTGGTCGGTGAACTCAAATCCTGTGAATTCTATTTCCGACGGCTACGGCTACGTGATGAAAAACGAGGAAATCGTGCTCGACAACGTGCTCGGAACATGCATCAACGATATCTCGCTTGACGGCGGTGACATATATTCTGCCGGCTATATGAACGATATTTACGATGCTACTGCAGCTGTATGGAAAAACGGCGACACCACACCGCTTTATACCTATTGTGATGACAAACACTCAAGTGAGGTCTTGGGTATCGATGTCGTCGATGGCGTGGTTTATGCCTGCGGTTATTATGAAGAAGGCTTGAATTACGGCTGCGTCTGGGTAAACGGCGATTTATATGCCTCTTATCCTTATAGCAAAGTCACTAATATAGCTTATTATAAAGGAGATATTTTTTATGTGGTAAATGAATGCTATTCAACGGTTTACAAATCCGGAGCAGCACTTTTTGACTTGTATAACGGTGATAATTCGTGTAATGATGTTAATGGCATGACATTGGCTCACGATTATGTTTATTGTGTCGGTTTTATGGGATTCAACGACTGCTGTGTGTGGAAAAACGCCGATTTGTTTTATCTTCACCCTTTCGCAAGAGACGCCGACTTCAACGCCTGTTATTACTACGACCAAAGCATTTATTATGTTGGTTATGACCACGAAGATCAAGGCATAATCTTCAAAGACGGCGAACAGCTTTGTTCTTTGGATTTTTACTATTTTTATGATGTGTGGGTCAGGCCAAGCCCACTCGCGATTGCAGAAATTGAGACAGACGAAAACTCTGCTGTTTTAATATATAATATCTTCGGCGAACTTGTAAAAACTGTTTTCTCGGATAATAACTTCATCAATATCAGCGACTTGCCTTCGGGATTTTATATCGCGAAAAACGGCAATCATGTTGTTAAATTTATGAAATAGCAAAAAGAATATATTTCTTGCATGTATGATAAAAAAATCGTACTTTTGCAACGAATTATATACTATGCCTTCGAAGAAGATTCATAAAGTGCTGATAGCAGGCCGCGGCGAGAT
>JAGCFU010000005.1 GCA_017649945.1 Bacteroidales bacterium | reverse complement strand
CCTTACGTCCCATCAAATCGTAAACCTCATAACGCACAATTTCTTCGTCAGTATATCCGATTTCAGAAACATCAGTGTGATCGACAGGATTTGCCAGTTCCGCTAAGCATCCGATGTTCATGCGGCAATACTGCTGCGACATCTCGAAACTGTTGACACTCGGTCCGATTAAATCTTGTGGAGTGTGAATATTAGGGCTGTAATTCTGATAATCCTCGAAAGGATAAATTCCCATATAACCGTGATTGTTGAATGATGTATGGTCGCTGTCACCCTGGTTGAAGTTCACATGTCTTATCGGCAGTTCAGGGAAATAAACGCTTCCCACATTCATGTAATAATCTCCGATTGGAGCCGCTGTATTAGGATAGATGCAGTCGATATGAATCTGATCGCCATAGAGATATCCGTTCATGTCGTTGTTAAAATATCCTAAAATCTCCATTCCTTCCTGTTGGCAACGTGAAGCGTAAGCCTCGCTGCCGTAAAGTCCCATTTCCTCACATCCGTAAGCGCAGTAAACAATTGAATATTCAAACTCGTATTGTGTCATAATTCTTGCGCTTTCGAGCACGCTGGCAACACCTGTTGCATTGTCGTCGGCACCGGGGCAAGCTCCACCACCGTACATTGCTTCGTATGAGAACGAATCGAAGTGGCTTCCGCAAACAACATAAACGTCAGGATAAAGAGTACCACGCTGAATGCCGATTACATTAGGAGCTGCCTGACCGCTTCCGGTCCAAGTGCTCGCATAGAAAGGCTGCTGCTCCACTTCGAGTCCGAGAGCAGCCATGCGACCGGCAATCCAATCGGAAGCATCAAATGCATTTTGTGAATTCCATAAACGATTTTGATAATCCTGAAGATGCTGCACCGTGGCCTGCAATGAATCCATATTAACCTGATCCATCATTTCACGGATAATAACATTTTCCTCAGTAATCACCGGAAAATCACGATGAGCGACTGCCATCTTCGCTTCTTTGTTGAAAATCGCCACAGCACCGTCGTTTTTGTATGGCATGGCAATGCCTTTCACGAGCACAAAGTTGGTGGTTTGGAGCAATGCTTCTCCATCACTGAGATATGATTGTTGCTCTGTTTGCGGACAATAGACCAATGTATATACATCATTGCCTGAAAAAGCTTCAGAATCCAACACTATCATACCATCATCAACGGTTTCTGCAGTTGCCAAAACGAAATCATCATTATAATAATGAATCTTTAGATTTGAATTATTAAACAAATTCTCAGTTTCCTGTTGATTATCAGTGTTTATCATCACAAAACTCTGTGAAAAACCAAACAAAGCAATCAATAATAATGTTAATAAGGTAAATGTTTTTTTCATTTTATAAATTTTAATGGTTAATATTATCTTTTTTTATCCTTCTTATCAGCGCAGCGTTTATCCTTCATTATCATTAATGCTACGCCATATTTCTGAAAACGATTTTTCAGCAAAAACAGGCAGTTCACGATGTACTCCCCAAGTCTTCTTAATCAGTTGTTTAAACTCAAGTCTGTTTAAGAAATCCTTGGTTTTATCCATATCCTTGCGGTTTTCAACTCTCTTCATCATAAAGTTGAAGAAACGTTTTTCACCTAATAATAAGGCGTTTTCTTTTACAATCTCAATCCTGTTCCTCAAAATCAAATCGCTGATTTTTATATTCATCGGACAATATTGCTCGCATTGATGGCACGACGCACACAATGTAGCAAGATGAGCGGCGTTTTCATAACCGTCGGCTATCGACTGTATGGCACCGACAGGACCAGGAAAAGCGTTGTCGTAAACATGTCCACCAATAGTGTTGAAAATAGGGCAAACATTATGACATCCGCCACATTCGATACATGTCATGATACGGCGCTGCAGCTCCTTTTCAAGCATAGTGGAACGGTTGTTGTCAACCAAAACTATATACAGCTTCTGATTTCCGGAGTTATCATGACCTGGTTTACTCAAAATTGTGTAAAACGACTTCGCTTTTATCTTAGTCACCTCATACAAAGACGAAAGCGGCAAAAGAACACTTATATCGTCAATAGAAGGAATAAGCTTGTCGATACCAACCAAAACGATATTAACATTGGCATTTGCCATTGATTTCAACACATTGCCTTCGTCTTCCGAAATGATAATATCTCCTGTATCAGCCACAAAGAAGTCAGCGCCAGTTATAGCAGTGTCGGCGTTTAAATATTTATCATTCAACACTTTACGCGTCACTGTCATAAGCTGTTTGGCATTAAGATTATCGCTTACACCAAATTTTTCTGAATAAATCTCAGCAATTTCATCTTTAGTTTTATGCGCCGCCGAATGATTGGGATCCGAAGGTCGTTCATTGTACTGGTAACAAATGAAATCACCGGTATCGGTTTCTTTAATGTTCACCTTTTTCATCTCAAGAAATGGCATCAAACCTATTTCTTCAGACAAAATACTCTTTGTTTTTACAACATTTTTTGATTTCTCGGCATTCAAAATGTCGTAAATCATGTATTTGGCTTCTTCAGCATCACGGGCCCAGCGGACGATTCCGCCATTTTGTATGACATTAGTCTCAAAATCAACAAGATATTTGTCGTAATACTTAAAAGCTTTGTTCCTTATGTTAAAAGCGCGACTTTTTTCGAGTTCGATATTCGCATAATGGTCGGCGCAATCTTCAGCAACACACATAAAGAAATCGTAACGAGCTCTCATTTTCTTAAGATGCTCGTCATCAAAAGCAATTTGCTTCACATTTTGACTGAATATCGCGCCTTTTTCTGTCATTTATCTTGTCATTTCGAACTTGTAAATAAATTTCAAGCAATTATTTTATATCAATCTTATTAATTCTATTAAGATGTCTTCCGCCTTCAAAATCTGTTGTCAGATACGCTTTCACTATATCCCAAGCCATTTCGTTGCTGATAAAGCGTCCAGGCAAAGCCAGAATATTAGCGTTGTTATGCTGACGCGCCAACTTTCCCAATTCAACGTTCCAACAAAGGGCGGCACGAACATGCGGATGATGGTTTGCAGTCATCTGAGCGCCGTTTCCGCTTCCGCATAAAATGATTCCAAGAGGATATTTTCCATCTTGGATATCCTGTGCTAAAGGATGTATCATATCCGGGTAATCGACACTTTCTGCCGAATAACAACCGTAATCCTTCACTTCATAACCGCTATCTTTCAGTCTATCAATAAGATACTGCTTCATAGCAAATCCACCGTGATCAGATGCTATAGGAATTATTTGATTCATACCACAAATGTTGAAAAATTTTTACAAAAGTAAAAAAAAATTTTTAATGCCTGATACCTTTTTTCTTAATTTTGAATAAGTTATAAAAATGACAAATTTTTACCTTTTTTATATCTGTCTGAAAATCAAAATAAAAGAAATTATCAACATTAATTCAAACAAAATTGTTAATAAAATTTTGATAAAAAATGATAAAATTTTTACCCTGTTGAAAACGTAAAAAATCGAAAAGTTTTTAATATTTATTTTTCCTAATTCAACAGTAAAATCAACACTTTTAAACATATTATCATTTTGATTTATAACAACTTAATGAGTTATTAACATTGACTTAACTGTCTGATTTTTATTAATTCTTTTATTAATTCTTTTATTAATTCAAATCATAATTAATCAAATAAAAATGTTATCTTTGCAAAAAAATAATCCTATGAAAAAATTAGTGCTTTCGTTTTTGATTTCAATTTTGTTTTTAGTTGTTCACGGACAACTTCCTTATCATCTTTATCAACATACTTTTCCTTTGGTAGACACCCAAAATGAGAAAGTTTTGGAAATGCTTGAGCAGGTCTCCGAAAATCAGATTATTGGTGATGTTGAGCATCTTTGTTCTTATTTGAACCGCCGTGCTGATGCCATACATATATATAATGTGAAGAACTGGCTCGTATCACAGTACGAAAATATGAATTTGGACAGTGTTTATCTTCACGAATTTGAAGCTATTCCATACAATGATTCTGTTCCTTTTCCGACAGCTCCTAACGTTATAGGGTTTCAACGTGGCAAAACCAAACCGAATGAGTTTATAGTATGTGGTGCTCATTACGATTCTTTTGTCAGAACTGAAGGTGCGTTCGATCCTGACACTCTCGTTTCGCCAGGTGCTGATGATAATGCTTCCGGTGTGGCCGGAATTCTTACAACTGCAAGAATATTAAGCAACTACGAATTTGAACGTTCTATAATCTATGCAAGCTGGAACGCTGAAGAGTTTGGTTTGCTTGGAAGTGCCGCGTTTGCCCGTGACTGCCGTGCCGACAGTATCGACATCGTCGCATATTTCAATCTTGATATGACCGGTTACGTTGAACCAGGTTATGACATTTGTATACATCTTTTATATACAACATGCGACACATTGCTTGGAAACTTTACAAAACAAGTCGGAAACGTTTATTTACCTGGTATTATTATAAAAAGAGCTTATCTTCAGAGTGGCGACACTGACTATTCGTCATTCAACCGTAACGGATATCAGGCTATTTCTCCAAGCGAACACGTGCTTCGGCTGTCACCTTACATTCATTCTGTTGACGATATTATAGGTTTAAGTCTCAACAGTTGGGAACAGTCTGTGACTTTCACAAAGTTAAATTTAGCGTGTGTGGCTCATGCCGCCGGAATCATTTCAGAATCTGTTGACGAAATTGATTATTCTGATGAGGAAATTGTAAGTTTTGATGTGTTTGACTTGTTCGGACGCCTTGTATATGCTGAAAAAGGTATATTGAAAAATATCAACGAAATCAATGTAACTAATTTACAATCAGGAATTTACATAGGTCGATTTTTTACAGTAAACGGAAATAGCTTTTCTAAAAAGTTTTTCGTAAAATACTAACTGTTTTAGGGTTTTAGGAATTGACAAGACCCTATTTTTCTAATAAATTTGCAGTGTTAAATTTATTTTATGAGGAAATTTATACTTTTTTTATCGGCATTATTATTCATATCGTGCGCTCATAAAGATGTTTTGTCTGACTATCAAAAAAATATAAAACGTCTTAATAATCAAGCGTTTAAAGAACGTCTTTACAATACAAAGATGTCATTGTGCTATGCTGATTCGGCTCTGTATTTTCTTTATAATGATTCAGTGAATCTTATAGAAAATAATTCTGACTTTTACTATGATAACCTTGCAAGAGCCTTAAATTCAAAAGCTTACGATAACTTTCTTCTTTCAGATTTTGAAAAAGCGAATGAGAATATTAATAAGGTATACAATATAGATGAGTGGTATCCGAATAAGGATGTTGAAATTGCGATAGCCGATATTGTCAACGCGAAGATGATGATGCGTCTGCGTGCTTCGTGGGAGGCTGATGAACTTCTTAAAAAATGCTATTGCAATCATAAAATTCACGACACATTAAGCCATTGGGCGAAAAGCCAGTATTATGTGACAAAATTGTTCCTTAACTGCTTCTACCGTGACGGAAAATATCAGTATAACGAATTGGTAAAGACGTTGAATGATATTGAGCAATACAATGTAAATCAACAACTTATGGTTGACGAGACCCAAGCTTACACTCTTTATTACGCTTTGACTGAATCGTGCCAGATTCTTGCGCATATCGCAAATTATTATCAGAATGAAGAAGGAAAAAACGTGTTATATTTCAAAAAATCTGTCGAATATCTTAAGAAAAGTTTGGATTTGATGAACGACAGTAAAAGAGTCAGTAATTACGACTTAGCTAATAACCTTCAGACTTTGGCAGGAATTTTGAATGACAAAAACAGAAATAATGATTACGATTTCATTGAAGGCGATTTGAATAAAATTTTGTTGATTATCAAGGATAATTCTAAAAAATTCGGTGTGAATTACCCAATTGATATAGGTATTTACGATAATGATTTGAAAATGAATATCCTGATTCATGCCGACAGTCTTTTCATGGAGTTAAATAATCCTTATCAGATAATCGCTTCAAAATCAATGATTTCCGATTATTATATCCGTGACGGAAAATTAGCTGAGGCTCGTCCGTATCTTATTTTTGCAAAAAATTACATGGATTCTATCAACAATAATGAGAGAGATGACATGCCGGCGGCTTATAAATTCAAAAACACCACTTCAAAAATGGCTGAGCGAGTTTATATCGGGCTTATCAGGACCAAGGCATCCGACAATCCTGAGGTTTTGGCAAATTGGTTTTCTTTATACCAAAGCGAGTCGTTTAAAGCTTTTGAAAAGGAAAAATATGACTTCAACTACATGGAATTATGTTCTGTGAATAATGAAAACAAGAAGAAAATGACTTATATGTCGTTGTCTATCATATTGATTTTCATTGCATTTGCCACAATTTTCGTGTTTTTCAGATATGCACGCCGCAACAACAGACTTTTGAAGAAACAGAAGGAACTCGACCTTGAGCGTATCGCGAATGTTGAGACATGTCTTTCGATATTCCGTCACGACATGTCGCCTTACATCATGTTCCTGCAAAGGGAAAACGTGCCGGAAGAGATAAAACACGACGCATTGCAGAAACTTATAGTCACTTTGAATAACACCATGCGCTGGATCAACATCTCGACACCAAACGGTTTGCCGTTCAAAAAGACAAGTTTTGTGCTAAACGAAGTGTTTGAGTCGGTGGCAAAAAGCATCACAAATCCTAACAACGTAAATCTTATTTTCAAAGATGCTCCTTGCGATGTATGGGGAGACAAAAACCTTGTTGAAATAATGCTTAGAAACCTGGTTAACAATGCGTTACGATATACTACAAAAGGTTATGTCAAGGTGAGCGCCAAGAAATATGAGAAAGACAAAAACTTTGTACAAATCACGGTTGAAGACACAGGATGCGGCATCCAAAAAGAACGTCTTGACGAGCTTTTCCGTTCAGACAAACTCATTGAGAATGAAGATTCAAACAGCATGGGACATCATGGTTTCGGACTGATGCTGTGCGCCTACATCATAAAAAAACACGACGACGAGACCCGAAGAGGTTGTAAAATATGGGTTGAGAGCGAAGTTAACAAAGGAACAAAAATACATTTCATATTATGCGCGACTATATAAACATAATTGTAATCGACGATGAGTCGTTGATAAGAAAATCAATAGCTTACGAGTTTTCTCACAACAAGCAGGAAATCACCGTGGCTGCCAAAGACGACACTTTCTACACCAAGGAAATCCGTCTTTTGGGAACTTTCGGCACAAAGTCGGAACTCTTTGATTTTCTCGACAATCCGGAAAACGAAAAACCTGATTATGCCTTGGTCGACATGCAGTTTCCAAGTCAGGCGGAACCGACAGGCGGCATCACCCTGACGCGTGACATTTTGGAAGGCGGCTACACCAACCAGGATGGCGGAGAGATAAAGATTGTTATCATTACCTCGCGTTTCGACTATCCTGCTGAAGATGAAATAAACCGTGAACAGAAGATTAAAGATATAAACAAAGTCATTGTCGATTCTTTGGTTGCCGGAGCGAAGGCTTTCGTGAGCAAAAACGCCACCGAAGGCTTTGAGATAGAGAACTTTACACGTGCCATAGCATGTCTGGAACGCGGTGAGCGTTACTATTTTAACCATCCGGTGCTGCAAACGCTTGTTGAGTCGGCATCCGATTATGTGCAACAGAACTTCTATAGCCTTAAACAATGCATGCACTACGACGTCACCATGCGTGAACGCGAACTTCTGATAGGACTTGCGCGCGGTGAAACCATGGTCCAAGTGGCAAACCGCATCTATGGCAAGGCCGACGACTCACAGATAAAATCGATTCAAAATCTGCAACGCTCACTTGCCGACCGTATCAACAACGGCGATAACAAGGCGTCGGCTCTTGTAGCAAGAGCGATTTTCTTGGGAATATTAACTGAAGATGATGTTTACAAGAAGTAGAGATAAGATGGATAAAAAGGATAAGATTTATCAGCGAAGCGCTTATCCTTATTCAGTGTATTGCAAGATCATGCGTTCAATGGCGCGTTCGCACACTGGGCAGAACTTGTTGCCATTGAATGTATTCATTAAGCAGTCGATCATCGGGCGATAGATGCCGTTGAGTTGATATCCGGCGCCTTCGTAAACACCGACGGTGTTTTCATGTTTCTTGTCGACGGGAGTTGGAACTGGCGTTTTTTTGCCAAGCATATCCTTCCATTTTGAATCAAAATTCACCAAAGTGGTGATGTTAGGCTCCCAAGGCTCGACATCGAGATTGTAATTGTCAGTGCCGTCGTAGGCATATTCATCGGCCAAACCGGCGAATCCATGACCGAACTCATGGATGATGACATCTGAAGAATACGAGTTGCCTGTTGTGCTCACGCAATATGAGTTAAAGATACCTCCACCGCCGTATTTCTTGGTGTTTGCGAGGATATAAATCTGGTCGTAAGGCACTTGTCCGGCTAATGTTTTCATCGTTTCGTTATCATACGTCATGCAGTAACGCTCGCTGTCGAAAGTCCAGAAGCTGCAGCTCAGGGCGGTGTTGCGATACAATCCGTCACCAGGCATGGTGATGTCGGAATCCTGTGAAGGCACCATCACAGCACGCACATTGAAACGGTCCTGATAGCGGTTGTACGGAGCGTAGCTGAACAGGCTTTTCACAAAAAACTGGCAGTCTTGCACGAATTTTCCCATTTCCTGTTCGGTGTAGCCGTCAGGAAGAAGCACGATATCGACGGCATTTTCAACAGGATAGTTGCCGTAAACATTATAAATCGCATAAGGCAGTTTCGGTGCCGGCTTAATAAAATAATCGTTTGGCTCCACAGTGATTTTCATCTGTTCGATGAGCTCAAGATGGTCATTTTTGGCATAAAAAGTCACATCTACAGACTCTTTTGGGAATGGAATCACCACCGATTCGTGAAAACCTTTGTTAATTTTTGTCGCTTCGTCGGTAGTTTGCCACTCACCGAAAAGCAGGCAATAGCCGTGCGAATAAAGCACAATATCCGAATCATGCAATGTCACTTCAACGAAATACATTCCGTAGTTGGTGCTGTCGGTGAGGTGAACGCGCGGACCGCCCCATTTTGGCTCTTTCACGAGTTTGTCGAGAGCGTATGACACGGTGTCGGCATTGCCAAAAAGATAATAATCAATTCGTAACTGGTTGTCGGTGAAATATTTGTCATATTCAGCCTGAGCTTTGACTTTAAGACCACAAAAGAATATGATTGTTGATAAAATTATGGTGAGTGACTTCTTCATGTTGATAATTTTTTTGCAAAATTACGATAATTTTGTTTATTTTTGCAAATTAATAATGTCATGAAAAGAGAATCTTCAACAACGAAACGCCGTCTTCAAGGTTCATACCTCATCTCTCTGATGAGTATCATGCTCGTGCTTTTTGTGATAAGTCTGTTCTCTTCGTTAGTGCTTTTTGCGAATAAGATTTCCGATTATATCAAGGAAAATGTCGGCTTTGAAATCGTGATGAAAAAAGGCGTGAAAGAGAAGGATATCATTGATTTTCAACATGTTTTGGAAAGTAAGAAGTATGTGAAATCGACAGAATATATCTCTCAACAGGAAGCCACACGCCGTCTGACCGAGGACCTTGGCGAGGATATTTTGGAATGGCTTGGTGATGTCGAGAATCCGCTTCTGCCTTCAATCGACGTGAGGTTTAAGTCGGAATACGCCAACAACGACAGCATCGCGAAGATTGAGCAGTGGGTGATGAAGAATAAAAACGTGAAAGAGGTGTATTTCCAAAAATCGCTGATACATTCTATTGATAAAAATGTCCACAAGATTGCGGCTGTTTTACTGCTGATAGGGCTTGTTTTGCTTATCATGGCCGTCACGCTTATCAGTCATACGGTGCGACTTTCAGTTTACTCGAAACGCTTTGTGGTGCGTAGCATGCAACTCGTGGGCGCAACGGAAAGCTTCATAATCAAGCCATTCATGAAACACTTTGTGATACAGGGATTTATCGGTGCGGTTTTGTCATTGGTTCTGCTCACTGTTTTCCTGATGACGATGATGAAAAACATCCCTGAGCTTGCGAGTCTGATAAACTTCGGCAATATAGCGGTGATTTATGTCTCGGTGTTGATTTTGGGCGTTTTGCTCACTACATTATCGACGTTTTTCGCGATGCGGAAATACCTGCGCGCTGATGTCGACGAACTTTATGAATAATTTGAAAATTTACAGATATGGAACAAGAAAAAAAACCTATGCCTTTCGGTCGTGACAACTATAAATGGGTGCTCATCGGACTGGCTTTCCTCCTTGTGGGATTTCTTTTGATGATTGGAGGCGGCTCCGATAATCCTGACGTCTTCAACGAAGGAATGTTCAGCTTCAGAAGAATAACCTTATCACCGATATTGATTTTAATCGGCTTCGGAATACAGTTCTATGCAATAATGAAAAAACCTAAATAATGGATTGGTTACAAGCTTTATTATTAGGAATTCTGCAGGGTTTGACGGAGTTCCTTCCGGTGTCAAGTAGCGGACACCTCACTATTTTATCGAACATCTTCGGGATGAGCGGCGAAGAAAACCTCACTTTCAACGTGGTGCTGCACGTCGCGACGGTCTGCGCCACCTTGGTAGTGCTTTGGCAGGAAGTGGTGTGGATTTTCAAGGATTTGTTTGCTAAACAGCAGTGGAACTCATATAAAAACCTCAACGGAGGCACAAAATATGCCATCAACATCATCATTTCAATGATTCCGGTGGGTATAGTGGGCGTTTTTTTCAAAGACACGATCGAAGATATCTTCGGTTCAGGCTTGTTGATTGTCGGAATAATGCTGTTGGTTACCGCCACTTTGCTTACCTTCGCACAGTTTGCCAAGCCGCGTCAGCGTGAAAACATCTCAGGATGGCATGCATTCATTATAGGTATCGGTCAGGCTTGCGCCACCATGCCTGGCTTGTCGCGCTCCGGAACGACCATCGCGACAGGACTTTTGCTTGGAAACAAGAAAGAGAGACTTGCTCAGTTCTCGTTCCTCATGGTGATTCCGCCGATTTTGGGAGAAGCTTTGCTTGACGCGAAAGATGTTCTTGAGGTCGGTTGGCATTCAGCGATGGCAGGAATATCGCCGTTAGCGCTCATCATCGGATTTTTGGCGGCGTTCATCACAGGCTGCATGGCCTGCAAATGGATGATTAGCATTGTGAAGAAAGGCAAGCTGGTGTATTTCGCAATATACTGCGTAATTGTTGGTATCCTCGCAATTTGTTTCGCATGAACGAATTAGCAAAGAATTTTTCATTTGAAGAAGGAGAAGTCTTTTTGATAGACAAGCCCTTGGATTGGACGTCGTTCGACGTTGTCAATCTCATTCGTGCTGTCATCAAGAAATACCATCAGATTCGGAAACTGAAAGTCGGGCATGCCGGCACATTGGATCCTCTTGCCACAGGTTTGCTGATTCTCTGCACCGGCCGGATGACCAAGCAAATCGACAATTTCCAGGCACAGGAGAAGGTTTACACAGGTACCATGCTGTTGGGGCAGACTACGCCCACTTTCGACCTTGAAAGCGAGCCAAATCAGTTCTTTACAACGGAAAATATAACGCCTGAAATGTTGGACGAGGCACGTAAAAAATTCATCGGCGACATAATGCAGCGTCCACCGAAGTTTTCTGCAATCAAGATTCAAGGCAAGCGAGCTTTCGACTATGCCCGTTCCGACGAGGAACTCGAGTTGAAGGAGCGTCTCGTGCATATCGAGGATTTTCAGATTGATACAACCAATTTCCCGAAGGTCGATTTCATGGTGAAATGCTCCAAAGGCACCTACATCCGCTCTTTGGTCAACGACTTCGGTCAGGCTCTCGGCAACGGCGCTTGTTTGATATCGTTGAGGCGTACAAAAATAGGCGCCTTTGATGTGAAAGACGCCTGGGACTTGATGGAGCTGAAACAAAAAATCATCGAGACAGCACCTGAAATATCATAATCAACTATTCCTTTTTTAAAAGGCTGCCGTTGTTTTTCACAAATTTTATTATTGCAATGAGACCTATTGCGAATGTGCCGATAATTGCGAAAACCAATGCTGCGATGTAAATAATCACAAACACTATAATTGCAATGAACGCTAAGGCAATGATTCCGCTAATAGTATAACCGAAACCTGTTCCGACGACTCTATAGAGCGTGCCTCCGATGTTCTTAATAGCGAGGGTTGGATTCAAAGCTTCACCTATCATAGCCGGAAGAGCCATAAGAGTAGCGCCTATCACACCCATGATAATACTGAAAATTGAAACTGCTGATTCACCGATACTGCCTAAAACAGTGTTTCCGGCTTTTTTACTCTCTTCTATTTCTTCAGCGGAAGCTGGAATGAAAGCGATAATGGCATAGCAAATGTACAATATCACGGCTAAAAGGATTAACCACAAAGTACCCCATTCCGGATGATATCCTTCTCTACCGTCAAAAATAGGCATGATAAAGCCAATAAACAATGTCGCAATGATACTGAACACCAGCAGCCATGCCACCCAATTTTTTCCGTTGTAAACATAGCCGGCTATGTTAGGATTGTTGTTTTTTATTCTTCTGAAGACGGAGAATATTGCCAATGCCGGTGCTCCAAGCATAGCAACAATGATTAATATTTGTAATAACATAATGATAGTTTTTTTAATTTAACATAAATTAACACTTAAGGCTTCAAAATTAGTAATTATTTCAAATACAATGACAAATAAATTCGATTTTTTGAAAAATGTTTAAAAATAGGGCTATTTTTTATAATTTTGCACATTCAAAATAATGGCTTTTAATGAAAAAACGCTATATTTTTTCCTCAGGCGACTCTTTTGAAGCTGATTTGGACTATTTGAAACGTCTTTTGGCTGAAAATCAACAATATGTTGAGAACTATGAAGATGTCTTAGGTTCTCTCTACGATGATGAATACGTCGCTCGCGGCAATGGCTTCTGCGATAGAAAATACAGCGATGATTTCGTTGAAAGTCAGTTGGAGAAATATCAAAAACGCGTTGAAGAACTGAAAAAGTGGATACAAAACACGTAGAGACGTCATAATATGGCGTCTCTACATGGTGTTTTATAGATGATTGACGTTTTTATTTCATTTCGAATCTCACCAATCTCAGATCATTTTCCGAACCTTTAACATTCTGAATTCCATACACATAGCCGTTATGGATAACAAACTTATTCTTTTTTATTGAAAGGTCGTAATCAGTGCACTGGAATGAGTTTTTAGAGATGGTTTTATTTTGCCCCACTGAATAAGCATGGAATGAGTTTTTACCCGCTTCGTCAATATATTCAAAGAATATGATGTTGTCGCCATTGCCTTTGATTGCTGATGTAAACCACGATACAGTTAACGGCTCTGTGATGTGATTCATGCCGTTTTCAAGCTGTTTGACAAACTGCTGCTGTTTCTCGGCCAGTTTCTCCGGGTTTGGATATTTTTGCCAAATATCGAATTCCTTCTTATACTTTTCGATAGCATCAGACTGCATTTTTTTCTGTTCTTCAACCGACAAAACTTTTGGTTGCCAATCAAGTTTCTTTTCAATCAGGCTGCTTTCAGTGATATTATAAAGTAACAGCTTTCCCGCATCCGGCAAAGCAATTGCCAAAACATTGTCTGAAATCTTAACCATATCTACTCTGTGGTTTATTAACGCCTTGGCATAAATCATATATTCGCCACCAATAGAAGTGGTTTCTTCAAAATCATCATATACGATATGATAATCACCGGTGCCAATATCCAAAATAGCAACAAAATAATGCCATTGTGTTTCCCATGAAGTGCCTCCGAAAAGCGCAATCTTATCATTTGCAAGCGGAATCATTTCATGGCTTGAGAAATCAATAGTTATTTCATTGACAATCAATCCGTTATCATTAAAGAAATAGATAATTCCCTGACTGTTTGTTCCAGTGAAATAGAGGTTGTTGATTTTTCCTAAAACGGGCTGAAGGTTGAAAGGCTTTTTCTTTCCGTCTTCGAAGTAAATCTTGATGTCTTTCAATAACTTGCCGTTTTTGTCGAACAGCGAATAACGGTTTTCATTGGTGTGGCTTATCATGGCTGTACCGTCGTCGAAAACAGTCATTTTTTTTGCATTGTCACATATTTTTGCCCAATCTCCGCCAACAGCGTACGACTCATCTTTTACAAGGTTAATAGTCTGTGCATCAATGATATACGATGCAAACAGAATTGTAATTATTAGAAGCAGTTTTTTCATTGTGTTAAATTTTAAATGTTATTTTCAATATATGTAAACAGCTGTTCAGTCATGGGCTTGTTGGCATCATACTCCTCAATGGTGATGAAGTCGTAGATGTCGTAGTTTTCAGGTTCTTTTTTGAAACCTTTGATGATGAAAAACGCCAATAATATCGCGCAAGCCGTTGAAATAGAAGAGATTAAGACTATTCTTAAGGTTCTCGTTTTCTTCGGTTGGTATGCAATCTTGAAATCCGGAATCTCAGCTTCATTTGGCACGAATGCTTCAATTGATTTCTTTACATTTTCGGCAAAAACACGCTGATTTTCAACTTGTTTGCTGCATTCTTGGCAGTTTTCAAGATGTTTTTCGACATCGTTTCTCTCTTCCGGAGAAAGCTCGTTGTCGAGGTATTTCTGGATTGTTATTTCATCAAAGTGTTTCATAATCCCTCCTTAATTTTTCCAAAATTCGTGATAAGGTTTTTCCGACAGAATTGAAATTCATGGTTGTAATTTCGGCGATTTCCTTGTAGGAATAGCCTTCGCTGTAAAGCACCACCAGCGATTGGTCTTTGCCGTCGAGTTTTGAAATCAGATTCGATAAACTCATTAAATCTATCTGATTATCAATGTTTTGCGATGTGTTGTCTTGTCTGACAGCGGTTTCATCAGAGATGATTTTCTTGTTTTTGCGCAAGAAATCGACACCTTTATTTATGGTGCATCTGATGAGCCAGTTTTTCGAGTCGTTTATGACTTTTTTGTTTTCACAATTGAAATAATAAGACATGAAGACGTCGTGGACCACGTCGCGGGCGGCGTCAGAATCGCGGAGCATTTTAGCCGCAATCCTGAACAACCGCTGGTAGTTGCTTCGGTATGTCAATTCAAATTCTGAATTCATCTTTCAATCAAATTCGAATATAAGACGTTTTAGAAAAGCTTTTTGTGACATGATTTGAGAATTAATCTTCGTCTTCGAGCATGAAAATCTCTTCCACGCTTTTCCCGAACACCTGCGCCATCTTCAGTGCAAGCACAGTAGACGGAACGTATTTCCCCGATTCCACAGCGTTGATGGTCTGACGGCTCACTCCTATGCGTTTTGCAAGCTCTTCCTGCGTGATGTCGAGCTCGGCACGCGCTATTTTCAAACGGTTTTTCATTTTTCACCTCCTTTGTTAGCTCTATGCAACTCGATTCTGAATTTGATGATGAAAAGAATCAAAAACAGTGGGAAAATAGAGTAGATGGCATACAGATAAGACAGGCTATATATGGTTAATGTGAAGATAACCAATAAGATAGCTGCACAATATGTAGCCCAAACAAGACTTTGTTCTCGAATGCTTTTCACAAATTCATCTTCGATCTTTTCTTTTGAAAAACCGACCAAAATAAGTCCGGTGATGAGCACTGGCATGATAAATGTGAGCAAACCGCAGTCTGCCATGCAGAAATACTTGCTTTTACTGAATAAATCCCCATATATCAGTGCGGGCATTTTGAATTCCGGGCTGATTTCCAAGCAAAGCCAGATGATGAATGCGACTAATGCAATGGTGGTAAG
>JAGCFU010000048.1 GCA_017649945.1 Bacteroidales bacterium | reverse complement strand
TCTTTTCGTACCTGAGGCCGGGGTCGAACCGGCACGTCCACAATGGACACAGGATTTTAAGTCCGGCGCGTCTACCGATTCCGCCACTCAGGCACTTATATCTTAGAGCGGAAAACGAGACTCGAACTCGCGACCCCGACCTTGGCAAGGTCGTGCTCTACCAACTGAGCTATTTCCGCAATTTTTGTTCCAAAAATTGCGGGTTTTTGTCACGACTCGGCAAAACAAATAAATTTGATTTTGCTCTCGCTGCTCCAAAAACTCCGCTTGGAACCATGAGATTCTTAAATATTTTAAAGAACCGTGAGCGGAAAACGAGACTCGAACTCGCGACCCCGACCTTGGCAAGGTCGTGCTCTACCAACTGAGCTATTTCCGCAAAATTTTGTTCCAAAATTTTGCGGCTTCTTGTCACGACTCGGCAAAACCAAATTCTTTGTCTTTGCTCTCGCTGCTCCAAGAAGTCCGCTTGGAACCACAAAACAACTTGCTTCTTGTTTTGACGGTGCAAAAGTACAACTTTTTTAAATATGAAAATAAAAAAAATGAAAAATTTTTTCCTAATTATAATCGCTTGATTATCAATTACTATAAAATATCAGCACTACACTTTTCAACTGCTTTAAGTCCTAAAGCATAAACTCTAAACTAAAAAATCAGTAGTTTTTCAGCATTTTTTTGATTTCGTTAAGCTTCATCAGAGCTTCCACTGGCGTCAGTGTGTCGATGTTGATATTTAAAATATCGTCTTTGATCTGCAACAACAATGGGTCGTCGAGCTGAATGAAACTGAGCTGCATATTGTCGATTTGCTTGCTTTCCTTCACGGCTTCGTCAAGGTTGTCGTGCGAGTGAGATTTCTCGAGCATCGAGAGCAGTGCGTCGGCTCTGTCGATGACTTTACGAGGCATTCCGGCCATCGCAGCCACGTGAATACCGAAGCTGTGAGCACTGCCGCCACGTTTCAGTTTGCGTAAAAACACCACTTTGTTGCCCACTTCCTTCACCGTAACATGGTAATTCTTAATCCTCTTGAACGAGGCTTCCATCTCGTTAAGTTCATGATAATGAGTGGCAAACATCACCTTTGCACGCATCGTCGGGTGCTCGTGAAGGTATTCGGTGATAGCCCATGCTATGCTGATGCCGTCGTAAGTGCTCGTACCGCGTCCGATTTCGTCAAGCAAAATCAGACTTCTATTGGAAACATTATTCAAAATCGAGGCTGTCTCGTTCATCTCCACCATAAAAGTAGACTCTCCGGAAGAGATGTTATCACTTGCGCCAACACGTGTGAAAATCTTATCCACCAAGCCGATACGTGCTTCCGATGCCGGCACAAACGAGCCTATCTGCGCCAACAAAACAATGAGTGCCGTCTGCCTCAGCAGTGCCGACTTACCCGACATATTAGGTCCGGTGATGATGATAATCTGCTGTTTCTCGCGGTCGAGATAGACATCATTGGAGATATACTCCTCCCCCACCGGCATCAGTTGTTCGATGACGGGATGTCTACCTTCTTTAATATCAATGACATACGAGTCGTCGACCGTCGGCATGACGTAGTTATTATTCAGTGCGATGAAGCCGAAATTGACGAGACAGTCTATCTTTCCGACCAATGCAGCATCAAGCTGTATAGGTGCGATGAACTCCGCTGTAGCTGCCACGAGTTCTGTGTATACTCTCTCTTCAATGACCTGTATCTTCTCTTCCGCGCCAAGGATTTTCTGTTCGTATTCCTTCAGTTCCTCCGTGATGTAACGTTCCGCGTTTGCCAGAGTCTGTTTGCGGATCCATTCGGCAGGCACCTTGTCTTTGTGTGTGTTCGTGACCTCGAGATAATACCCGAAAACATTGTTGAATCCGACTTTCAGCGAGCTTATTCCTGTCGCCTCCATCTCACGGCGCTGTATATTAATAAGGTAATCTTTGCCCGAGCGTGAAAGGCTGCGCAGGTCATCAAGTTCCGCGTTCACACCTTCGGCTATGTAGTTGCCTTTAGATGTCAATGCAGGCGCATCGGGACGTATCTCTTTTTTGATTCTGTCTCTTATTGATTCACAAGGATTTAGTTGCTCAGCAAATGCCTTTACGGAATCATTTTCACTATCTTGACAGAGTGTACGAATCTCTTTGACTTGTTCGAGAGCATGCGCCACCTGCAGGAGCTCGCGAGGGTTTACCCGAGCGAGCGACACTTTGGAGATAAGTCGTTCCAAATCACCGACTTGGCGTATCGCATCCTGAAATTTGTCGATGACATCCCTGTGTTTGAAGAAATAATCCACCACCTCATAGCGTGCCTGTAGCTGCTCTTTGTTCTTCAACGGCAGCGAGATCCAGCGGCGCAAGAGACGCGAACCCATTGGCGAGACAGTCTTGTCGATGACGTCAATAAGCGTTTTAGCGTTAGGATTCGGGGTGTTCAGAAGTTCAAGATTACGTATCGTGAACTTGTCGAGCCACACAAACTGCCCTTGGTCGATTCGCGAAAGCGAGGTGATATAATCTATCTTATCATGTTGAGTCTCATGCAGATAATGTATCGCAGCACCAGCCGCCACGATGCCTTTTTGAAAATCGTCGACGCCGAAGCCTTTCAGCGAAGTGGTGTTGAAATGCCTTGTCAGGATGTCGTTGGCATAATCATCGGTGAAGACCCAGTCGTCGAACACGGTGAGGAAATACTTATCGCTGAAAGTCTCGATAAAATCACGGCGTTTGTTACGCTGGCACAGCACTTCCGAAGGGTTGAAACTCTGTAGTAGCTTGTCGATATATTCATTGTTGCCTTGTGTAAGGTAAAACTCACCTGTCGAGACGTCGAGGAACGCTATTCCGCTTTCGTTTTTCTCGAGATGCACCGACGCAAGGAAATTGTTCTCTTTCTGTGTCAGCACGTTATCATCGTATGTGACGCCCGGTGTCACCAACTCCACCACACCTCGTTTCACTATGCCTTTGGCTGCTTTCGGGTCTTCAAGTTGCTCACACACAGCCACTTTCAAGCCTGCACGCACTAACTTCGGCAGGTAGGTGTCGAGCGCATGATGCGGAAAACCAGCCAGCTCGATGCTTTGCGACATGGCACTGGAACGACGCGTCAGAACAATACCCAAAATCTCTGAAGCCTTCACCGCATCATCACCATAAGTCTCATAAAAATCGCCCACGCGGTACAACAGCATCGCCTCAGGATATTTCGCCTTGAAAGCATAATACTGCTTCATCAATGGAGTATCGTTGGATTTTGCCATAATTTTAATGCTAAAAATTTGATGCTAATAATTTACAAAATTACAAATTTTTCCAGAATCATCACTCAAAAAAAAGACTATTTTTGCAAAAATTTTTCATTTATGCGCAAGCTTACAATGCCAGAGTTAAACCGTCTTAATGTGACTGATTATCACAATGTTACGAAATTGCCAGTCGTTATTGTGCTCGACAATGTCCGTTCAATGGAGAATATCGGCTCGTTTTTCAGGACTGCCGACGCGTTCCGTATCGGGGCGATTTATCTTTGTGGAATAACAGCACGTCCGCCGCATCGCGAGATTCACAAAACCGCATTGGGTGCCGACGAAAGCGTTGATTGGCAGTATTTTGAGACGACAGCCGAGGCCTGCGAGCATTTGAAATCCATCGGATATAAGATTTTTGCCGTCGAACAGGTGGAAAACAGCATCAAACTTGACGATTTCACGCCGGAAGAAAAAACAGCATATATCTTCGGCAATGAAGTGGATGGCGTCGACGATGCGGTACTTCCCTATTGTGAGCAAGCTATCGAGATACCCCAGGAAGGCACAAAACATTCGTTAAACGTGTCGGTAAGCGGCGGAATAATCATGTACCATCTCTTCAGATGTTTGAAGTCATTTTTGAATTAATTGTATTAATTTTATGTATTTTTAACATACATATCATATTTTTTTGTATTTTTGCACGCGATGTAAAGTGAAAATTTTAATTAATAACAAAATTCATGATTATGAGTAAATTTACTATTAAATCACTGTTAATCATTGTATTAGCAGTATTGCCATTGACATTCTTCGGTCAGGAGAACACTAATGACAATCAGAACAAAGAAAAAACAAACTACTGGTTTGTAGGCTTTGATGAAGGTACAACATTCCTCTATGGTGACAACAAGGATTTCGACTTCAAGAACATCATCCCACAGGTCGGTTTCCATGGCGGTTACGCATTTGGCAAGCACTTCAGCGCTTATTTAAGATTCACAACCGGTACACTCAGAGGTTCTTGGAAAAATCATTTCAGGATTGAAAACTGCGGTTATTTTGAGTATGACATCAATTTAGCAGCCGACCTCGTTAGCCTTATTTTGGGTTACAATCCTGATAGAATCATTGGCTTCAAGCCACATGTCGGTATCGGCCAGATGCACTTCCAGACAAGAATCACTGACGCAAACGGTCAGATGGTCAGATACGGTTACAGCGATTCTCCAAGTGATAAGAAAGGTGACGGTTTAGACGGCAGAATCCTTGCATGGGAGGTCCCGTTTGGTGCTGAACTCGAATTCAACATCAACAGAAGAATTTCTGTCTTCACTGATTTCACTTGGACATACACCGACACAGACCTTTTGGACGGTTATGAGAGCGGCGATCACTATGAATGGTATACATCACTCAACGTCGGTTTCAGATTCAAATTCAGAAAACCGAAACCAAATCCATGCGAGCCGGTTCCATGTGAGCCAGTTCCTTGCGAGATTGACCAGGATGCAATCGACAAAGCTATCCAGGAAGGTATCCAGAAGTACATAGACGAGCATCCATACGCTCCGGAAGAAGATGAAGCTGATGACGCTGAATTACTTGAAAACTTTGAAGAGAAAGACATCCACCTCACATTCAAAGTCAACAAAGCTGAAGTTGAAGACAACGAAGCCAACAGAGAAGAAGTCAACAAGGTGAAAGAAGATCTCGACAATGGCAGAGAAATCAGCACCATCATGACTGTCGGTTACGCTTCACCAGAGGGTAACGAGGAGCAGAACCAGAAGCTCTCAGAAAACCGTGCACAAGCAACAGCCGACTTCATCCAGGAGAAACTCGGTGACCAGGCAGAAGGCATCACATTCTCTGCAAAGGGCATGGGTTCAGACTGGGACGGTTTCTATGCAGCTCTCGAGAATTCTACAATCGCCAACAAAGCTGAAATCGCTGAGCAGATTAAGAACTCAGAAGATCCAACAGCTACATTGAACAAGATGAGAATGCAGAATCCTGAGCTCGGCAAACTGTTAGACAGCCTCAGAAAGACACAGGTCTTCATCAACAAATAAGATTTGTGTAACACAAAATAGAAAAGGTCTCCGATTTGGAGACCTTTTTTTTATTATCATAAAACCAAACGGTGAATGCCTATATCATAAGGCTGGTCGATGGCTTCGACGACCTTTTCGTAATCACGCCTGTTAGCCACAAAGTCAATGTTATTTGTGTCCAGAATCAAGATTCTCATGTCGGTCTGCTGTTTGATAAAGTCGAAATAACCTTGCTGCAGATGCTCGAGATATGAGTCTTCTATTTTTTGCTCATATTCCCTGCCACGTTTGCGGATGTTGTGCTGCAGATGCTCGACATCGAGATAGAGATAAACCATCAGCTCAGGCTTAGGTATGTTCGAAAAAATGATATTGAAAAACCTCGAAAACAGGTCGTATTCGTCAGGTTGCAGGTTCTCGCGCGAGAAAATAAGCGATTTCGCAACATAATAATCCGATATTATGAAATCGTGAAACAGGTCAAGATTGCCGAGTTTATCCTTCAGCTGTTGAAAACGCAGTGCAAGAAACGTCATCTCAACCTGGAAGGCATATTTGTCGGGTTCCTCATAAAACTTGGCAAGGAAAGGGTTCTTGTCGGGTTCAAACTCTTCCAAGATAAGCTTTCCGTTGAAATCTTTGGAGATTTTCGTCGAGAGTGTCGTCTTGCCGGCGCCCATCGTACCTTCTATTGCCACGTAATTATACCTCATAACACCTTATAATATATATTGACTTTCCCTGAATCCTCACACGACTCGAGGAGCTGAATGTTAGTCATTTTAAGCAGCGGATGCACGAAATCAGGTGCAATCTCACATAGCGGCAGCAACGTAAACCGGCGCTGGTGAAGACGCGGATGCGGCGCCGTAACCATCTGTGTTTCAATTATTTTATCACCAAAATAAAGAATATCGAGGTCTATCGGACGCGAGACATATCCATCATGATGAACGCTACGGTCGCGGCCAAGCTCTTTCTCAATCGACAGCAGTGTGTTCATAAGTTCATCAGGCTGCAACGAAGTGTCCATCACAACCACCTGATTGAGAAACCATTGTTCCGACTGAAATCCCCAAGGCTCCGATTCGTAAAGGCTTGACTTGTCCACAATCTCGCCGCACCTCTTCCCCATCATCTCACACGCCTGATTTACAATCAGTTCGCGGTCGCCGAGATTTGAACCCAACAATATAAAAACTTTTTCAGAAGCCATGAAAATTTTTTTGCCTTACAAAATGCAAATATAATGAAAGAATTTGTATCTTTGAAAAAAATTTTGTTGTATGAAACAATTCTTCAAATTTATGTTCGCGTCATGCCTCGGATCGGCATTGATGCTCATCATTTTATTCATAATATTAATTTGGACCATCGGTTCAAGCAGCCAAAGCACGGTCACAGTGAAGCCGAAATCTGTTCTCTACATGGACTTAAGCTATGACATTCCCGAGAGGACATCCAGCGACAATTTATCATCGGTTTTGGGCAGTTTGCAGAACAAAAACGCCGACATGTCGGGCATGAACGACATCATCGCGAACATCGACTACGCAAAAAACGACCCTAACATCAGCGGTATTTTCCTTGAGATGTCATCAGTGGGAACGTCGCCGGCAAACATTGAAGAAATCAGAAATCACATCATAAGTTTCAGAGAATCAGGCAAGTTCGTCATCACTTACTCTGAGACGATGGCGCAAAACGCATATTATCTCGCCACCGCCGGCAATGAGATTTACATCAATCCTGACGGCATGCTCGACATCCACGGAATGGCCTCGCAGATAATGTTCTACAAACACCTTTTGGACAAGCTTGACATTGAGATTCAGATAATTAGAGGTCCGAACAACAAGTTCAAGAGTGCTGTTGAGCCGTATTTCCTCGACAAGATGAGCGACGCCAACCGTGAGCAGATGGAGAAACTCCTCAACTCAATCTGGTTTAAGATTGTCAGCGACATCAACGTTTCGAGAGGCATCAACATACAGAGAATCAACGAGTTAGCCGATAACTTGGCCTTGACTTTCGATGCGGGAGTGGCTCTTGACGAAGGATTTGTCGACGGCCTCGCCTACAGAGACGAAATCATTGCGAGAATCAAAGACTTGGCAGACATTGAAAAATCAGGGAAAATCAATGTTGTGACTAACTCACAATATGCCAGTGCACGGCCGGAGCCGAAGGCGAAGGCCGACAAAATCGCTGTCATCTATGCCAACGGACAAATCATCGACGGTGACGGTGACGATGCGACCATCGGCTCGACAACGTTGTCGAAAGCCATACGCGAAGCACGCGAGAACAAGAAAGTGAAAGCCATCGTGATGCGTGTGAACTCTCCAGGAGGCAGCGCCTTGGCATCAGAGGTGATTCGTCGTGAAGTGGAACTGGCGAAAGCAGAGAAGCCGTTCATCATCTCCATGGGCAACTACGCCGCATCAGGCGGTTACTGGATCTCATCAGAAGGCGACTACATCTTCGCTGATCCGACGACACTCACAGGCTCAATAGGAGTGTTCGGCACGTTCCCTAACGCGAAAAAGTTCCTCAACGAGACAGTCGGACTCACATTCGACGTGGCGAAAACAAATAAAAACGCCGACTTCGGAAGCATCACCGAGCCTCTGACAGACTACCAGAAAGCGATGTTACAGAAATACGTCGGCAAAACATACAACGATTTCACCGCTCTCGTGGCACGCACACGCGGACTGCGTCAGAGCTACGTCGACTCCATCGGACAAGGCAGAGTGTGGACCGGAGCCGACGCCCTAGAACTCGGTCTCGTCGACGAACTCGGCGGCCTCGACAAAGCCATCGAATATGCCGCAAACAAAGCTAACCTGAAAGATTATTCCATCAAAAATTATCCGAAACAAAAGGATCTGATGGAGACACTGCTGAGCGGCAACCTTACAGAACCTTACACAAAATCATTGATTAAGAAGAGATTAGGAAGCAATTATACATATATTGAGACCTTCGAAAACGTCTCAAGGCTCAACGGCATACAAGCTCTTATGCCATTTATGATAGTTGAATAGATGATTTTAAAATGATACCTGAACAATTTGAAGATATAAGGTCTTATAAAGATGAAGAAATTCCAGCCGCAATGGAATACTTCATCCATGACGAGACCTCACTTTCGTTAGCTAAAATGGCGTTCCCCGGCATGTCGGATGAGGAGGTCAACAACGTATTGAGAAGCATCAAAACCACCGACGAGTTCCAACGCATAATTATGACACGTTTTGTTCAGCTTATTACGACCACAACAACAAAACGCGTTGACACTCAGGGATTTGACCTTATTAAAAAAGACAAGGCATATCTGTTCACCGGCAATCACCGTGACATCACATTAGACGCTTTCATCCTTCAGATGTGCTTGTTTAACAACGGTTTCGACACCTGCAACATCGCATTCGGAAGAAATCTCATCTTGAGCGAAGCCATCGACATTCTCAGCAAATGCAATAAGATGTTCAAAGTCGAGAGGTCGCAGAATGTCAGAGAGCTGACACAAAATTCGCAACATCTTTCAGATTATATCAGATATCTCATCAGAGAAAACAAATCGGTATGGATTGCGCAGCGCAACGGCAGGACGAAGGACGGAAACGACAAGACAGACCACGGACTCATCACCATGTTTTCGATGTCGGGCGACAGAAAAAATCTTGTCCCGAACCTTGCGGAACTCAACATCACACCTATTGCGACGTCGTATGAATACGAGCCTTGCGCCATGATGAAGGCACGAGAGAGCTATATCAAGGAACGCGACGGCGTATATGTGAAACAGCCGATGGAAGACATGGACAGCATAGTTTCCGGCATCAAGAAGAAAAAAGGCATCATGAACATAGCTATCTGTCCGACAATCACTTACGACGATTTGAAACAATACGAAGGCGCCGACAAACACGAGATTGTGCCGGCTGTAGCTGACTTGATTGACAAGAGGATTTACGAGAATTACAGGCTCTATCCTAATAATTACATCGCACACGACTGGTTATCGGGCACTTCCACATTCAAAAGCCATTACACTCAGGAAGAGAAAGACACGTTCAAAGCTTATTGCGATAAGATTTTCTCGAAGCTTTATGAAGAGCTCGGCAGCGAGGCAGAACCACGGTTTACTGAGATTTTACTGGGAATTTACGCCATTCCTGTAGAAAATAAACTTTCTACAACCAAATAATGGATTGCCCTAAAGGGCAAGAAATCGTAAAAAAATCATATAAAAAATCTAAAAAAATACTTGGAAGAAAAATTTTAAGATTTTTTAAATAGATTTTCTTCAGATTTTGAGCCAAAGGCGACCGAGAAAATTACATTGCGAGTTCGCCCCATTTGTCGATGAGATACTGCAATTCCTCTTTCTTTTTACCGTAATTCCAGTAGAAATTGTCGTCGACCGTGATGTCAGGATGTGCGGCAGGGTTTGCCATAACCTCATCTAAATCAGCAAGTTCCTTCTCGAGAGCATCAATCTGTTCCTCGAGTTTCTTTATTTCCTTCTCGACACGTTTTTTCTCGCGATCGTCGCGTTTTTTAGCTTCGTAATCTATTTTATTTTGAGATACAGCAGGCGTGGTCTGTTGCTGAATCTTCTGCTGACGGTTCAAATCGTCGAGTTCCTTTAGGCGTTTCTCCTCCAAGAAATCGTAGATGTCGCCGATATATTCCTTGATATGCGGTTTCCTGAACTCGTAGACCTTGGTTGTCAGGCCTTGAAGGAAGTCGCGGTCGTGTGAGACCACAATAAGCGTACCGTCGAACTGAAGCAGTGCTGACTTCAGGATATCTTTCGAGAGCATGTCGAGATGGTTGGTAGGCTCGTCGAGAACCAGTAGATTCGTCGGGAAAAGCAACATTTTTGCCAACGACAGACGCGCTTTCTCGCCACCCGACAGCACCTTGACTTTTTTATCGATGGTCTCGCCGCTGAAGAGGAACGCACCGAGCAACGACTTCACCTTCACGCGCATGTCGCCAGTCGCCACATCGTCTAAAGTCTCGAACACCGTCTTCTCCGGGTCGAGCATATCCTGTTGATTCTGAGCGTAGTAGCCGATTTTCACTTCGTGACCGAGTTTCACCTCGCCAGTATGGTCGAGCACGCTGCAGATTATCTTCGCCAAAGTTGATTTTCCTTCGCCGTTACGACCCACGAACGCTATCTTCTCCCCTCTCGGAATCAACAAATTGATGTCGTTGAGGATGTTTTTCTCGCCGTAAGATTTCGACACATGACTCAGTTCCAGAGTCACCTTGCCTGAATGCGGCGCCGGCGGAAACTTGAAATGCATCACCGACTTGTCGCGGTC
The DNA here is from genome assembly GCA_017649945.1 of Bacteroidales bacterium. Taxonomy (GTDB): domain Bacteria; phylum Bacteroidota; class Bacteroidia; order Bacteroidales; family F082; genus Limimorpha. The sequence continues at coordinate 36,946 of JAGCFU010000048.1, read as the reverse complement.
GTCGATTTCGACCAAATCCATCTTCTCGAGCTGTTTCACTCGCGACTGCACCTGTTTTGCTTTCGTGGCTTTATATCGGAAACGTTCGATGAACGCCTCTATCTCCTTGATTTCGCGCTGTTGGTTGTCGAAAGCGGCCTTCTGCATGTCGATACGCTCCTCGCGACGCTCCACGAACTCTGTGTAGGCACATCTGTAGTCGTAAATCTTGCCGCCCGAAATCTCGATGGTTCTAATCGTGATATGGTCGAGGAAGGCGCGGTCGTGCGACACCATGAATATTGCGCCGTAGTAACTCTTAAGATAGCCTTCGAGCCATTGTATTGACTCGATATCGAGATGGTTGGTAGGCTCGTCGAGGAGCAGCAGTTTCGGCTTGCGGAGCAAGATTTTCGCCAGTTCCACGCGCATCTGCCAGCCGTTGCTGAACTCGTTCATCTCACGCAGCATGTCTTCATGGTCGAAACCCAATCCGACAAGGATGCGTTCGGCCTCGCCTTCTGCCGAATGACCACCGATGAGGGTGAGACGCTCGTTGAGAGCACTCATCCGTTCACAGAGTTTCTGATAGCTATCGCTTTCATAATCAGTGCGTTGCGAGAGTTCATCCTGCAACTGAGCCAGTTTTTTCTCAATCTGATGATACTCCTCGAATGCCGTCATCGTCTCCTCAAGAACAGTCTTAGTGGAATGGATGTTCTTTTCCTGAGGCAGGTAGCCGATAGTGACGTCTTCAGACATAACCACGTCGCCGTGTGAAGGCTGCTCGAGGCCTGCGATTATTCGGATTAGAGTGGTCTTTCCGGCGCCGTTCTTGCCCACGAGACCGATGCGGTCCTTCTCCCGAATCATGAAATTGATGTCGGTGAAAAGGTCCTGACCGGTGAAATGTATGCTCAGATTTTGAATTGAAATCATCTTATTCCTCTCTCCATTCAGCTATGCTGTCGCGTGTCTCTTGAAGCGTAACACCATATAAATCAACGTGTTGCGGCAAGCGTTTCTTGATTCTCTCAGCGAAATCGGCAAGCATGTTTTCAGTTGTTGGCTGATAAGGCAGTTCCACGACTTTATCGAAGTTATGTTTCGTGATTTCGACAAAATCCTTTGGCATATTGTTTCCGATTATGAACGCGTGGTCGAGTTTATCCACAACTTCCTGATTAACAATGGTTTTCAAGTCATGGAAATCAATCACCATGCCGTTTTTAGGGTTTCCCGGTTCGTTGAGAGGCAAGCCTTTCACCGTCACGCGCATTTCGTAAGAGTGACCGTGGATGTTACGGCATTTACCGTCGTAGCCGTTGAGGGCGTGCGCCGCTTCAAAATGAAATATTTTTGTAAGATAAAACATTATTGTACAACGACTTTTTTAAGAGCCGAGCCTCCGTTTCTTGTTATTACATTCATAAAATAGATGCCGCTGTTGAAGCCGCTTACGTCTATTGTCGACTGCACGTCGCTGTCGCTGACATCGATAGTGAGGACGAGTTGTCCGACGGCATTGTACATATATACAGCCTCGAGGTTCTCGCCTTTGATGTTTATTGTAGATGTCGCAGGATTCGGCCACACGTTAACCAGAACAGTGTATTCATTCTCGCCTATGCTCCAATGCGAATCCCATATCTTGTTGGCGAATTCAGGGTAATCGATGAACGGGTTTCTGTTGTGCTGTATGTTGTAGACAGCGTTGTTTCTGTTGATTTCCTTTTGTGACACCGGGTCTTCCTCGTGCCAGCGGAGCAGCATTGTCATGGCCCAGTCTTTGATTACTGATTTCGTTGTCATGTCGGAGTTATCCCAGCTGCTGTCTTCAGTATAGTAGCGTACGCTGACGTACATAAGTGCGCGGGCGATGTCGCCTTTATATTCGTCGATAGGTTCAAACACGGTGCCATTGAAGCCGTTTACTGCGCTTGAGCCGAGCTTGCTGCCGTTTCTGGATGTCCATGTGGCGTTTCTCACCTCTCCGAAGGCATAGTTGCTTCGTTTACCGTTGACAAAACCGTCGGTTGGGAGGACATGGTTAAGATCGGTTTTATGTGTGCCGTCGTTGTTTGTCCACGACTGTGCCCACAGATGTTCGCGGTTATAGCAGTCGCCTTCGCCGCTGTAGTTACCGCAGTTATCAGAGAAATTATACTGATAAGGAGGCGTCCCGTTCGGCACATCGGAATAGATATCCCAAACTTTGCCGTTAGGTTTGGCGTCGGTCTGCTGATAAGCCGTCAACATACCGGAATATGAAGAATGATTATCATTTTTTATGATATTATGCAGAGCCGATTTCAGGCTGTTTCCTGTGAGGTTTTCGGTGCCGTTGTAATATCCTTGAGGCTGGGATTTTACAATCAGCGCAGAAATTAAAAAAAATAATATTACGCTCAACTTCTTCATATTCAATAGTTTAAAATTTAATTAATTATATTAATTAGGATTACAAAGATACAAAATTTTATATTTTCAACCATCTTTACATAATTAATAAGATTTTTTCTTTTCCGATCCCCATTTTCGAGAATGCGAACACACTCTTCCCCAAGTCTTTGAATGATGCCCCAATGTGGTAAACATCGTTATCTATAATTAAAAAACGGTCATGAAACTTCTTGAAAATCTGAATATTTATTGGCGAATACTGAGAGTTGTGCTTATCTATATCTAATTTTAAATTTTCAGATATTCTGGATGTATAGATTGTTGCCAAAACATTTTCTTCTCTTTTATTCAAGATTTTCAAAACAGAATCGTCAATATAATTATCAATTAAAATGATTTCTTTCTTGGCTTTTCTTATCAAATCTGAAATGAAATTATAAGAATCAAAAATCTGGCCGTTATAGAACAGGCCTTCGTTAACTTCTTTATCAGATTGCTCCATTAACGAGAAAAGTTGTTCGATTTTCCTGTCATTTTCCTTGTGATGAATATCCGACTCTATCAGATGATTTTTTATATCCTGGATTTCCACAAATATTTTAGCATTATTCATAATAAAATGCCGCATTGCCACAAAAGCTCTGACAATTTTGACACTTGCATCAACAGCAGTCTTTGTTTTAAGCACGGATGCAAGCATGGCGACACCCTGCTCTGTAAAAGCATACGGATTTTTGCGCAATCCCATCCTATCTGAATTGGATGTCGCATTTTGCGATTTCCAATTTCCAAATTCCTCATCATTGAGTTGAAAACAAAAGTCTTCAGGGAAACGTTCTGTATTACGTTTTACCTGTTCGTTCAAGCGTCGTGTTTCAACGCCATAGATTGCGGCCAAGTCTCTGTCTATCATTACCTGACGATTACGGATTATGTGAATTTTTGACCTCAAATCGTCTTCGTCATAAATCATTAAATTATTATTGTCCATGTTTGTTAAAATTTAAAAGGTTTCACAATAAATTTTTGAAACTTTCCGCAAAAATATACTAAAAATTCTTTGGTTTTCGATTTTTAACAATTTTTAACACACCTTGCAGAAAAAAGGTGGAAATCTTAAAAAAATTTAACAAAAAAAATGACGCCATCGGATGATGGCGCCATTTTAGTGCTTGTTTATTTAAAATTTAGTTTTTCACCAAATTGACTAACGTTATTGTACCGGATTCAATACAACTTCAATGCCAGCGGGTTTGAAGTCATTCTCTTTAATATTACCTATTTTTCCCTGTTGCACGGTGATGTTATCATAGGTTTTAGTTTGTGGATCCAGGCTCTCCTGTGCCAACATAATAACCCATCGCTCAACTGTTGTTCCTATAGCTCCTGCGGCAATATTTATTGTTTCATATTGGTCTGTAGTACCGAAACGACCGTCAAACCAAACATGCGCCGTTTTATAGCCTTTACCAAGATAGATTGGGGCCACAGTAGCAGTAGTGTTGTTGGTAATAATGAACTTAACCAATGCGCATTTGTTATAGAGATGAGCAGTGTAAGATGTCACATTTTTGTCGAAATCTTCTTCTGACACACCTTCAGAAAGCACCGGAAGCTTTCCTGTCGTCTGGTCATCGATACTCACATAGCATTCAGTATCACCGACTGTGAGTTCGCCTTCCTTATTGCCAAGGAAGTAGAATCTAAGCTTTTCGCCAGGAACAACATTATGTAGGGTACCTGTGAATATTCCATTTGTTCGTGTCAATGTACCCACATACTTACCGCCGCTGGCAACAATAATTCTGTCGCCATCTTCGTATTCAACTGTAGCCAATGTTTCTCCTGGAGTCACAATAACTTTAGAACCGTCATTGTCACCTGCAACTTTGAGTTTATAAGCTTACAAGCTTAGAAGCTTAGGAGTTTAGGAGATTAGAAGTTTAGGGGATTTTGAACTATATCAGGGCAACGATGCCGGTGGCAAGAATCAGCAGAGCTGCCACAACATTTAAGAGGCTGTTTACAAGCAGCTTGGTTTGTGAGAATTTGGTTCCGATTCCGATGAGACCCCAGATGAGGGATAATCCCATTAATATAATAGGTGTGGTTTTGCCAAACAAAGGAAGAAACGCCTCACCGGCAATCAATCCGGCTATCAAAGGGTTGACACCCAATGCGATGGAAAGGATTATCAGCTGTTTTGGTTTGTCGATAAGGAAAAGGTTCTTTCCGCTTTTGATTTTCAGCGTGTCAGTCATCATCCTGAATGCTATCATGAAACAGATGATGAGCACGATGACCTTTGCGAAGCTCTCGAAACGGTGCATGAATGTGCCGCCGAGCAGCGAGCCGAACCAATACATCAGCCCCTGCCCTGCCGCCAACGCGCACACAAAAAGCATGTTGCGCCACCAACCACTGCGTTTCTCTATGTTAAACGCAGTGGAGGCAGTGCATATACAAAATGTCAATGAAATGACAAATACGAGATTCATTTATTTCAAACGTTTGAACTGGCATGTGAAGTGGCGCATGAGCTCAGCTTCCCATGTGATTTCCAAACCACGTTTGATAGTGTCGCGACGGTCGTAGACGTTCTTCAGAGCGGCTGCGATGACATCCATGTGGTTGTTGGTGTAAACACGGCGTGGGATGCAGAGACGCACGAAGTCGTTGCCACCGAAACGGTTCTCGCGAGTGACAGGGTCACGGTCGGCGAGTACGTAACCGATTTCGCAAGCACGGATACCGGCTTCGAGATAGAGCTCGCATGTCAAAGTCTGTGCAGGGAACTCTTCCTTAGGGATGTTGGTCAAAACCTTGTCGGCGTCGACGAAGATGGCGTGACCGCCAGCAGGACGCTGGTAAGGGATGCCGTATTCATCGAGTTTTGAAGCGAGGTAATGCACCTGTTTGATACGTGTCTCGACCATTTCGAATTCGATGTTTTCCTTCAAACCGACTGCGAGGGCGTCCATGTCACGGCCGTTCATGCCGCCGTAGGTGAGGAAGCCTTCAAACGGGATGCAGAACAACTTGGCGCCTTCGTACCATTCTTTCTTGTTGGTTGCGATGAATCCGCCCATGTTGACGAGAGCGTCTTTCTTTGCTGACATTGTCATTGAGTCGGCATAGCTGAACATCTCTTTCACGATCTCGCGGAGGGTCTTGTTTTCGTAACCTTTCTCTCGTGTCTTGATGAAATAGGCGTTTTCGATGAAACGAGCACTGTCGATGTTGACCGGCACGCCGTATTTATGACAGAGTTCGCAAGTCTCGCGGATATTCTGCATGCTCACCGGCTGACCGCCAACGGTATTGTTAGTCACTGTCAATACGAAGAACGGGACGTTGCCTTTGTTTTCTTTCAGGATCTTCTCCAGCTTGTCGATGTCGACATTGCCTTTGAAAGGAGCTTCGAGCTGTGTGTCGTATGCCTCACGCACTGTGACGTCGATAGCGAATGCCTTACGGCTCTCGATATGACCTTTTGTGGTGTCGAAGTGAGCGTTTCCCGGGATGATCTGTCCAGGTTTCACGAGGTATGAGAACAGCACGTTCTCGGCGGCGCGGCCCTGGTGAGTAGGGATGACATATTCAAAACCGGTGAGCTCGGTGATGGTGTCTTTCATATGATAGAATGAACGAGCGCCGCCGTAACTCTCGTCGCCCTGCATCATCGCTGCCCACTGACGGTCGCTCATGGCACCTGTACCTGAGTCGGTGAGGAGGTCGATGTAGACGTAGTCGCTTTTCAGCATAAACACATTCTGATGGGCTTCGTTGAGCCACTTCTCACGTTGTTCACGAGTGGATTTCTTAATGGGTTCGACCATCTTGATTTTCCACGCTTCTGCAAATGGTAATTCCATAATTCAATATTTAAGATTTAAAAATTCAAAATTTAAAATTGCATCTTTTCAAAAGGTTTGCAAAGGTACTACTTATTTTTTGATTGGCAACATTCTTTAGCTAAAATTTACTTTCCCACTCTTGCCTCCACGACGTTGATGACATAGTCGCCGAGTTTCTCGCAATCGGTTACAAGGTCGGAGAACATGGTGCCTACGGCGTAGTCGTATTTCTGTTCGTTGACGTTGCGTACGTTCTCGTTTTTCAGCATGTGACGCATTGCGTTTATCTCGTTTTCGATGCGGAACGATTCATTGATGTCGTGTTCGGTACGGTGTCCTATCATGATGGCGTTCATCTGAGTAAGCGCGTCGTCGCACAGTTTCATAATCTCGCGCAGGCTCTTATACTGCCACTGAGTGAAGTTTTTCCCCGACTCCATCCTGCGCCGCAATGTCCTCGCGATGTTATAGCATGCGTCGCCGACGCTTTCCAGCTCACTGATTTCGCGCATCATCTGCCTGATTTTCACCTTTGTGTCGGCACTAAGATGGTCGAAACTCACCTGTTCGATATATTTTGCGATAGCTATCTCCATCTGGTCGGAAACATCCTCCTTATTCTCAATGCTGGCAAAGGCTTCCGCGAATTTGCCGTCGTTTTTCTCGTTGAGAAGCAGCCGCACTTTGGCGAACATGTCCTGCACGAATAATCCGAATGAGGCGGTCTCTTTCTCCGCCTGAAGCACGGCGATTTCAGGTGTTTGCACGAGTCCGTTGCCGATATATTGCAGACGTACGGCCTCTCTCTCAAATTCTTTCTTGTCTTTGATGGCCCAGCACACCACCTTCTCGATTTGCGGTATAAATCCGATGAGGATGACGGTGTTTGTGATATTGAAGCATGTGTGGAACATGGCCAGGACCACGCTCAGTTTAGCCGGGTCGGAGACGCCTTGCTCGTAGCTCACTATGGAGCACACCATGTCGATGAACGGATGCAGCACTATGAGCATCCAGAACACGCCGAAGACGTTGAAAAACATATGTGCGAAGGCGGCTCTTCGAGCCTGTGTGGAGGCTGTGAGCGCCGCGAGGTTTGAGGTCACTGTGGTGCCGATGTTCTCGCCCATCACCAATGCGATACCCTGATATATCGGGAGTGCGCCGCTGGAGCATAGAATCATGGTGATAGCCATCACTGCCGCCGACGACTGCACGCACATTGTGAGAACGCTTCCGATGAGCAGGAACAACAACGTGGTCCAGATGCTGTTGGGATTAAACGACGAGAAGAATCCGAGCACTGCCTCGTTCTCGCCGAGGTTCATCTGCACGCCGGTGGCACGAAGTGTGCCGAGACCGAGAAACATGAAAGCGAGGCCGAAGAGGAAGTCGCCGAATGTGGCACGACGTTTCTTATAGATGAGAATCATCGCGATGATGAAGACCGGCCACACGAGGTCGGTGACGTTGAACGAAAAGCCTGCCGACATAATCCAGGCGGTGAGTGTGGTGCCGATATTGGCTCCCATAATCACTGAAATAGCCTGTCCCAACGTGAGCAGCGACGCGTTGACGAACGACACCGTCATCACTGTGGTGGCGGTTGAGCTCTGTACCGCTGCGGTGACGAGGACACCGGTGAGCATTCCCGTAAAACGGTTTGTTGTCATCTTGCCGAGGATGTGACGCAGTTGCGGTCCGGCCATCTTCTGCAACGCCTCGCTCATCGACTTCATACCGAAGATAAGAAGTCCCAATGAGCCTAACACCGTGAAAATCAACATAAAAAGATTTGGAGAAGTATCCATTTACTCAGATTTTATCTGGTACAAAATTACGAAAAAATCGTATCGGTTTTTAGAATTTTTGAAAAAATCTACTTCACGAATTTTCCCATCTTAACATTTCCGCTAAAGTCAACAGCCTCAACGAGATACGTGCCGACAGCAAGTTTCGTAATGTCGACTTCCACAACATTCTGGCCTTTCACGGAGACTTTCTTCACCGTCTGCCCTTTCATATTGAAAACTCTGATTTTCTTAAATCCGTCAGACTCAATTTTTATCAATGATGTGGCCGGAACGGGATAAATTTTCAAGGAATCGTTGTCAGAAATCTCAGAAACGGCGTCAAATCCATAGGTGTCGTTGCCGTCGGTGAGCCATTCGATGCTGAAGTTGTAGAAAGCGGTGGAATAATTACCCATCTCGCCGCTTGGATTTTCCTCAACGTAGAGGCCGATGGTGCCGTCGGGAAGCACGCAGAGCGACGAATATGCCGAGCTGTAAGGCACTACGGTCTTGCTCACAGGCCAAGTCTCGCCCTCGTCGTAGCTCACATACACAGTGACGTCGGTGCGCTGGGTGCCTTTCGGTACCGAATGAAGCAGGCGGTTCTTGTTATATCCTTGATTTACAGAAGTGTAACGAATCAAATCGCCGTTGCAGGCAGGTGCTATGATGTCGTTCCACGATGAGACGTTCGGTCGCCATGTCTGTCCGCCGTTTGAGGATATGTTATACCAGCGTTTTCCGTTGTGTCTGATGCTCATGAGTATGCGTCCGTCGACAAGTTCCGTGACTTTTGCCTCGTCGCCCCCTGTCGAGGCGCGACCTGAGACCTGCCAAGTGAGTCCGTTGTCGTCGGAATAGACAGCGTAGTTACACAAAGACTGTGCCGAGCCTTCACGTATTGCAGCCACGAACATGATACGTCCTGTTGAGGTGAGCAGTCCGTTGCCTGAGCCGAAAAACGAGGCGCGCCATGTTTGATGTTCAGGAATTATGCAGTCGTCACCGAAGATGAAATTTGTGATGTCTACAGGTTCCGTCCACGTCTGGCCGTTGTCGTAGCTATAGCATTTGTAGGAACGTATAGGTTCACTTGCCGTCGAGTTCCACAGTCCCACTCCGCCCACGAAGACAGCGATGAGGCCGTTTTCGTCGTTGCTCCAAGCGAGTGCACAGTCGCCGAAGCCATGGTTGACGCCGGTGCCTTGCGCTATTGTATACGGCTCGCTCCATGTCTGGCCGCCGTCGGTGCTGCGGTTACATACGATGTCGATATCCTGAGGCAGGTCGCCCTCATTGAATTTACGTTTGTCGGTGACCGCCACTATGCTTCCGTCCTTGGCGGTGATGACGGCAGGGATGCGGTAGTTTGTCGAGCCGTAGTCACCAGGATGGTAAAGCTCGGTACGTGTAAACAGAGTGTCGTTCTGTGCATAGACTGCGACAGCCGTCATAATTGTCATCAGAATGATGATAAGGAGTTTTTTATTCATATATTATCAAGTCAAATAATCAGTCAAAAACTATTTTCTACGCACTCCGCGACGCACCACGGTGGCAGGGTTGCCTGACAGCACCGTGAACGGCTCCTCATAACGTCCTGTCAGACGCGTTCCTGCGGAAACAGTGGTATTGGAAGCAAGCTGCACGCCTTTGGTGATTATTGCGTTGCATCCGATCCACACATTATTGCCGAATACTATGGCGCGGTCAGGATTGACGACATTGCCTTGGAGGTCGACGAGGTCATGCTGGTCGGTATCCATAACGGTGCAGCACCACGAGAAACGCACAGTGTCGCCAAATGTAATCTCTTTGTGGCATATCACGAGAGAACGGGGACCTATGTTAAACTCATTTCCCACAGTGAGCCGAGCCCCTTCGGACACTTCCACACTGCTGCCGGCGCCTATCTTACAGTTGCCACGTATCACAAAAGTGCCGCGAATATTAAGATGAGTGTTTTCATGGCGCCAGTTGGTGCCCTCATAGACGTCGAAGCCTATCTTCACAAGCCCGATGCGCAAGTCATCGGTATCGAAGACCACTTTGCCCGACATAGATTCTATTTTTGTTTTGTTAGAGATCAGGATGGGAAGCTTGCGCGCCTGCGACCAAGGCAGAAACCTGAAGTTAAACCATACACTCCGCGGAAACGCCAGAAACAAACGCCATGCCTGTATACGTTTTTTACGATGCCTGTAGTTCATATTATCATATTACACCAGCGCAAAAATACAATTTTTTCTTAATTTTCGCAAAAGTTTAAAACTTTTTGTAATTTTGCAGTTACTTTAACTTAAAAAAATAAACATCATGAAAACGTGTAACAAGTTTTTCGCCGAGTTGTTCGGCACATTCGTTTTGGTTTTCGGAGGTTGCGGCACAGCACTCTTCGGACATGTAGGTTTTCTTGGAGTAGCTATCGCATTCGGCTTGACCGTTGTGGCGATGGCATACGGCATCGGTCATATCTCCGGCGCACATCTCAACCCGGCGGTAAGTTTCGGCGTGTGGGCTAACGGTCGCATGTCGTTCAAAGAGATGCTCACCTACTGGGCAGCTCAGATTATCGGCGGTATCATTGCAGGCGCATTGTTGCTCGTCGTTTGGAAGTCAGCAGGACTTGGTCAGACAGGCGTTTTCGCAGCTAACGGTTATGGTGAAGCCTTTATGAAGGCTTGCGACGGTCCTAACGCAGGATACATGTCAGTGTCAGCAGGCGGCGCATTCCTTATCGAGGCATTGCTCACCTTCGTATTCCTGATGGTCATCCTCGGCATCACCGACAGCCGTCATGAGAACGGTAAGTTCGGCGGTCTCGCCATCGGTCTCACCCTCACGCTCATCCACCTCATCAGCATCCCGTTGACAAACACCTCTGTCAACCCGGCACGTTCACTCGGCGTGGCGATTTTCTCAAACAGCCCTGTCAAAGAATGGAGTGCATGCGGTCAGTTGTGGCTGTTCATCGTGGCACCACTCGTAGGAGCTTGCCTCGCAGGATTGGCATACAAATGCATCATGGGTGACTGCTGCTGCAAAAAATGCGAGAAATAGCTATGATTAACGATTTCATTTACGACATCCCGGTAAGGGTATATTTTGGCAAGGACCAGCTGCACCATTTAGGCGCTGAGCTGAAGAAATACGGCAAGCGCGTGCTGATGACCTACGGTGGCGGCTCGATTAAGAAAATCGGGCTTTACGACCGTGTGGCCAAAGAGATTAAAGACGCAGGATTGGAGATCTTCGAGTTGTCAGGCATCGAGCCGAACCCACGCATCGACTCGGTGCGCAAGGGCGCTCAGATGTGCAAGGAACATAACATCGACGTGTTGCTCGCTGTCGGCGGCGGCTCGACCATCGACGCCACCAAGCTCATGGCGGCAGGCGCCTGCGTCGACCACGACCCGTGGGACTTCCTCGACCTCAGCAAACGCTCGCCTATCGAGAAGGCTTTGCCTATCGTGACGATTCTGACGTTGGCGGCGACAGGCTCGGAGATGGACATGGGCGGCGTCATCAGCAACCCTGAGACGAAAGATAAATTAGGTCGCCTAGCCCCTGCCATGCTGCCTAAGGCATCGTTCCTCGATCCGACAAACACCTTCACGGTGAGCCCTTACCAGACTGCTTGCGGAGCCGCCGACATGTTATCGCATATCTTCGAGGTGTATTTCAACAACAACCTCGACCTTTACATGCTCGACTGCTTCATGGAAGGCATGATGAAGACCATCATCAAATATGCTCCTATCGCCATGCGTGAGCCTGACAACTACGAGGCACGCGCCAACCTCATGTGGACCTCTTCGTGGGCTATCAACGGCTTCATCGACGGCGGCAAACGCCAGCCATGGAGCTGCCACCCGATAGAACACGAGGTGTCGGCGATTTACGACATCACACACGGCCTCGGTCTCGCTATCATCACGCCACGCTGGATGGAATACTGCCTCGACGAGACGACTGTCGACAAATACGTGCAGTTCGGCGTCAACGTGTTCGGCATCGACGCCAAGTTACCGAAGATGGAGATTGCCAAGAAAGCCATCGCGGCGCTCAGCGACTTCCTGTACAACACCTTACAGTTGAAACGCACCTTTCCGGAAGTGGGCATCGACGAGACCAACTTCGCCATCATGGCAAAGAAATCGGTCAACGGAGGCACACTGAACGGATTCAAGCCGCTTCAGCAGAAGGATGTCGAGAACATCTTTAAGATGTGTATGAATTAAAAAACAATCTTCACAAACACCGGATAGTGGTCGGAAGGATTACGCCGGGTAGTGTTACTAAACCAGATTTCCTGCGGTGCGTCTGATGCCTTCAGCGCCTCGTCGGAAATCTGGTTTTTTGTCCAGTAGCTGTTGGTGAGGACGCCGTATGCCTCAACAGTGATGGCTGGTGACACGAAGACATGGTCGATGCGGCTGGTAGTGAAATATTCTGTTTTGAAAGCGTTGAACGTGCCGTTTTCAGCGAAGCGGATGCGTGCGGTTTCGTAAGAATCTTTCAAGAGGCCTGAATCGGTGAAGATATTGTAAATCTCGTTAGTCTGGTCGACGTTGAAGTCGCCGGTGAGGATGACGCGAGCATCGTTTGCAATCTCTTGAATGCGAGCCACCACGAGTTTTGCAGCCTCACGACGAGCCACCACGCCCACGTGATCCATGTGCAGGTTGAAGAAATAGAACGTGGTGCGGTCTTTTTTCTTCTTCGCGTTCACTTGGAACTTGCCCCATGTGCAGATGCGGATGCAGGCAGCATCCCAGCCGAGGCCGGGTTTTTCCGGCGTCTCGCTGAGCCAGAAGTTGCCGCTGTCGAGGAGTGTCAGTTGGTCTTTTTTATAGAAAATAGCCTCGTGTTCTCCTCCCCTTTCGCCGTCGTCACGGCCGATGCCGATATAATCATATCCGTCAAGGCCTTGCTGCAAATCTTGAAGCTGATTGTAAAGCACTTCCTGTGTGCCGAAGATGAGCGGATTCATGAAGTTGACCTGGTCGCAAATCACCTGACAACGCTTGGTCCAGACGTTGCCGTTGAGGCTGTCGTTACGGTTTTTATAACGGATATTATACGAGCCGACGAGCATTTCCTGCGCCGGGACAGCAAGCATCAAGATGATGAAAAGAGTGAGGAAAAGGAGTTTTTTCATGATTTATAGTATCTGTGTCGTGTGATTTTTCGTGTCGACTTTGCCGATCGCATCAATGATGATACCGTTTTCATCGATGACGTAGGTTGTTCTTAATGTTCCTTCTGTCACCTTGCCGTACATTTTCTTCTCGCCCCAGGCTTCGTAAGCCTTGAGAATCGTAAGGTCGGTGTCGGCAATGAGATGGAACGGCAGCTCGTATTTCGCAATGAACTTCTGATGCGAGGCGGCGCTGTCACGGCTCACACCCAACACGTTGTAACCCAATGCGATGAAACGATTATAGTTGTCGCGGAGGTCGCATGCTTCGGCGGTGCAACCTGGGGTGCTGTCCTTCGGATAGAAATACAAAACAAGCTTCTTTCCGGCGAAATCGCTGAGCTTCACAATATTACCGTTTTCATCTTTGCCCTCGAAATAAGGGGCTTTTTGACCTTTTGCTAACATAACTGATAAAATTTTTATTCTTTGTTCGCAAAAATACAAAAATTTCGTGTATCTTTGCAGAAATGTAAAAAGGATATTTGACATGGGTACTGACTAACATACATATAATTAAATGAACTTAAAACCATTGTTTGATATGATAAAATTTGTATATTTGCAGACTAATCCTTAAAAAAATCTATATGAAAAAGAAAATTACAGTATTCATGCTGGCTATTATGATGGTAGCTACAGCAATTTTCACTATCGCCTCTTGCTCAAAAAGCGACAGTAAAAACAACAATGCCGGCAACAACGCTAATATTGTCGGGAAATGGCGTGGAACCACTGACGACAGCGTAATCACTCTGGATATTAAAAGCAACGGAACCGGTGTGGCACAAATCAAATATGAGGACTATTACTATGGCACTTCCACATATACGGTTAATTTCACATATTCCATTGATGATGACGGCACTCAAGGAACAGCAATAGCAGCAGTGTCTTCATACTATTATTCAACAGAATACGAGACTTATTCTTTTGCGCTCAACGGTCCTAATCTCTACATTTATGAAGAGAGTGCGTATTACGGGTCTCAGATTATATGTATGTTTACAAAAATATAAAGTTCATAATGTTCAGTCTGACAGCCTGCCTGTTGTCGTCCGACACTACAAGCGGGCTGTCATTCCATATGCTTACAGCCCCAATAACGACAGTGTGCCTGCTAAGCATGATGAGTTGTTTTCTCCCCAAAATTCCGCGCATAATATTGGAACTATTATTAGGCGAAACCATCATATTACTGTGTCTCATCGACTGCTATTGCCAGATTTTCTTCGACTCACCGATAAACCCGCAGCTCCTCTCAGTCGTAATCAACACCGACCTACGTGAAGCAGGAGAGTTTTTAGCCACTTTCATCGGATATCACGTGTTTCTCAAATGGCGAATAACATTGTTAGTATTACTGGCCTTATTTTTACCCATCTCATATATACCGAAAATCGATAATTTTTTCAACACACTTAAATTCAACAAGTTATCTAAAATTATAATTTTATTCGTCATTGCGATTTGTATTATAGTTGAGATAAGGCCTTGTTACAGATATGCGCAGCTTTTCAGCCCTAAAACCGACATTCAAGCGACCGAGGGACTGATTTTCAGACAGCATCACTATGAGATGTCGACGCCGATGCATCGTATGATTTTCGCCTATCACACGACAAAACAGGCAAAAAAAGCCCTAATTGGCATACAAAACATCACTATGCAGGCGGAAATTGACAGTTGCACGCACATGTCGCCCCACATCGTACTTATCATAGGCGAAAGCTACAACAAACATCATTCTTCGCTCTATGGTTATCCTATCGCGACTACGCCTTTGCAGCAAAAAAGGTGGGAAAACGGAGAACTTTTTGTTTTTAAAGATATTGTAACACCTTGGAACATAACGAGTAACGCCATTTTAAGCATATTCTCGCTTTGGGAGTCGGATTCAAACGGCAAAATCAATGATTATCCGCTGTTTCCCGTGCTGTTCCGACATGCAGGCTATCGCGTAAATTTCTTCTCCAACCAACTCGTTCTGCGAGGGTTCAACAAAGGTGTGACAAACCGGTCAGGAAACTATTTTCTTGCCGACAGCCAACTCAGCAACGCCATGTTCGATTTCAGAAACAGATACAAAAGCAATTATGACATGATGATTGCAAATCAAATAAAAAATCACGACAACGACTCCTGCCATCCGAAATATTCTTTGGATATCATACATTTGATGGGACAGCATTTCGAGTATGAGAAACGTTATCCGGAAAAAGAAGCGCAATTCTCTGAAAATGAATATATTACCAGAAATATCAGCGATGAAGCGAAAAAAACAGTGATGCATTACGACAACGCCACTTTTTATAACGACAAAGTCCTTGATGAGTTGATTTCGATATATGGAAATGAAGAATCCATTGTGATTTTCATCTCCGACCATGGCGAGGAAATGTTTGACGATCTGCAAGTCAGCGGAAGGCTTTTTCAAGAGCCGACATACGCCATAGCACACCAAGAATATGAAGTTCCAATGTGGATTT
Source organism: Bacteroidales bacterium (assembly GCA_017649945.1). GTDB lineage: Bacteria > Bacteroidota > Bacteroidia > Bacteroidales > F082 > Limimorpha. Next base: position 21,225 of record JAGCFU010000048.1, on the reverse strand, counting down.
GGTGTTCAGATATTTATCGCTCAAAACATGAAGATATTGTAATAAATATCAAACAATCGCTTGAAAAGCCTTTTGTAACCGATGGTATTCCTCAAATATTACTTTATCTTGCCGGAATATCCTCTGAATGGAACAATGAAAGTCATAACCTCTTGTCTCCCGACTATCAATGTAAAAAAAGGATAATCAGTGGCTATGTAGATTACGATTCTCTACATTAATCTTTCGAAAAAATTATAAAAAAAACAACCCGCCTCACTTGAGGAAGTTTAGAAAATGATGATTAAAGACGATAGCATTCAAATTTTTCTTACTTTTGCACCGCTAAAAAATATATTAAAAAATATCATTTTCAAATGAAAAAACTCCTTTTAACTATTGCGACTATGGCTATTATCGCTACCGGATGTCAGCATGCGCCGGAAAAGAAACTCACTTCGGGCATCGACACCAACAATTTAGACACAACAGCGCGTCTGCAGGACGATTTCTATCAGTATGCATGCGGCGGCTGGATGAAAAACAACCCGCTTGACGCGGAACACTCACGCTACGGCGCCTTCGACGTGCTCGCCGAAAACGCACAGAAAGATTTGCGCGACATCATCGAGACCGTCAGCAAAGAGAAGAATCATGAAGGCTCTATAGCTGAAAAGATAGCCATGTTCTACAACATCGGCATGGACAGCGTGCGTCTGCAAGAGCAGGGTGCGGCTCCTCTTATGCCTTACCTCGAGAAAATCAACAGCATCAAGACACATGACGACGTGTGGAAAGCATTGCTCGAGATGCATCATCACGGCGGTTTCGCACTCTTCGCAGTGTTTGGCGAGGCCGACACCGACGACGCCAGCATGTGCATCGCATGGGCTTACCAGAGCGGGCTCGGTCTCGGCGACCGCGACTATTACCTCACCGACGAAGGCAACAACGTCAACATCCGCAAAGGCTATGTCGACTTGATGACAAAAGAGTTCACCATGACAGGCTTCGACAAGATGAGCGGCATAGAAGCCGGCAAGATGGCTCAGATGGTGATGGACTTCGAGACACGTCTCGCCAAGGCACAGAACACACGCCTCGAGAACCGTGACCCACAAGCCACCTTCAACCGCTTCACCGTCGAGGAAGCCATCGCCATGACACCTAACATCAACTGGAAAAACTACTTCGAGACAATGGGCATCTTGGACGGCATGAAGAGCTTCAACATCGCTCAGCCGAAGTATTTCCAAGAGGTTAACAATGTACTCAGCGACACCGATATCGACGTCTTCAAGGCATATTTCGCATGGAACGCCATCAACGGAGCCGCCAGCTACCTCAGTGACGACTTCGTAGAAGTAAACTTCGACTTCTACGGCAGACAACTTAGCGGCCGTGAGCAGAACCGTCCACGCTGGAAACGTGTCACCGCCAATGTTGACGGCGCACTCGGCGAGGCTCTCGGACAACTCTACGTCGAGAGATACTTCCCGGCAGAAGCCAAGGCACGTATGGAGACACTCGTGCAGAACCTCATCACAGCCCTCGGACAGCGCATCGACATGGCTGAATGGATGACTGAAGCCACCAAAGCCAACGCACACGAGAAACTCGGCACAATATTAGTGAAAATCGGTTATCCGAACAAATGGCGCGACTACAGCGGATTGGAAATAAAATACGACAGTTACTTCGCCAACGTGATGCGCAGCAATGAGTTCGACATCGCTTATATGTTCAGCAAAATCAACAAGCCGGTTGACCGTGACGAATGGGGCATGACACCTCAGACCGTCAACGCTTATTACAACCCGACAACCAACGAGATTTGCTTCCCCGCAGCTATCCTTCAGCCTCCGTTCTTCAACATGAACGCTGACGAGGCTGCCAACTACGGTGCCATCGGCGTGGTAATAGGCCACGAGCTGACACACGGCTACGACGACCAGGGGCGCCAGTACGACAAAGACGGTAACCTCAACGACTGGTGGACAGAAGAAGACGCCACCAACTTCGACAATAACAAGCAGGTTCTCATCGAGGCGTTCAACAACTGCGTCGCCGTCGATGACCCTGAACTCGGTCTCATCCACGGAAACGGCGAACTCACGCTTGGCGAGAACATAGCTGACAACGGCGGTTTGCACGTGAGCTACCTCGCAATGCACAACGCCATGGCAAATGGTCAGGTCAACAAGCAAATGATGGACGGCTTCACTCCTGAGCAGCGTTTCTTCCTCGCCTATGCAGCAGTGTGGGCAAGCAACATCAACGCCAAGGCAGCCTTGCAGCTCACACAGATGGACGTACACTCACTCGGACGCAACCGCGTGAACGTGGCATTGCCGCAGGTGACAGAATTCATCGAGGCCTTCGGAATTAAAGAAGGTGACGGAATGTGGCTGGAACCTGAGAAGAGAGTGGTTTTGTGGTAAAAACAAAAATTTATTGATAACTACTGTTATTAGTCGTCATTATCGAGCTGCCACTTTTCTACGAAAGCTGAAGGCTCGATAATTGACGACTAATAACTTAAAAAATAATGTAGAGACTTCCTATAGCATGTCTCTACATTTTTAATATCAATTCTGCCAGCAAGACAGCCGTTTCCTCATCATCGTCTTTGCCTTTCCAAGCCAAAATATAATTTATTTTTGCAGATTGTACATGGTATCCTTTTTCATCCCAATCTTTTAGTTCTGCACGTTTCTGTTTGGATAGATATGCCACATCTTCGCCTAATGCAGTTTTCAAATAACCATTTTTATACGTCAATGGCTGTCCGGCTCGCTGCATAAGAATTTGTTTCTTTTTGTCTTTAAAGAAATCAAGGAACACATCGCGATGTGTAAGTTGAAGAGTAAGCTCATCTGGAGCAGGATATAACATATTATCAAGTCTAAAATCGACCAATCTATAGTCGTATTGTTCAAAAAGTCCAGTGTTACAATGAATGAACAATTGTTTTTTTGCCCTTGTCATGCCAACATACAACTTTCTGATATCCTCGTCTCCATTTGTTTTAACACCATCAAGAAGCAGATAAACGGTGTCAAACTCACGTCCTTTTGATTTATGTATTGTTGAGACAAAAACTGTTTTAGCACTTTCGCCACAGAAATCTTCCATTTCCGATTCAAAAACAAAATCAGCAAGATCGCTACGGTATTTCGTTTTGTTCACGTGTTCAAAAGAGGCCAAAAACTCTTTAACATAATCCAAACAAGAGCTTTCGTGGTATACTTCCAATGTCTTTTGTTTTGCTTTTTGCCAACAATCTTCTGTAATTATAGGAGATTTTAAATCTTGGTCTATAATTTTAAGAAAATATTTTATTTCAGCTAGATTACCGAAACGGAATCCCTCAGCCGACTGTATCAATTTTGCATTAACGCCCCGTTTTATCAAAAGTCCGACAATACGTGCCGCTTTATCATTGGTGTTTGTAAGTACGCATGCACGCTCGTTTTTATATGTGTCAAGTACATTTTCAACCAACGGAATTTCAAGATGCTCTGATTCATATTTTGTTATCCTGACCAGCCCCTGATCTTTACTCATTGAGACACATGGTGATGACTTCATTCTACGAGATATCCTTCTTACAAACTGATTAGAGAAACTTACAATGTTTCGTGCACTACGATAATTCTCTGTCATCTCGTATTTGGTAGCTTGCATATCTGTAATGAACGACTGCATATATTTACCGTCAGAGCCTCTGAACTCAAAAATATTCTGGTCGTCATCACCCACGGCGATAACACGCATTTCCTCGTTATTATTCATCAAAGCACGCACGAGGGAATACTCGTCTTTGTCCATATCCTGAGCTTCGTCAATCACAAGCACTGCTTTGTTTATGCGACCTTGTTCAGCCTCGCCTTTCTCTATCAGTTGTGCCGCCTTTGCTACGACATCTTCGGAATCTTCAAGATTTCCAGTCTTTCCCAAAAGGTCAAAAGCGAACGAATGGAATGTCTTTATTTCAACGAAATATGCTGCATTGCCTATCAACTCAATTAATCTTTGTTTAAACTCTGTTGCTGCAGCACGCGAAAAAGTTAGCATAAGCAATTGCTCGTGTTTCACGTCTTCCATCAACAGTAGTGATGCCAGTTTATGTACAAGAACGCGAGTCTTTCCGCTGCCCGGGCCCGCTGCCACCACTATATATTTCGACTGTTTGTCGTTGATAATCTCACGCTGTCTGGCAGAAAGTTCGCCAAAGAGTTTTTTATACTTTGCCGGGGTCATATTATGCTCTATTTCCGCAAGCCTTTCACCTTTGAAATATTTGGAGATGAACAACTTATAATCTATCTGGAAATAGTCTTTGACATATTGCAGAGCCGCGTCATAATCTCGAACCATCATATTGGCATACTCACCGACTATATGAATTTGCTGCTGTTTCTGCTTATAAAACTCGTCTAATTTCCTGTAATCATTGATATTGTAGCGATATTTTGCATCTTTCAGACGATTTACCTCCATCGCGTTATAAATCACAAGGAAACCGCCTTCTAATTTCAACGAGCCTATTTTCGAAAGATAAAGCAAAGCTTCCTCAACATCACCTATTTGATATTTCTCGTTTTTTGTAAACAAGTCGTTTTTCTGATGTTCAACAAACTCTTTATACAACGACGTTATCGAAAATTGTACAGCCGTCAAACTATTTGCATTATTTTCCTTATTTTTGTACAGATTTTCAATTATGAACCGGCAGATATCAATCCTTTTGTGGCTTTTTTTCAAAACTCCGCCCAAATCCTGACACAATGCTGCATTAATCACTCCATTTTCAGCATTTTCCCTCTTTTTAATATAAGATTTTATCGAAAGGAAATACAAAAGTGTTTTAATGTCTTTGACTGATGAAGCAATTCCATTAGCCAAAGCCCTCTCGTTCAATGTCTTATAAGTAAAACAGATATCTTCGTCAAGTGTAGTCAATATGAATTGTTCAAGTTTTGCGAACCTCTCGAAAATCTGTTTTGCTTTTGTTTCCGAATGTTCAATAAATGCTGAAATATCCTTTGAATCAGCCAAAATGCCTTCCTGACGCAACAGATTAACTGTATTTATGACCGTTTCTTTCGTCAGTCCCAACATATCAGCCAAATAATCCACTCGTGATTCGGCGTCATCGTCAATTGCTTCAGCGATATGTTTCTTTGAAATCAGGGATTTTATGATTCTGGCAGCGTTTTGTTTTTCATTATCATCGGCAAATAATTTTGATGATTCTATGCGTATGCGAGCCTCGTCCATGTTTTTCACCATTATACCTGTCGCAAAAACATGAGGCACGTTGAAGCCACGTTTCACGTATCCGGCTTCTTCAAGAGCTGCAACAGCCGTACGGACACGTGTCTCTACATCAGCGACCTCCTCATTCCATCCTGCCTGACGCGCAATCTCGAGAGCAGAGCAACAAACACGTTTCCGTTGTCGGGTAAAGTCTTTCACGGCCTTCCAAACCTGTTGTATTTCGCTGATACTCAATTTTGTCTGATTCAGAAGTATGAAGTGCTTGTCGAGGTCATTGTCGCTGTAAAGCACATAGCATTTGGCTTCAGTCTGCGGGTCGCGACCTGCACGTCCTGCTTCCTGCACGTAGTTTTCGAGCGAATCTGAAATATCGTAATGAATCACCAGACCGACATCTTTTTTGTCAACGCCCATACCAAAAGCCGAAGTGGCGACCATCGCCTTCACTCTATTGGCAATAAAATCATTCTGGTTGGCAATTTTGTCGTTGGAGTCCATTTTTCCATTAAATGGCAAGGCCGGAATACCATCCCTGCTGAGTTTATGGGCAAGCTCTATCGTTTTCTTGGTACGAGATGCATAAATTATTGTCGGACAATCATTTCCGAGCATCAAACCACGCAAAAGATTGTACTTTTCTTCTTCTGTTTCGGCATAAAGCACCGAATAATGCAGATTTTTTCTCGCTGAAGATGATGCAAAAATCTGCAGATTGAGATTCAATTTCCTTTGAAAATAATCGCAAATGTCGGTTATTACCTTTTGTTTTGCCGTTGCGGTAAAACATGACACCGGGATTGGCTTTTCTAATCGTTTTTTCTCTTGAAGATTATGAATAAAATCCCCGATATAGAGATAATCGACCCTGAAATCATGCCCCCAAGCAGAGAAACAGTGGGCTTCGTCGATGACAAATCGCACGACATTCCGCGAGACCAACAGTTTTTCAATTGTTTTCGATCGCAGCATTTCCGGCGAGATATACAAAATTGTCGCACTACCATTGGCCACACGTTCAAAAGCGTCAGCGCGGCTTATCGGGTCAAGCAAACCGTTGATAGTCACAGCTTCGGTAATGTTCTGCTCAGCGAGATTGTCAACTTGGTCTTTCATCAATGACTGCAACGGCGAAATAACCACCGTCAAACCATGAACAGCATGTCCCGCCATGATTGCTGGCAGCTGAAACGTCAGCGACTTGCCTCCGCCAGTGGGAAAAATAGCCAAAAGTGAATCTCCGTCAATAGCTGATTTTACTGCCTTTTCCTGCAAAGGCTCATCATCATAGGTACGAAACTCATCAAAACCAAAAATGCTCTTCAAGCCTTTATGTGCATCGAGTTTGTTTTTACAATAATCACAGTTTGAATCATGGCACGGCGTGTTGCATAGAAGCATCATCACATTTTCGATATAATGGAAATTATGAACAAGCCACGGTGGGGTCACAGAAGCGCTGTCACCTGTTGAGAGCAACGCCAAAGCATACGCCAACTCGATTGGATGCCCGACAACAAGCACATCTAACGGACAGTTTCTGCAAATCTTACCTTTAAAAACATTAAAAATCTCTTCTATAACATCCTGAACATCACTATTATATCCTAAATATTTAAAAAATCCTACAAATTCGACGACATTTTTCAGCAGGCTATAATAAATCTTTTTCTGACCTTCGGGAAGAGCGTTGAATGCATTAACTTCATCGTAAAACAAATCCCGCGCCTTAATACAGTCATTGAATGGATTGTTGAATTCGTCGGTCTGCAACTTATCATCCTTCAATAATTTATGATAAGGTTTCTTTGGGAACAACAGAGGTGACAAATAAAGAGTATCAATAGCTTTTTTCTGCTTAATGCCAGAGATTTCCGATAAATATTTCAAATCATGATGAATGATATTATGTCCACAAACATATTCAGAATCAGCGATATAGCGCTCAAATTCATGTTTAGAAGCTGTATGAATACCTCTATCACCATCTTTTACTGCTCCGAAATCATGGATTATTTTGTCATTCAAACCAACTTCTGTATCAACAAATACAATACCCGACATTTTGTTGTTTGCAAAAAAACCATTTCTGAAAACATTCAGATAATCATTTATCCTTGGCATTTCAATGTTTTACGATGATTGAAGTGCAAAAATAGGATAATTTTCAACAAAAAACAAATTTATTTTTCAAAGACCGCCTCAAATATCTCTCTAATCCCATCTTCTTCCTCAATCATCTGCCTCAGCTTCTCCAATCTCGTTGTGTTGGGCGATTCCGGAAACCAGAGTTTGAGATATCCGTTGCGGCCGTATTTCTCATGAAGATGCTGCATCATCCGTTCGTATTGCCGTTCTTTGGAGAGCTCAGGATAATGGTCGAGGCCATATTGTATGGTGCGACGGACTATCGTTTCCGGGTCGATGAAACGGTCGGCCTCTGCCACGATGCGGCCATAGACAGTGCGAGGCTCGTGTTTCGCCGAGGCGCGATGGTCTTCAGCGGCATCAGCCATAGTCTGAATCTGCTCTTCAGTAAACCATTTCCTCAAATTCTCATCCGATTTTATGATTTGCGCCGACACCTCATGATGACGCTCGCGACCATCGCAAAGACCTGTATCGTGGTACGCCGCGATGACATAAACCATATCAGCGTCAACGTCGAGATGCCCGGCAATTTCAAGACTCTGCTTGATTACCATAGCGACATGGTCACGACGGTGAGCCGCGTCGAAAGAATCGTAACGAGGGATGATTTCCTTTTCTATATAAGAAACAATGTCCGGATTAGTCGTCATTGGCCCAAAATCCCAACTTATTTCTTCACCGGGTCGCACGTCAAGCCTATTCCCAACTTCTTGAAGATTTTGCGGTCGACTTCAGGGAGCATCACCGTTGAGTGCACCTGACAGCCGTTGAGCTGCGGAAGCATTTCGAGCGACTTCTTGCAGTTCTCGTCCCACAACGAGAGCATCGAAAGTGCCACGAGGACTTCGTCGGTGTGCAGACGCGGATTCTTGCCGTTGAGGATGTCTACTTTCGTCTTCTGGATAGGCTCTATCATCGCCTGTGGGATGAGTTTAACATCATGACCGATGCCTGCCAAGTGCTTGGTGGCGTTGAGAATCAAAGCGGCGCTTGAGCCCAACAAGGCGCTGGCATGTGCCGTGATGATGGTGCCGTCTTCAAACTCGATGGCTGCCGATTGCTCGTTCTCCTGTTCCTTGCGTTCCTTGGCGGCAATAGTGGTCTTGCGGTCTTCAAAGGTGATCTTCGCCTGCTTCATCAACAGAGCTATCTTATTCACCTCGTTCTCGCTACCCTTGCCTGTCGCGAGGTCACACAAAGCGGTGTAGTAACGTCTTATAATCTCGTTTTTCGAGGCGTTGCAGCAAATTTCATCGTCGCTCAAGCAATAACCGGCCATGTTCACGCCCATGTCGGTAGGCGATTTATATGGGTTCTCGCCGTAAATCGACTCGAAGATAGCGTTCAACACCGGGAAAATCTCGATGTCGCGGTTATAATTCACTGCTGTCTCGCCATAAGCCTCAAGGTGGAACGGGTCGATCATGTTCACGTCGTTAAGGTCAGCGGTGGCGGCTTCGTAAGCTATGTTGACAGGGTGTTTCAGCGGAAGATTCCATATCGGGAACGTCTCGTATTTGGCGTATCCTGCCTTGATGCCGCGTTTATTCTCATGATACAGCTGGCTCAGACATACAGCCATCTTGCCGCTGCCCGGTCCCGGAGCGGTGATGACGACCAAAGGACGCTGCGTCTCAACATAATCGTTCTTGCCAAAGCCATCGTCTGAGTCAATAAGCGCCACATTGTTAGGGTAACCCTCGATGATACGATGGTAATACACTTTGATGCCCAGTCGCTCCAAGCGGTGACGGTAAGCGTCGGCGCTGGCCTGACCGTTGTAATGTGTTATGACGACGCTGTTGACCATGAAGCCACGGCTGATGAACTCGTCACGAAGGCGCAATACATCTACATCGTAGGTGATGCCGAGGTCGCCACGCACTTTGTTTTTCTCAATGTCAACCGCACTGATGACGATGACGATTTCCGCCACATCGGCGAGCTGCAGCAACATCTTCAGCTTGATGTCAGGCTGAAAACCAGGCAGCACACGACTTGCATGGAAGTCATCAAACAGCTTCCCACCAAATTCCAGATAAAGTTTGTCGCCAAATTTAGCGATACGTTCCTTGATGTGTTCCGACTGAATTTTAAGGTATTTCTCGCTATCGAAACCGTATTTCATAAGACTTAAGTTTTATCAGTTTTTCGACTTTTATTTAATCCAATAAACATAGTTTTCCTTACGTGGTCTGGCCTGCGGATAGTCGCCTTTCACGTAGCCGAGGATGCAGTTGCCGATGCCCACATAGTCACCTTCGATGCCGAGGTCAGCGAGGATAGCCTTGCCTTCTTCTGTCTCGAACACCTCCTTTGCGCGGTGAATCCAGCATGAGCCGAGACCTTTGGCATGAGCGGCATTGAGGAGGTTACCCATCACTAATGAGCCGTCTTCCATCCAGGTGAAGGCTGCGTTACGGTCAGCGAGAACGACCAAGACCACCGGAGCGCCGTAGAATGGGTCCATGTCGTTGTCTTTGCCGAAGACGCCGGCGTTCAGCTTGCTGAGTTTGTCGCGCACCTCACGGTTTGTCACCGCGATGATGATAGGGCTCTGTTTGTTCATACCTGTAGGGGCATAGGTGCCGGCCTTGCAGATCTCTTCAATCACCTCCATAGGAGGCATCTCATCGGTGTAGCTACGGATGCTGCGACGAGTCATGAGGTCTTCCATTGTAGTGTTCATTTTTTCAGTGTTTTGTGATTCCTTTTCACCGCAGCACGACGTCATTGTCAATGCCAATGCGATGATAATCAATGCATTATAGATAATTTTCTTCATATTAATATTTATTGACGTTGTTCCAATTCAAGCAGATATTGTTTCTTTTCGAGGCCTCCGCCGTAGCCTACGAGGTTGCCGTCATTGCCTATTACGCGGTGGCAAGGTGCGATGATGCTTATCGCGTTAGCTCCGTTGGCGTTGGCGACGGCACGCACAGCTTTCGGGGCATCTATCCGTCGGGCTATCTCGCCGTATGAAAGCGTTGTCCCGTAAGGTATTTTCAGCAGTTCAGACCACACCTTTTTCTGAAAATCGGTTCCCACGAAAAACAGAGGTATGTCGAACTCCATGCGCCTGCAATCGAAATACTCGTTGAGCTGCCTGCGGGCCATCTCTATGATGTCAGAAGTCTCGTCAACATACAAAGCTTTCATGATTCGCTGTAGCCGGAAGTCCGTCATGAGGCGGCGTTTCCCGTCAACCCAGTCGCACAGGCAAAGCTTTCCGTCAAACGATCCTAGAATCATCTCCCCACAAGGAAAATGATAGCGTTTTGTGTTGATGAAATTCCTGTTTTTCATGAGGCAAAAATAACAAATAATTTAATATCTTTGCACTTTCAAAATTAAAATATATGGCATTTACGTATGATTATCCGAGGCCGGCAGTTACCGCTGACTGTGTGGTGATTACGAGTGAAAAAGAGCCGAAGGTATTGTTAATTCAGCGTGGCAACGAGCCGTTTAAGGGACAGTGGGCGTTCCCGGGCGGCTTCATGAACATGAGCGAGACCACGGAGCAATGTGCGGTACGGGAGCTGGAAGAAGAAACAGGGTTGAAAGTTAATGAAATCAGACAGATTGGCGCTTATTCAAAAGTCGACCGTGACCCTCGCGGAAGGACTGTCACGGTGGCATATCTTGTAATCATTGACAAAGCCGAAGCCGTAAAAGGAGGCGACGATGCCGCCGAAGCGCAGTGGTTCCCGTTGTCTGATTTGCCGAAGTTAGCGTTCGATCATGAAGAGATCATGAATGACGCGAAGAAACTTTATTTGTCTTCATCACGATAAAACTCCCAAGTGTCAGTGTGACCGTCTGAATATGTGTAGCTCCAAACGAGTTCTTCTTTTGTCAGTTTCGCCAAGTTAAATTTGGTCTCGCGACCGATGCCGCCGCTCACTTTTTTAACGATACGCTCAGCGAGTTCGCGTTCTTCACCGCAGCCATCTCCTTTAGCCTCAAGCAGTTCCATTCTGAAACTCGCTTCATCGCCAGCGAAATAGAAAGCCTCGTCTTCGACACGCCAACGGCTCGGACTGATGTAGTTAAACACCCAAGTCACCGTGCCACCTTCGTTCAGCGTCACCTTATAAATCTGATTTGCCGAGTCGAGAGCGCTGCCGTCGGGATAAAAATCCATTGTGCCGGTCTCGTGCACATCGACGTGGCCTTCAGCGATATCATAATTCCAGCCGTGTTGGTAATTGTAGTGACCGTCAACTTTGGGATTGTTGCAAGCTGTCAATAGGAAAGCAACAAGCATTGTTATAAGTAATCGTTTCATTTTTTCCAGCGTTTAAGCATCGGGAAATACTGCCGCATCATGTCCTTGTACTCTTCTTTGGTCATTGGCTTCGGCATGTTTTTGTTCACCTCGTCGACAAACTGAGCGCAGAACTCAATCATCTCATCCATGGTGCAGTCATTAGTGAACTTACCGTTCTGATAGCAGTACATACAGTAATCATCATTCTTACTTCCGTCAGCATTTGTCCCCAAAACATGTTCATTAAGCGGCATTCCGCAACTTTGACAAAACTTCATTTCGTTTTCCATAGTAAGACCCAGAATTAATACCTCTCAACGAAATCAACAATAATCTTGAAGATAGGCTCGTAAGTGACAAAAATGCCGTTCTTGTAAGTGTCGTAAATAGTGTGATAATATTTGAATGCATCGCCTTCTTCGTTTTCGAACAGGATACACGGCACGTGATGCTCGGCAAACGGGTAGTGGTCGCTATTGGCAGCCAGCTCTCCCCTGTTCAAAGCCTCGAAATAGTGTTTCTCACCGTTGATTTCCTCCAACAAGGCGTATCCGCGGTTGCCTTCGTCGCTCGCCTCGCAGTACTGCACCGGGTTGTTGTCGCCAATCATGTCGATGTTGAACAAATATTTGATATTCTCAAGCGGCACCGTCGGGTTATCGACATAATAAAGCGAGCCGTTCAGACCTGAGTCTTCGCCCGAGAATGCAATGAAATACATATCGTATTCTGGCTTGTTCTTAGCGTAATATTCCGCCAAGGTTACGATTGTTGCAGTGCCTGAAGCGTTGTCGTTGGCTCCCGGATAATATACGTCTCTGCCAAGATTTCCGAGGTGATCGTAATGCGCCGTAAATACAAAGCAACTATCATGTTTCTCGCCGTTCACTTTCGCAATGACGTTGAAAAGCTCATAATCCTGCAGCCATTCGTTGTCGATATCCAATTTCACGTTTTTCACTCCTTTGATAGCCTCAGGAGTAATCCAAACGATAGGCTTGCCCATCACACGGCTACCGTATGCCTTGTAAAACTTAATCGGTGAAGTCCAGGTCTGGATGAACCCGCCAACCGAAGAATCCTTTTTATGCAGCGGCTTGAATTCCGAATGTGTATACATAAACCAGAAATCACACACAACCAGGCAGTTGGCGTATTCAGGTTTCGCCAGGTCGGCATACATCTTCTCAGCGTCGAAATTCAGCGTATCTACATGATACACCGGGAATTCGCCGTGTACGCCCGGAGAATATTCTCTCATCGCGAAATCAACGCCCGGAGTGAGTTTCTTGCCGTCGGCCCACATGTCCATCTTTCCGCAGAAGGTGTTGATGTCGATTTTAAAAGGCTGGCACACCACCTCGTCGGCACCGGCTTTCTCGAACTCTTTCACAAGATATCTTCCGGCCATGTTGGCGCCGTCCTTGGCATATCCCCTGCCCTGGTATTTCTTGGAACTGAGTTCCTTGACAATCTTTTTGTAATGTTTTAAATCCTGTGCCTGTAAAGACGAAGTGCACACCGTACCAGCGACGATGAGCACTAATAAAATAAGAAGTTTTTTCATTATAATTTATGCTTTGTTTTTTCTCAATGAGAGGAAGAACCCGTAACGTTCTCTGATGAACGAACTGATGTGTCGGATGACTTTGCTTTTCTCAATCTCATCGATGGCAATGAGTATGCCGGTTTCCTCAACGTTGCCGAACCCTTCGTTGACAGCGGTGCCAAACACCCTCATCGTCTGTGAGAGTCCCATATACGAGTTGACCAACGGCGGTATCTTGGTGCCGAGGCGGCGAATCTCCCTGTTTAAAATCCTGTAGTCGGAGTTGAGTTTGTCTTCGCACAAAATCGCGGCGAGCTCGTCGAGGTCTGTCTCAATCTTGACAGGGTTTATCGGGGTGACAAGATTCTCTTTATCAGGGAAATGCTTGTTCAGGAAATAGAGCAGCATATCGCGGCCTTTTCTGACATACGACGGATACATCGTCATCTTTCCGAAGAAATATTTGATATCAGGCCAAACCACCGTGAGGGCGCCGAGACCGTCCCAGAGATTATCGAGAGCGAACAAGCTCTTCGCTCCCATGCGCGAGCTCTGGTAAGGCAACGACACAAACGAACGTCCCAACTCAATGGTGCTGTCCTTGTATTCGTTCAAAAACTTATCGCTGAAATGGAACATATGTCCTGTGGCAATCTTAGGCTGTCCGTCATCACCCATCTTCCAGTCGGTGCCCCGAAGGAAGCGGTAACCTCCGAGTATCTCTTCTTCGTCGGGATTCCACACCACGAGCTGTTCGTAGCATTTCTCGCATGTGTCGAATTCGTCGATGTCGGCTTCTTTTCCCGTGCCGCCGCCTGCATCGCGGAAAGCGATCTCACGCAAACGACCAATCTCCTTCATCACATTCGGCGCGTTGTGTGCCGTGATGATATAAATCTCGTTCTTGCTTTTGTTTGTGGTGCGGAGCATACGCTCAGGAGTAAGCTCACTCTTAAGCACTTCAACAGGAATCGGGGCGATAATTTGTTCCATTTTCATAACTCGTATACTATATCTTTGACCCACTGGGCCCATTCTAATGGTTTCTTGCTTTTGTCAAATGTCTGCCACGGGATAGGCTTTCCAACCGCGACACGGAAAGTTTGGTGCATGTTCTTGTACATCTCGTCGACGAGATACATCATCGCCAGGTTAAAAGGCAGAAATCTGTCGGAGAAGTTAGCGAGACGGTAGAAGAAGTTGGAATTACGTCCGCCGAAATGAATCGGCACTATATCACGCTGATACTCAACACTCTTGGTAATAAACGTCTTTTTCCATTCCAAGTCACGGATGACGCCTTTCTTACGGCGTGAGCACAGTCCGGCGGGGAACATCAGCATGTGGTTGTCGCTGCTGAAACCGGCCTCCACCATCTTCGGGAAGTCACGGCTCTGCTTGCCTGTCTTGTTGATAGGGATGCACAGAGGAGCCAAGCCCGGCAGATTCATCAAAAGGTCGTTGACAAGATAACGGAAACGTCCGTCGTAGTGCCGCCCGATGATGGAACCGAGAGCCACGCCGTCTTCGCCGCCCAACGGATGGTTGCTCACGAAGGTATACAGCCGGCCGTCGTCCTTGGCAGGAAGATTCTCCTCCCCAACAAGTTCGATGGTAGTGTCAAGATACTTCAGCGTCGCGTCAAGCCAGTCAACACCGACGAGGTCACGGCTCTCCCACAAGAAAGCGTTCACCTGGTCCTGATGTATGATACGTTTGAGCCACGACACCACAAACCAAGGCACAAATCTGGCCTTTTTGCCCATCTTGTTTCTCAAAACATTATCAATGTCAATCGTTTTCTCAGTAACTTCTACCATCTTTCATTACAAAACAACTTGCAAAGTTAATACAATTCCTTCAAAAAATGTCATATTATTTTTCATTTTTTTCAAAAAAAATTTTTTACTTTTGCAAAAATTCATTTTTAAATGAAAAGACCTCTTGTTATTATAATAATATGCATGTTTTCAATGTTTATAATGTCGTGCGAGAATTCAAATGACAAAGCCATCCGGATGATGTGCGAAAATATTCATGCAGCCTACCCTCTCGCGACCTTGCAGGACATCTACAAAACTTGTTATCAGGACTTTTTCGGAGCCGAGCATCTCATGAACGACACCGCGGCGGCGCGACAGTACATACATTACGAGCTTGAACAATGCCGCGACACCGACCTCAGCCTCATGCCGAAACGCGAGCCCACAGGATTCCGCCATCGCTTCGCAAGAATAAACTTTTCAAATATAGTTGACGGCGAACTCACTGAAGAGCAGTTGGTTATGATGTTTGTCGGCGCCGCCGGAAAAGACAACGCATTCAGCGACGACTGGGCTTCAGAATGGAAAACCATCGAGAAAATCGCTTTGGAAGTCAACCCGGAATGGCAAGATCCGGAGCTTCAGAAAGAACTGACAGAAGCCGCTGAAAACCGTTACGCCGTGCGCCACAGCGAGGCTTTCAGAAACAATTACAACCCACATTACAGAATTGTAAGAAATTAAATATGAAAAAGATTTTCATAATAATAATTGCATTATTATTAAGCCTCCCTGCGTCGGCACAATTTAAGAAACGTATCAAACAATTCGACGATTTCATGGGTCGCAGATACTACGCGGTAAACTACGACACGACTTACATGATACGGCCGCCGCATTCAAGATGGACAATCAAACTCAGCTCCATCCTGGCCTGGTCAGAATACAAGATAACGGGACGACACACAGAAACCGAAACAACATTCAAATCGACACTAAAGAGCGATATAAATCCCACATTCAGCATCTCTTTAGGTTATTATGGCTTCGGAGCCAGTTTCTCGATGAGTTTCAACAACGACAAAGGCAAGAAATCCAACGACTTTGAACTCAGATTCAACTCTTACGGCAACGCTTTCGGTTTCGATGTGACGCTCAATCAGCTTCACAGTCTCAGCTGTGATTTTCTGATGAAATACGATGGCACGACTTATAAACTTATATTTCCGGAAAATTTCATAACCCAGACTAATTTTAGCGCGTATTGCTATTATGCTTTCAACAAGAAGCGTTTCTCTTATCCGGCGGCGTTCACACAGGGATACATACAGAAACGCAGTGCGGGAAGCTTGCTCGTCGGCGCCGCTGTGAACGTGAACATCACCGATGTCGGCAACATTGAAGAGCATCCTGAAGACAGCACATCAGTGCTTTATATAGTCAACTCGAAGATGGGACTTGGCTTAGGCTACGGCTACAACCTCGTGCTTCCGCACAACTGGCTCATACACGCGTCGGCGATACCGTATGTAATCTTCAGAGGCTACTGCTACTATCTTATCTATGGCGACCAAGACGAAAAGGAAAACGCGCACATACCCGAAGTGTTCCTTGTAAGCCGCTGCGCCGTGGTACATTCCTTCGGCAATTCAGGGCGGTGGTTCTTCGGCTTAACGGCACAGAACAACTTTTCAGAGATAGAATCAACCGACCTGACAACCCGACACACTCTGTGGGAGTTTATAGGTTTCTTTGGAGTAAGGCTGTAAGCTCAGGCAGTCTCTTCGAGATCTGCACCGGACGGCCGTTCTCGCTGAAACAATGCACGCTGCGTCCTTCACACACAAGACGCTCGCCTTTTCTCATAAGATAAGTGAACTCGAATTTCATCTCACTGAGATGACTGATGAACACCTCCACTTCGATGAGATCTTTGAAAGTGGTAGGATTCTTGTATTTGCACTCAACCGAAACCACCGGCGACACCACGCCCTCAGCCTCTATCCTGTCGAAACCGTAGCCGAGCTTGTCTAAAAAGTCGACTCGCGCCTCCTCCATGATTCTCACGTAATTTGAGTGATGCGTAATGCCCATGCGGTCGCATTCGTAATACTTTACTTCGTGTTTATAAAAGGTATGCATATTCTAATTTATTTGCAACTTACAATAAGTTCGCTGCCCGAGGTGTATGTGAAGTCATCGTCATACATCCTGCCGGTGTGCTCCACTTCGTCCTTATATTTCTTTGTCTCGCCGCGTTTTATGGTTTCCTTGATAGGACCTCCATTACTCAAGAAACACGATTTCACCACATACGTCACGCTGTCGTCGGTGACATCGGTAACTTCGAGATAAGCCCCCTCAGCGTTGATATGGAAATCGCCGTTGTATAAAATCACACCTTTGTTGTATTGCAATTTGCCTTTTTGAGCGATTAAAAGACATCTCACAGCCTCGGAATAGCCGAAACCATTATGACCTTCCGACACCATCAGAAACAGCGCTTTCTTACCGCCTTCAAGTTCGATGGTGTCAAAATCAAGGTCTCCTTTTTGCCACAACGCTGTGAATTTCACGCCATTGGCGAAGGTGTAGTTGCCAATTCCATTGAGGTATCCTTCAGGAAACTCACAGACATCGCCGTTCACCATCGTATGAACGCAAGGACCTACGAGACGGCCATCCTCAAACTCACCTTCAAAATACTCCTTGCCTTTGGCGAAGTTGCCGTCGTAGCCGTCTTTAGTAATCTTTCCGTGCCCATGGCGTTTGCCTTCCTTAAAGCCGCCTTCGTATTTCTCGCTGACAGTGCTGAGATGCAGTCCGCGTTGGTCGCTGTTGACCGACATGCCGTAGCCGTGCTCCTTGTCGTCGAGCCACTCGCCCTCGTATGTGTAGCTGTGACTCGCGCCGCCGCCCATCGAATATTTCGTGTATTTCCCCAAGCCGCAGCGTTTGTCGTCACGCCATTCGCCCTCATACTCAGCGACATAGCCATTCAGTTCATAGCTCATGTAGCCGAAGCCGTCTTTCTTGCCGTTTTTAAACTCTCCCTCGTAACGGTCACGGCGTCCGCTGCCAGTGTCGCTCGGCGAGTTCATGTAGCCCCTGCCATGCGGCTCTCCGGCCTCGTTCACCTCTCCCTCATAGCACGAGCCGTCTTTAAATCGGATGTTTTTTAGCATGTCAGACGTTTTTCTGGAATTTCCATCTCACATTCTGTGCAAGGAACACTGCCACATGATATGCAGGGATGTCGGTAACGTTGATGACGAAGTCGTAGTTATGTGCGTCGTAGCGCGACACTCCGGTATATTTCTTGGTGAATTTCTCGCGTCTTTCATCGATATCCTTAACCATCTTACGGGCTTCCGACTCGCTGAGGTCAAGTTTCTCGCAAAGGTGTTTCACTCTTGCGTCAAAGTCGGCGATAAGGAAAATCTTCACTGCATTAGGATAATCTTTGAAGATATTGAATCCGGCGCGGCCCACGATGATGCACGACTCTTTCTCCGCGATTTCCTTTAACATCTTCTCTTCGGCTTGATACATCTTCTTGGATGTCACGTTCTGATCGAAGCCCATGTCGGCGTCAAGAATGTTTTTGTCGTACACTTTCACGCCAAGGATATTACCCAGTTTATGAGCTATTTCCCTACCACCCGTACCGAACTCGCGGTTGATGGTCACAATGATATTGTTGCTTTCCATACTTTTTATTTTAAGTTAAAAACAATATTTCAAGCAGCAAAGTTACAACAAAAAATTAAAATCACAAATTATTTTTTAAAACGGCTCCACATGCACCGCCACATGCGTCTCTTTCCCGTATTTGCTTCTTAAGAGATTTTCAATCTCCGTCGCCTTGTCGTGAGCCTCGCGCAAGCTGATGTCGCCGTCCATCTTGACATGAAGCTCGATGGCGTAATGGTTTCCGATGCGGCGTGTCTTGAGATTATGCGGATTGCCCACATTGTCCAATCCCGACACCATATTCAATATCTCCTGCTCCACGCTCTCCGGCAACGCCTTGTCGGTGAGGTCTCCGATGCCGTCTCTCAACAGCTCGAACGCCACCTTACCTATGAAAACACCGACAACGACAGACGCTATCGGGTCGAGGATGACCCATTTCTGGCCGAGGAAGATAGCACCGCCGACGCCTACCAAGGTGCCTATCGAAGACAGTGCGTCGCTGCGATGATGCCACGCATTAGCCTCCAACGCCTGCGACTGCAGCTTGCGCGCCTTCACAATGGAATAACGGTAAACGGCCTCCTTGCTCACTATCGAGATGACGGCAGCCCACAACGCCAGCATGCCCGGCGCCTCCAGCTCCTGCCCCTCGAAGAAGTCATCGATTGTAACGACACCTTTGCTGATGATGCCGACCGCCACGATGACAAGCACAAAACCGATAATCGTCATGGCAAGAGTCTCAAACTTACCGTGCCCGTATTCATGCTTCTTGTCATTCGGCTTGCCGCTGATTGTGACAAAAACCAGAACCACGATGTCAGTGAGGAAATCTGACAAAGAATGTACTGCGTCGGCGACCATGGCGGAGCTGTGTCCCAACACACCGGCCACGAACTTCAGCACGAGCAGCAGCACGTTGACCACGCTGCCGATAATCGTGACTTTGAATATTTCTCTTGTTCTGGTCATATTGTTTCTATATAGAAACTGACCGGACGGAATCCGTCGTTGCAGCTTATCATAGCCGAATTCGGATTTTTCATCCAGCCGTCGTAAAAATTGCCGCGACCTGCCGCCAATTCCTGCACGAACCATCGCATCGACTCCCATGCGCTGTCGCACATCCCCTCAGGCTTCGCGCCATCGACGGAAATCCACGACTGTCCCTCGATAACGTCGCATGTATGCTCGATAGGATTCTCAAATTTACTTTGCAAATCCTCGTAATTCGCTTTCCTTATCGCGGTAATTTTGACATTCATTACTTATCCATCTTATCCATCTTATCCTTCTTATCCTTTTTCTTATCTTATCTGATAATTCTTCAATCTCTCAGTCGCCATCGCCTCGTATTTCGTCCCCGGTTTGCCGTAATTGGCATAAGGATAGATGCTGATGCCGCCGCGAGGCAGGAACAACCCCAAAACCTCGATGTAACGCGGATCCATCAGCTTTACCAAATCGTTGAGAATGATGTTGATGACATCCTCATGAAAATCGCCATGATTTCTGAAAGAAAACATATAAAGTTTCAAACTCTTGCTTTCAACCATTCTCTTATCGGGGATGTACATTATCTTAATCTCGGCAAAATCAGGCTGTCCGGTGATAGGGCAGAGCGCGGTGAACTCGGGGCAGTTGAACTGTACCCAGTAGTCGCGCTCAGGATGCTGATTTTCAAAGGCCTCCAAGACCTCCGGCGCGTATGTCTCCGGGATCTTCGAATAGCGGCCTAACGACTGCAAATGTTCTTCTTTTCTATCCATTTTATGATTTAAAATTCAAAGATTTAAAATTTAAAATTAAATTATATTTTAAAAATGTTATACGATATGTTATTGTCGTAAACATCAATATTTTCGCGAGTTTTTACCCATTTCACCACTCTTATCGTCACCGGAAGGATGATAAGTTCGTAGGCGGTTTTGAGTCCGACCTGCCAAAGCACGAAACTCGGCATCTGGTCGAGCGGCACTATGCCTAACAAAGCCACCGGGAAGAAGATAATGGAGTCGCAAAACTCACCCAACAAGGTGCTCATGACGGCACGCAGAGTGAAACGTTTTCCAGCGTCGCGAACTTTCATCTTACTCATCATGATGGCGTTGAGGAACGAGCCTGCCAAGAACGCCAAAAACGATGCCAGGACGATTCTCGGTGCGATGCCGAAGATGGCGTGGAAGCCAATACCTGCTGGTGTTTCCTGCCACCATGCCACGCCAGGGATGAGGTCGATGAGCCATCCGAGGATGACGAAGAAGAAGTTCAGAGCGAAGGCCATCCAGATGAGAGTCTTGGCCCTGCGGAATCCCCACACCTCGCTCACCACGTCGTTGACGATGTAGCTGATTGGGAACACGAAGATTGCTCCGGTGAAATTAGCCGGACCGAATGAGATTTGTTTCGTGGCGAACAGATTCGCCGCCATAAGGCTTGTGGTAAACAGCGTCGCTAATATCAGAAAAAGCACGCTGACATGATGTGTTTTCTGTGTCATTTCTTGTTTTGTTAAAGGGGGTTGAGCAAGT
>JAGCFU010000021.1 GCA_017649945.1 Bacteroidales bacterium | reverse complement strand
GGCAAGGCTCATAAGGTGGTGACTGGAGTGACAGTTCATACAAAGGAGAAGACAAAAACATTCTCGGTAACTTCAAAAGTGACATTTGAAACGCTTGATAATCAAGAGATTGATTATTATATTGATAACTTCAAGCCTTATGACAAGGCTGGCGCTTACGGTGTCCAGGAATGGATAGGATACATCGGCGTAAGTAACGTTGAAGGCTCGTATTATAACGTGATGGGCTTGCCCACGCAGAGATTGTATAAAGTTTTAAAAGAATTTTAGATGGAAAGAAAACCGACGATTTTAGTAACGAATGATGACGGATATTTGGCGAAGGGTTTGAGGAAACTCGCGGATTTGATGCGTCAGATTGGAAAAGTGGTGGTAGTCTCGACCGAGCAGGTGAAGTCGGCGCAAGGCCACTCGATGACAATAAATGAACCATTGAGACTCAGACAGTTAGAGAAGTCTGAAGATTTTGAAATGTATGTTTTGAACGGTTGCCCCGTCGATTGCGCGAAGGTGGGTTTCCAGATGCTTATGAACGAATATCCTGACATTTTGGTTTCTGGTATCAACCATGGCTCGAATGCCTCGACCAATGTAATCTATTCAGGAACAATGGCTGCCGTTGTTGAGGCGTGCATGGACGGCATTCCGGCAATAGGTTTCAGCCTCGAGGATTATTCACCGAACGCAAATTTTGACAATCTTGACAATTATATACTTGATATAACACGAAAAGTCTTGGAAGAAGGCCTTCCGAAAGGTGTCTGCCTGAATGTTAATTTTCCTAAAACGACTGAAAGCGACCCGATAAAAGGCGTGAAGATATGCCGTCAGGCGAAGGCGCGCTGGAGGGAGATTTTCGACCAGCGTAAAGATCCGCATGGACGCGATTATTTCTGGATCGGAGGCGAATTCATCATTGAGGATGACGGTACCGACACTGATGTCTACGCGCTGAAAAACAACTACGCGTCAATCGTTCCTACGCATTACGATTGGACGGCTTACGACGTCATGGACAAATTAAAAAGTTTTGAAAAATGAAGTATTACATCATAGCAGGTGAGGCATCCGGCGATTTGCACGGCTCCAATTTGGTCGCTTCGATACGTCAGAAGGACCCTGGCGCGAAAATCAGGGCGTGGGGCGGTGAAAAAATGCGGAGAAATGGCGCAAATGTGGTGAAAAATTACCATGATTTGGCGTTTATGGGCTTCGTTGAAGTGTTAATGAATTTAAAGACGATCTTAAAAAATTTTAACATTTGTAAGAAAGACATCACCGAATTCAACCCTGATGCATTGATTTTGATAGATTATCCGGGTTTTAATCTGAAAATAGCGAAGTGGGCTAAAAAGAAGGGTTACAAGGTATTTTATTACATCTCGCCACAGGTGTGGGCTTGGAAACGCCGCCGTGTGTACACTATCAAAAAAGTAGTGGATAAGATGTTGTGCATCTTGCCATTCGAGAAGAAGTTTTACGACAACTATGATGTTGATTGTCAGTTTGTTGGACATCCGCTGCTTGATGAAATCGCAAAAATTGAGACCGTTGACAAAGATAAATTCTATAAGGCAAACCGCTTGAATCCGAAGAAGGAAATCATAGCTTTGCTACCGGGAAGCCGCAAGCAAGAGGTGAGCAGGATGCTTACGATAATGCTGGAAGTCGTGAAAATGTTTCCGAATTATCAGTTTGTCATAGCCTGTGCGCCATCGTTGCCAGTGAGCTATTACAAGCAAATAATAGGGGAGAAGTCGAATGTCAGACTGGTTCTGAACCGTACGTATCAGCTGCTGCAACTGTCGAGCGCCGCTATCGTCACATCTGGAACAGCGACTTTGGAAACAGCATTGCTTGATGTGCCTGAAGTGGTTTGTTATAAGGCTAACAAGATATCATATCTCATTGCGAGACAGTTAGCAAAAGTTAAATATATCTGTTTGGTGAATCTTATCATGGATCGCTTGGTAGTCAAGGAGTTGATACAAAATGACCTAACTGCGAACAATATCAGGGACGAGCTCCAGTCGCTCTTAAACAGCTCGAAACGTCAGAAGAAACTGCTCGATGATTACGAGGAGTTGAAATATGTGCTTGGCAATGCCGGAGCATCCGATAGAGCAGCTGAGACGATAATTTCTTATGTTAAAAAAAATTAACACAATTTGCAGAAAAAAGACGGAAAATTAGCCGGGGAAAAAGTTTTATCCTCGGCTATTTTTTGTAACTTGCATGTCGAAAAAACATGTGAGAATGACAAATTGGTTCAAATATCCGTTCATCCGGCTGCTGATGCCGTTCGTGTTAGGCATCTGGCTGTCGTTTTCGTGTTTGAACCTGCCGAAAGATGAACTGAACATCGTGTTTGGTGCAGTTGTTGTTTCTGGAGTGGCGTTGTTTGTCGTACATTCTGCTGTTAAGGACTACAAATATCGCTGGGTTTTCGGTGCGATTTTGAATTTACACCTTATATTAATAGGTATAGCCATCGTACATATTAGAAATGATGACTTGGATGAGGATTGTGACGTCTGGGTTGCGCGTTTGGCGGAATGTCCGACTGAAAAGGGAAAGACGGTGAAAGTGGTGCTTGAGATGCAGTCTGCCACAGGTTCGGTTATGGCTTATTTTGAGAAAAATGAGCGCTCGCTGAACCTGAATTACGGTGACGTGATAGCATTCTATGAACCGCCAAAACTTGTGGAACCTCCAAGCAATCCAGAGCAATTCGACTATCAGAAATATCTAAGTCGTAAAGGAATTCTAAGACAGGTTTATCTGAAAGATGAGTCCTGGGACTTGCTTAAAGACAAGAGTGTTAACCCTATTTATTCTTTTTCGTATAATTTACGCAATTTTTTGCTTGCGACGATACGGGAATTGGGCATAAGTGATGACGAATACTCTGTCGCGGCAGCTATTTTGCTCGGATACGATGATACCTTGCCGACGGAATTGCGACAGAAATACGTTGCTGCCGGCTCTATGCACATATTATGTGTGTCGGGCATGCATGTCGGGGTGATTTTTATGGTTTTCTCTTATATGCTTGGCTTTTTAGACAAGCGTAAACGAGGTCAGAATGTCACGAAACAGATATTGTTGCTGGTTCTGATATGGTTTTATGCGTTGTTGGCAGGTTTGGCACCGTCTATTTTGCGTTCCACCATAATGCTATCGTTTGTTATTGTAGGCGATATGATAAAAATAAACGGAATTTTGCTGAACAGTTTGGCAGCCTCGGCGTTTCTGCTGCTTTGTATAGACCCGGCGAACTTGTTTAATGTCGGATTTCTGCTTTCATATTGCGCCGTTATCGGGATAGTGACGCTGCAAAAGCCGATTTATAACATTTTTTATGTGAAACCGAAGTTTTTGGATAAGGTTTGGGAGATGACTTCGGTCACGTTGGCAGCTCAACTGGCGACGGCACCGTTGTCAATATACTATTTTCACCAGTTCCCGACATATTTCTGGCTCAGTAATCTGTTCATGGGACCGATTTCTGCCATCGTAATCACCGGTGGAATGGTGATGCTTATGGTTTTCTTCATACCTTATATTAATATAGGTGTAGCTTTTTGTGTGAAATGGCTGATATATGCTATGAATTTTATCGTGTCATGGATTGAAACAATGCCTCTGTCCATGATTAAAGGTCTGTATATCAATAGTTTGGAATTTATTTGCTTGATAATTGCTTTCGTGTTATTAATGATGCTTGTTGAGCACAGAAAGAAGCTGTTTTTGTTCGGGATACTATCTATGTTGTTGATTTTCAGTGTCTCTCAACTAACAAGTGCGGTAATACAAAGAGACAAGATGAGCATAACAGTGTATTCTGTCAATAAGGCAAGTGCCATTGATTTCGTTTGCGGTAACGAACATGTTTTGATTTGCGACTCGATTTTTGTGAACAACCCGTCTTTGTCTAATTTCAGTATTGAAAACCACCTTATTAGGGAAGGAGTGTTTTCAAATGGAGTTTGTGTGCCTGTTGATAGCAGTTATTTTAATAGCGATTATTTAAAGAAACGGGATAATCTCATTTCTTTTGGCGGTAAAATAATTGGAATCATGGATGAAAAATCGTCATTTGGCGTAAAAATGCCGTTTCGTCCGCATCTCGACTACTTCATTGTCAGAGGAAGAGTAAATATTGACCTTGAGCGATTATTAAACTGCTATGTTATTGATTTACTGGTAATTGACAGTAGTGTTCCAGAATATGTGAGTCAAAAAATCATTCAAAAAGCAGAGGATATGGAACAGGATTATTATTATGTCAAGACATCTGGTGCTTATGTTTATAACTTGTAAAATCATGATAATCAGAGAATTAAGATGAAAGATTAAAAATTTTCATTTTTTTTTAAAAAAAATGTTATGCGTAACAAAAAACGCCGTATCTTTGCACCGTCAAAACAAATGAGTTTTGAATGGTTCTTTAAGATAATGGTGCCGTAGTTCAGTTTGGTTAGAATGCCTGCCTGTCACGCAGGAGGTCGACGGTTCGAGCCCGTTCGGCACCGCAAAATGAAGAGACGTTTCATAAAACGTCTCTTTTTTTTGTTTTAATCCAGCATTTTTTGTTCTTATCCAGCCTATATTTTGTGTCATATAGCATCTTTTTGCTTCTTTTTATATGGACAAAATTATACTTTTCAAGTATTTAAATCATTGATAATCAATAAAAAATATTATTATACTGCCTGATGATAGGGACAAAATCCGGCGGCCATTTCAAAACCTCTTGACAAGTTTTGTTTTTGCATAATTTTGCTTCGTCAAACATCGATGTTTTTGCAAAAGTAAAATTAATGCTTATGAAAACAAAAACTGTATTTTTAATCTGGTTTGCGGTCGCGCTCGGCGGTCTGATGACCTCATGCGACTCGCAGGCGAAACGTCAGCGGCAGGCTCGCGCGCTTTATGAAAGAGGTGTGCAGCTGCGCTCGCAACGTTTATCGGAGGATGCTGCCGAGTGTTTCCTTCAGGCACTGCCGCTGGCGGAAAACGGTGATGACATGGCATTGACAGCCAACATCAAAGACAACCTTGGTGCGATGTACAACAAACATCAGCTGTTCGAGGAAGCTCTTGCTATGCATCGTTCCGCCATCGCCGATTTCAAAGAAATCAATGATTCCATAGGAATGATGATCGCATGGCGCAACTGCGGACGCACCACGAAATCGCTGGAACTATTCGCCCAGACAAAAGCGTATTACGACTCGGCTTTCCACATCGCTGCCTTATTAAGGGATACGGCGATGACAAACGACCTGTATCTCGAAATCGGACGCGATTATTACATGGAAATAGGCAACTATCCGAAAGCAATTGAATGTGTGCAAAATGCCATGGATGGCGGTTTGGATGGAAACGACCTCGATATCGCCAACATGACTCTGGGAATCCTTTATTACTATGTTAACAGAAACGATGAGGCAAAGGTTTATCTCGAACAGGCTTTGCGAAACGACAGGGCAGGAGTGAAAATGTCTGTTTACCAAACGCTTTATGGTATCGCTCTTAACGAGAAAAACATCAAGATGGCGATGAAGTATGAGGAGCGTTTTCTGGAGTACATGAAACTCGTTGAAAAAGAAAACAACAACGAGAACATCCTGCGCATCAAGGCGGAATATGAGCTAAAGGCACAGAAGAGCGAACTCGAGACGATTCATCGCACAAAAAGTTTCAAACTTTATCTGTTAATCGCTGTCACGCTAAGCGTAGTATTAGCTATCTTATTGATTGTCAGAAAGAAAATCAGCGACAACAAAATCGAGATGGAGCAGTTTAAGAGCCAGGTGGAACGCGATCAGAACCGCATTCACGAGCTCGTTAGCGACATGGAGAACCTCATCCGCACCAACGATGAGCTGCGTCGTGACCATCAGACGCTGTCGCAGAAAGAGTTGCTGATGACCAACAAAATCATGTCGAGAAACAAGGTTTTCGTCACGGCGCAGGGATTGAGCGAGCATGTCACTGCTGAATCGCTGAACTTCAACCTCAGCGACGATGACTGGGCGGATTTTATCAGTCTCACCGACTTGGTGTACGACGGATTCTCGCAACGCTTGCTGTCGCTTTACCAGAAGCTCGGCAAATGGGACGTGCGTATCTGCTGCCTATCGAAAAACGGCTTTTCCAACCAAGTGATATCCATCTTGCTCGACACGCAGACCGACTCGTATTACAAACGCAAAATGCGCATCAAACAAATGAAAATGAACCTTGTTGATGACAACAGGACATTTGAAGAAATAGTAAACGCAGTGTAAATTTTAAAAACTAAATATCATGAAAAAGAACATCTTATTATCAATTTTATTAACTTTCGCACTCTTCTGCGGAGCTCAGGTCCCTTGCTGGGATGGCACTGTCGCTGCATCATATAACGGTGGCGACGGCACAATGGAAAATCCTTATCAGATTGCGACACCGCAACAGTTGGCGCTTCTCGCACAACAGACCAACGACGGCACCGGCGGCAACGCCTGCTATATCCTTACCGAAGATATCTGCCTGAATGGTGAGGATGACAATATCAACTGGACACCTATTGGATACTACAACTTAAGCTCCGATTATAAATCGTTTTCAGGCGTTTTCGATGGTAATGGACATACTATCAGTAACCTCTATATCGATAATATCGATAATTTGAATTCGCTCGGTTTATTTGGACTTGCAAGGAATGCCGTCATTAAAAATACAATTATTTCTGATGCGACGATTACATCTCAAAGCAGTATTAGGGCAGGTATGATTGCAGCTTTTGCAAACAATACCGACGTTTTAAACTGCACTGCCGACGGTATGATTCATGCGAATGGTACTTTGGGAGGTATCATAGGAAGTTGCACAGGCATTACCGATACTACATTTGTGGCTAACTGTGTCAATAATGTGGTATTTGAAAATACAGTGCGGACAGGTGGTATTCTTGGTAAATGCACAAGCCAGGGTAATAGTGTAGTCGTAATTGAAAACTGTATCAATCATTCAGATATTTCATCGTGGTGGGCTGGAGGTATTGCTTCAAAAATATACGGCAATGTTGTCGTGAAAAAATGCGATAATTTTGGTAAAATGCAGTCAGTACAAGCTGGTGGAGGTATCATCGGTGAAATTGGATTGCATAGTACTTATTTGTCAAATTGCATTGTGGAGGATTGTATCAACCATGAGGGTGCCGACGTTACCAGTTATGCGTCAGGAGGTATCGCTGGACGTTCGGGCATGGCTATTGTT
Organism: Bacteroidales bacterium; assembly: GCA_017649945.1. Taxonomy (GTDB): domain Bacteria; phylum Bacteroidota; class Bacteroidia; order Bacteroidales; family F082; genus Limimorpha. Next base: position 588 of record JAGCFU010000021.1, on the reverse strand, counting down.
ACAAGATGTGTCAACAACGCATTGATTACAGGGCACATTGATGGCGATACTCTTTGGGCTATAGGTATAGCAGGCGGAATAACAGGTGTTGGCGGTGTTGTCTCTAACTGCTATAATCGTGGCGATGTCACTGCTACAAAAGATGAGACTTATGATATAGATTATTATGTGTATTTGGGTGGTATTACCGGCACTGATGAGTCTCCATCTGAATCACATGCAAGCAATGTTTATAATACAGGAAATATCATTATTCCGGATTTGTCAGGTTTGAACTATAATAACACCATAGAACTTGCTTATGGCAATATCGTCGGATATTCGCCTAATCATGATTATTACTACAACTGCTATTGGCTCGATGATGACGATCTTCCGGCTTGCGGAAACGTGGAAATGCCTAATCTTCCAGGCTCATGCGCATTTGTTCAAGGTTCCACACCAACCAGCTGGGTGCTCAACGAACCACAATATGGCACCACCGACCTGCTCGAAGCTCTTAACGCGGGCTCGTTGGGACAGTGTACATGGCTTGAAGACGTGACAGGCATCAACAGCGGCTACCCGATTATCGAAATGGATGGCGAG
>JAGCFU010000047.1 GCA_017649945.1 Bacteroidales bacterium | reverse complement strand
GTGAGCGGTTACGTTTATGACACCGACGTTGACCATCCGGTTGCATTCGCAACAGTGGGATTCCTCGGTCTTGATGAATATATGCAAGAAACCTATACTGAATTCACCACTGATGAAGAAGGCTTCTTCACCGGTGAGCTTCTCGCTGGTCTCTATGCCGCTGGTGTTATTTCAGAAGGTTATGCTACTGAAGCTGGCGCACAGGTTGTTGCCGTTGAATACGGTCAGTCTGTCGAAGACCTCGTGTTCATCACTCATGAATTCTACTATCCTCTCAACCAGATCACTGCTACCGAGGAAGAAAACGGCGTGTTAGTTGAATGGTCATGGGATCCTGCAGAGTTGATCGTTGATTTCGAAACAGGCGACTTCTCACAGGCTGAGTTCACTTTGCCAGCAACCTATCCATGGGCTATCACAACAACCAACCCATATGAAGGCACATACTGCATGAAGTCAACTTGCGAAGGTGTTGCAAGTGGCATATCAGCAATTGAAGTGACAGTTGATGTTCCTTACGATGGTTTGATGGGCTTCTGGGTAAAAGTTTCTTCAGAGCAGAACTACGACAAGTTCCACTTCTACATTGACGGTGTTGAGATGGGTTCAGGTTTGAGCGGCCAGGCTGAATATGCATACAAAGAATATGCAGTTACAGAAGGCACACACACCTACAAGTTCGAATATGCAAAAGACTCATCAGTCAACAGCAACGACGACTGCATATATGTTGACAATGTCACATTGTACAAACAGGCTGGTCCTGCACCAAGCGGCATGACATACACCTTTGATGACAACACCATGATGGGTTGGACATCACTCGACGCTGACGGTGACGGCAACGGTTGGGTATCAAGTGCAAATCCTGGTATCTATCACAACTCAGGCGTGAGCTTGTCAGGTACAGGTCACAATGACTCAGAGGCATACGTTATCTCAGGTTCATATGCTAACCAGACAGGTCAGGCTTTGACACCGGACAACTACCTTGTTTCTCCAGCTAAGATCGCTGCACAGAACGGTGCTGCTATCTCATTCTATGCATGCGCACAGGATGAAAGCTACGCAGCTGAACACTTCGGTGTTGCAGTTTCAACAGGCAGCAACACATCAGCCGCTGACTTCACAACAGTTCAGGAATGGACAATGACAGCCAAGAACGGCCGTGGTGCTGACGAGTACAGCGCAGTGCGCGGTACAAGACAAGGCTCATGGTATCAGTACACAGTTGACCTCAGCGCATACGCAGGTCAGGAAATCTGGGTTGCTATCCGCCACTTCAACTGCACAGACATGTTCATCTTGAACGTTGACGACATCACATTGGGTGACGGTTCAGAAGCTAAAGCTCCACGTAACGACCGTACATTCCAGAGCTTCAACGTGTATCGTCGCAACAATGTTGACGCAGCATCAGTTGCAGATCCAGAGTTGATTGTTGAAGGTACAACAGACTTTGAATATACAGACGCTGCATGGGAAACATTAGAATTCGGTGAATGGCAGTGGGGTGTTGCAGCCACATACGAAGGCTATGCACCAGTTCCAGAGAGATCACGCGAGACAGCTACATACGGATTCGAAGATGGAGCTAACTTAGAAGGTTGGACAAACATCGTCGTCAACACAGACGGTGGTGAATGGCTCCACAGCAGCGAGAACCTCGGTGGTTATGACTACACAGAACTTGCACACACTGGCACAGGCTTTGCAATGTGCTACTCATATGTAGACTATCAAGGTGCATATAATACAGATGCATATCTCGTATCACCTCAGAAGTACAGTGTTGATGCAAGCTCAACAATTTCATTCTGGGCAGACAATGCTAACGACAGCTATCCTGAGAACTTCTCAGTTTGCGTTTCTACAGCAGCTAACCCAGCAGCCAGCGACTTTGTCCAGATTTGGAACGGTGGCGCTAAGGGTGCAAACGTTGAAAAGGCAGCAGTACGTCGTTCAGACAACCGTTATGAGAACTGGCGTTCACATGAGATCAGCTTGGCAGCATATGCAGGTCAGGAGATCTGGATTGCATTCCACGATGTGAACTACGATCAGTATGAGATTTGGATTGACGATGTTACAATCACCTACGCAGGTGGTGCTCCAGTTCCTCCAACACCAGGTCCAACAGGTTCAGGTATATCAGAGATCATTTGGTCAAATGTGATCGACAAGGATATGGAAGCAACATTGACATTCAACGTGTCATTGAACAACGGTCAGTCACCAGAAGGTGCAACAATCGCTGTTGTTGGCGAGAACAACACATACAATGAGACAGTTGATGAAACAGGTGTTGCAGAGATGGTAGTCCGCAAGGGTGACACTTACAATATCACAATTGCACTTGAAGGCTATACAACAGAGACAACATCATGGATAGCTAATACAAATGCAGAAACATTCAATGTGACATTGGTAGAGATTATCAATAATATCTCAAATCTTTATGTATCACCAACAGGTTGGGCAATGTGGGAAAGCACAGGCGGTGTAACACCTCCAACACCTCCAACACCAGGTGGTAATGAGTCATTCACAGAAGGCTTTGAAGGCGGTTTGAACGGCTGGAACGTTCTTACTGTTAATGCTGATGGTGGTGAATGGATCCACAGTGACGACAACCTTGGTGGCTATGACTACACTGAGCTTGCTCACGATGGTACCGGCTTCGCTATGTGCTACTCATACGTTGACTATGTTGGTGCTTTCAATACTGACAGCTACCTCTACACACCTCAGAAGTATGCTATCCAAGATGGTTCCACATTGTCCTTCTGGGCTGACAACGCTAACGACAGCTATCCTGAGAACTTCTCAGTGTGCGTCGCAACAGCTGATAACCCAACAGCTGCTGACTTCACACAGGTTTGGAGTGGTGGTGCTAAGGGCACTGGCAGCGACGGCGCAATGGTTCGTCACAACAACAACCGTTATGAGAACTGGCGTTCACACAGCATCGATTTGAGCGCATACGCAGGTCAGGAAGTTTATATCGCATTCCACGATGTTAACTACGATGCATATGAAATCTGGATTGACGACGTTGAACTTGGCGTTGTTAACAAGGGCAATCGCGCTCCATTGAGCTACAAGGTTATGCTTGATGGTACATATGTTGGCGAATCATACTATCCATTCTATCAGCATGATGTTGATGGTATGGAAGAAGGTGAAGTGCACGTGACAAGTGTTGCTCCTCTCTATGCATCAGGCATGGGTGAGTGGATGGAATACACATGGACATACACATCATGCTCACAATTCTCAGGTGTAACAGAATTCACATCATCAGTTGTGGATAAGACCGTTACACTCAACTGGACATTGCCAGGTGGCGGTTCAGGCGGTAGCGCTTCAACATTCACAGAAGGCTTCGAAGGCGGCATGCCTGAAGGCTGGACAGTTGTTGACGCTAACAACGACGGTTACACATGGTGTATGACAAGCAATATCCCAAGCACTTGGACATACTATGCAAGCTTGACACTTGACTGGTACCGTACAGGTACAAACGCTATCTGCAGTGGTTCATATATTAATGGTGCAGGCGCACTCAACCCAGACGAATATCTCGTAATGGGACAGCAGAACATTGCTAACGGTTCAACATTGTCATTCTGGGCAGCAGCAACAGACGCAAGCTATCCAGCTGACCATTTCGGAGTTGCAGTATCAGACGACGCAACCAGCTGGACAATGGTTCAGGAATGGACATTGACAGGCAAGGAAGGTGCAGCAAACGGCGGTCGCGAATCACGCAACGGCAACGGTGCTAAACTCGGTACATGGTACAACTACACAGTTGACCTCAGCGCATACGCAGGCCAGAAGTACATCGCTATCCGTCACTTCAACTGCTATGACCAGTACATCATGTGCGTTGACGACATTGAATTAGGTGTTGCCAATAAGGGTGGTGTCCGCAGCAGCCGTGACATGTGGGATCTCCTCGGTACATTCAATGCAGCTGAAGGCGGTCACTACGGTGTTGTAACAGACGGTGAGTACATCTACACCAGCAACTGGGGCTACAGCAGCGCTGCTCATAACTTCTACAAGTATGACATGGACGGCAACGTGATTGAAGGCTTCGAGATTCCAGGTTGCGGTACACTCCGTGGCATGACATTCGACGGCCAGTATGTATACGGTGTTGCAAACAGCAGCACAATCTACTGTGTTGACCTCAACAACCATACTTTGGTTGGCACAACAACATCAGCATACGGTGCAATGCGTGGTATCACTTACGATCCAGCACGTGACGGCTTCTGGGTAATTGGCAACTGGTCAGGCAACTTGACACTCATCGACCGTACAGGTGCTATCGTCCAGGCCGGTCCGGCTCCGACAAGCGCATCAGATCTTGCATACTATGCTGATCCAGACGGTGTTGAGCATGTGTTCTGCTTCAACAACGGTACAAATGATGTTGACGATTATAACATTGCAACCAACACTATTACACCAGCAGTGTTCAACTTCAACAGCACTCCTGGTTATGACGGAGGTAGTTCAGGTGGTTGCCACGTAGCAACATACGCAGGTAAGACCGCATTCTTCGGTGACCTCCAGCAGAGCCCGAACTTGATCGGTATCTACGAACTCGACGGTAACGCTCCAGTGCCTCCAACACCAGTTGAGGGTATCATTGGCGCAGTTCTCTTCCGTGACGGTGAATTTGTCGGCATGTTCGGTGCTAACACAACAACATACACAGAAGAGTTAGAAGAAGCAGGTCAATACACCTACACTATCAGAGTTATCTATGATGGCGAGCCAGACGTTACATACTATGCAATGTCATGCGGTGATGATGAGACAGTAACTATCATTGACGCTGTTGAAGATAACGACGAAGTTATCAGCTCAATCTATCCTAACCCAACAAGTGGCGACCTCTACATCACAGCTACAGCAATGAAGCATGTGACAGTGTTCAACACAATGGGTCAGGTGGTGTTCAGCTCAGATGTCAACACAGACTCATATGTACTCAACATGGGTCAGCTTGAGGCTGGTGTTTACATGGTTAAGGTTGACGCCGCACAGGGCAGCAGTGTTAAGAGAATTGCTGTTGTTAAGTAAATAACGATTAGCGTTATATAGGTAATGTGAGGGCGAATGAGAATTCGCCCTTACATTTTTTTGTGTGTACCAAATGTTAAAAATTAAACATAATTTTATTAACAATAGAAAGACATGGAAACTTTCAAAAGTGAAAGTGTAACAGGTTGAATGTCAATAATTTATGCAAGGTGTTTGAAAATTAGCCGTTTTTCATACGACTAATTTTTTTTGTTGTTGTAATTTTGCATCGTCAATTTTAAACAACAATAGTAATAACTAAAAACGTATGGTTATGGGGACCTTAAGAAATTCAGTTCATTTGATTGGTCGTCCGGGAATGGATCCGGAGGTCAAAACATTTGGGGACAAGAAAATCGCCAAATTCACATTAGCTACCAACGACAAGCATTACAACGACAAGATGGAGCTTGTTACGGACACTCAGTGGCACAATATTGTCGCGAGGGGAAAGGCTGCAGACACTGTTGAGAAATTTGTCAGGAAAGGCCGTTTATTGGCCATAGAGGGCAAGTTGCAGACGCGGCAGTATGAGGATAAGGACAAGAACAAGCGTTTCATTACGGAGATTTTAATGGATGAATTCATGTTTGTTGACAAAGTCAGCAACGAGGAGGAGCAGAAAAACGACACGGAATAGGTTTCATGATAGGGGCCTGTCGCTATGGGACACCTGTTCCATTAAGTTTTATTTTTGTTTTACGATGCTCATAAATTTAGTTTCATCTTCGGTTTTTGTTTAATCACAGGTTGCAGGTCGGCAAGGTCCCTTCATGAAAAAAAGTCAAGGTATTGAAAAAAAGACTATCTTTGTTGTTTGAAACAACAAAAACGATAAACGATGAAGATAGTCTTTTTGGAGCCATTGGGACTCACTGTGGAAGCCATAGAGAAGGCTTGTGACAATTTGAAGAAGCAAGGGCATGAGGTTGTGGTATATCCTGACCGCAGGCCTGAGAAGAACATTGAACGCGCTGCAGGAGCAGATGTGATTCTTGAGAGCAACATGCCGTTGCGCAAGGATTTCTTCGACGCCTGCCCGAATCTTAAGATGCTTTCGATAGCGTTTACGGGTCTCGACCATATTGACATGGACGAGTGCAAGCGTCGTGGCATAGTGGTGATGAACGCGGCAGGATACTCGACAGAAGCGGTGGCGGAAGAGACGATATGCATGATGATAGGACTTTACCGTCATGTCATTGAGAATGATAAGATTACACGCAGTTGTAAGGGGCCTTCGATAGCGCCAGGACGAGAGATTGCCGGCAAGACTGTGGGTATCATAGGCATGGGGGCCATAGGGCAGCGGACGGCGGCGTTGGCGCAGGCTTTCGGATGCAAGGTGATAGCATGGAACCGCACACCGAAACAGGTTGCAGGAGTGACATTTGTTGACAAGGAGACATTATTGAAGGAATCTGACATTGTGGCTTTGCATATAGCACTAAATAACGAGACACGCAACTTTTTGACGGCCAAAGACTTTGCTTTGATGAAGCCTACGGCGGTTATTGTGAACGCGGCAAGAGGCCCGGTGGTGAACACCAACGACTTGGCTGAGGCACTGAAAAACGGTGTGATTGCCGGTGCTGCATTGGATGTTTACGATGTGGAGCCGCCACTTGACAGCGATAATCCGATTTTAGGGGCACCGAATACGATGTTGTTACCGCATATTGGGTTTGCAACAAAAGAAGCTTTCCAATTGAGATTAGGAATCGTAGTAAACAATATTGAAAAGTTCTTCAAATAATAGAATAACTAATGGCTCATTTTTAATGCCATTTTCGAAATACTCTCAGTACCTTGGTGGTAAGTCGCATTTCTGCAAATGTCATTAAAAATGTCATAAGCTGATTGCTAATAACTATTTTGTGATAACGATTCCGAGGTCGCGATTGATTCGAGTGCGGATGTCATCGAGGTTTTTCTTCTTTTTAAGGAGTATCATCTGGTCATCGGGATCGGTGCATGATTGCAGTTCCTTGACGATGGCGGTGCGGCGATCTTCGATTACCATGTCTTTGAAGCGCAGGATGGACGTGAGGACAGTCTTTTTAAGGACGTCTTCTTCGGTTTTGACCACTATGCGGTGACGTTGCCAGTCGTCGAGTTTATACTGTGTGCTCAGCAGGTTTGCGGCGAGGACAGCCACATCCTGGTCCTCATTTGATATGAAATCCTGTGCTGTTGGGAGAGTTCCGGTGTCGAGTCCACGGTCGAAGGCGTCAAAAATCTTCTTATGAGTAGGGTCACTGAACAGTAATTCGTCGTTTTTCAGGTCATCGATGATGAGAGATGCGATGGTGACGTTGTAAATCACATCGTTTTCGTCATCGTCTTTGCCTTCAATTTCGAGGGTTTCGCTACCGTGAGACAGGAGAAGTTTCACGAGTTCCTGTTCCTGGAAGAAGCCGATTGGAGTGGAGCCTTGTTCTTTTTCTTGGGATAAGGAGGATAAGCGCTCCGCTGATGAGGATGATAAGCGCTGCGCTGAGTCTATTCCTAATTGTTTGTGATATTTGGCGCGAAGTATTTTGTTGACTTCGTTGGTGAGCGTTTGCTCAGGCATTTCGAGGGTGCGGCTGCATTCCTTGATGTATGTGGCACGATAGATAGGGTCAGGGATTACGGCGATAGTCTCGACGATGTCTTTTATGACAGACGCGCGTTTGATAGGGTCGTTTTTCGCGTCCTTCAGAAGAAGGTTGGTTTTGAATCCGATGAAGTCTTTTGCGTTGTCTGTCAAGTACTTAGTGACGTACTCGATAGGATTATTCTGAACAAATGTATCCGGGTCGTCTTCAGGAGGCAGCACCACTATGCGGACGTTCATGCCTTCTTCGAGAATCATGTTGGTGCCACGCAGCGCGGCGTGGATTCCGGCAGCGTCGCCGTCGTAGAGCATGGTGATGTTCTTCGTGTAACGGCTTATCATGCGGATTTGTTCCGTTGTCAGCGATGTTCCTGAGCTTGCCACCACGTTTTCGATGCCAGCCTGATGCATTGAAAGCACGTCGGCGTAACCTTCAACGAGAATGCAGTTGTCGAGGCGTGAAATCTCGTTTCTGGCAAAGAATATGCCGTAAAGAGTCTGACTTTTATTGTAAATCTCCGATTCTGGCGAGTTGACGTATTTTGCCTTGGTCTTTTCTGATGTCAGGATACGACCGCCGAAGCCGATTACTTTTCCGGTGAGGTTGTGAATCGGGAAGATGACGCGACCTTGATAACGGTCGTAGAGGTGGTTTTCGTAGCTTCCTGTGAGGCCGACTTTTATTAGAAGGTCTTTATCGTAGCCGTTTTTTATGGCGTAATCGGTGAATGCCGAGCCGCTGTTTGGGCAGTAACCTAATTGGAAGCGGTTGATTATGGCGTCGCGGAAGCCGCGTTCGTGGAAGTATGCGAGGCCTACCGACTGACCTTCATCCGACGTCATCATGATGTTGGAGAAGTAGTTTTGCGCGAAGCTGTTGATGTTGAACATACGTTCGCGTTCGTTTTGTGCCGCCAGTTCTTCAGGAGTCTGTTCGCGTTCCTCTATTTTGATGCCGTATTTTTTCGCGAGATAACGCAGCGCTTCCTGGAACGAGTAATGCTCATGTTCCATGATGAAACGCACCGAGTCGCCGGCTTTGCCGCATCCGAAGCATTTGAAGATGTTACGGGCAGGGTTGACGTTGAACGAAGGCGTTTTCTCCTTGTGGAACGGGCACACTCCGATGAGGTTGGAGCCACGTTTGCGTAGCGTCACGAATTCGCCCACCACGTCTTCGATACGTGCTGTCTCGATGATCTGGTTTATGGTCTCGCGTGGAATCATATTGCCCAGATTAGCAGTCCGCCGATGATGATAATACCAGAAACCACAAGGTCGATGAGGCAGAATCCCATGATATCCTTTGCGTTGAGTTTCGCTATCGCGAGAGCCGGCAATGCCCAGAAAGGCTGGATGAGGTTGGTCCATGCGTCGCCCCATGCTATCGCCATTCCTGTGAGGCCATGGTCGACGTTGAGCGCTTCGCCTGCAGCGAACATGATAGGCGCTTGGATAGCCCAGTGACCGCCGCCTGAAGGCACGAACATATTAAGTATGGCCGCACAAAGGAAGGTGTATATTGGATAAGTCGTTGACGTTGAAATGTTTACGAAAGCTTCGCTCACAACCGTGCCGAGACAGATACCAGATTCACCGACGCCGGTGATGATACCCATGATGCCGGCATAGAACGGGAACTGCAGCAGGATTCCGGCAGCTCCGCCCACAGATTTCGTGAAAGAACGCACGTAAGCGATAGGTGTTTTATGCAACACTATGCCGAGGAAGAGGAACAGCAGTATCACGGAGCCCAAATCGAAAGATTTTCCTTTGATAAACAGGCTGATTATCAGGAATGTGAAACCTAAAACAGACAGAATAAGACTCAGTAAACGGCTGTTTTCGAGTTTGCTGGCAGGAGTAGTTGCTTTCTCGATTTTGATATCCTCGTCTTCTTTCAGGAGAGCCGGGTCGATGGCTATGATGTTATCGCCTTTAGGGTGCATCAGCGAATTGATCGCCACCAATGCGACAGTCACGAGAACCACCATGATGATGTTGTGAATGTCGAGGATTGTGTTTGAAATCGGGATGACAGAGGTGATGACATTATTAGTGTCTTTCACCAGTTCGTTGACGTCGGAGGCCATCTTCAGCGGTATGGAACCTGATATGCCGGCATGCCACACCACGAATCCGCTGTAGGCTGATGCGATGAGCAGTCGGTAGTCGACGTTTTTGAGTTTCTTGGCTATCTCTTTGGCGAATATGGCGCCCACGATGAGACCGAAGCCCCAGTTGAGCCAGCATGCCACGGCTGAGATGCCTGTGACGAGAGCGATGGCGCTTGCCGAAGTTTTAGGCATTGATGCCAGTTTGTTGATGCCTTTTTTAATTGTCGGTGCTGATGCCAAAGTTGCGCCTGTAACGAGCACGAGAGCCATCTGCATGGAGAAACCGAGGAGGTTCCACACGCCTCCGCCCCAGTTAGTGACGACTTCAGCTATGCTTTGGTGGCATACAGGTATCGCAACCAACACCGCCACAAAAGTCAGGATTATTGCAAAAATGAACGGCTCAGGCAGGTATTTCTGCATGAAACCGACACATCCATTGATTATTTTATGGAATAAACTCATTCTACAATAATTTTAGACGTTCCAATAAGTCCGTCAGTGTTTGTAATTCTTAGGAAATATATGCCTTTCGGAAGGTTTTCGACAGTGATGACATGTTCGCTGACATTATCGTTTACGAAGACATCATTAGAATAAACAATTTGTCCTAAGGTGTTGATTAACAAAATATTAGCTTTTCCGATATTATCCTGATAGAATCTTATGTTGATTTTATCATTTGTCGGGTTCGGGAAAAAGTCAAAACTCAGATTGTTATCTTGATATTCGTTGACGCCGATGTTGTAAGTCACGGAGATTTCCATTGTCACAGGAAGGTGGTCGGAGTTATTGAATAGCGCGTTGGCCACTTCTTGTGAGACGGCTTGGTTTGACGGGCTGTTGATACTTTTGTTGAAGCGCTGTCCGTCCTGACCGAGGGCGTTGTATGTGCCGTTGACGTAGCGTATGCCGTCTCTTCCGCCGTAGATATTCTCTGACATCAGGATGAAGTCGAAGCGGTCGTCCATGCCACCGGAGGAATGGCAGCTGCTGTCGTTGTTGCCGTGAGTCGACTGGGTGTGATAATTCTTATAATAGCTGTTATTGTTCCAATATCCTACGCCGTAAGGGTAGACCGGGTCGATAAAATACGAATTCTGGTAAACTGTTTGATTTGTTAGCGTTTGGTAAGCAGGTTCTGACGAGTTATAGAGGTTGAAGTCGCCCATGATGAGAACGTTGCATTCGCGGTAGTGGTTTTCGAGGTAATTCATGATATTTGTCGCCATTGTCGCGCGTTTCTGTTCATCATCGGAGCTGTCGCCGGCTTTGAGGTGAGCTACCACGCAAGTCAGGACGATATTTCCGGAATTGTCGTTTTTGAACTTGAAATCATAGACATCGACGTCTCTGATATAAGTTTGCGCCATGTGATGAGCTGTGAGAGTCAGTTTGTCGGAGTTGTAGAAGATGCAGTTTGTCAGTGATGAGTTGGCCGAGTTAGCCCCAGCGCTTGTCTTCCAATATGTCACTCCGTTGATATTCAAGTTGTTATTGACAAAATCGTTAGGTAAGTTGCTGCTTCTTCCGACCTCGCATACCGTGAAGATATCAGGGTAATAAGCGGTCAGGATGGTGCGGATACAAGCGTTTTTGTCGTTGATATTGTTGTTTGTAGTGTTGCAATATCCGGTGTTGTTGCCATAATTAAGAAGGTTGTACTGCATCACTTTCAGCGTGTCGGTTTGCGCGGAAAGCGAGAATCCCGATAGGAGAAGAGGGATAAGAGGGATAAGATGGATAAGATGGAGAAGATGGAGAAGAGGGATAAGATGGGTAAACTTTCTTTTTTTCATGGCAATAATTTTTTAAGTGGGCGAAACATTTTTCGCCCCTACTATTCGATACGTTTTAACATTGAGATTTCCGCGCTGGTGAGGAAGCGCCAGTGTCCGCGAGGCAGGTTTTGTTTTGTGAGTCCTGCGAGCATGACGCGGTCGAGTTTTATCACTTCGTAGCCGAGGCTTTCAAAGATACGGCGGACGATGTGGTTACGTCCTGAGTGGATTTCTACGCCCACTTCGCGCATTGTAGGGTCGTCGGTGACGTAGTCTATCTTGTCGACGGTGATAGGACCGTCTTCGAGCATGAGGCCTTTCTGTATCTGTTCAAAGTCGTTGGCTGTCAGCGGCTTGTTGAGTGTGACGTGATACAGTTTCTTCACTTCGTGGCTTGGGTGAGTGAGAGTCTTTGCCAGTTCGCCGTCGTTTGTGAGCAGCAGCAGACCTATGGTGTTACGGTCGAGGCGGCCTACAGGGTAGATACGTTCCTGGCATGCGCCTTCTACGAGGTCCATGACGGTGTGGCGTTCATAAGGGTCGTCGCTTGTGGTGATGACGCCTTTAGGTTTGTTTAAGAGGACATAACGAAGTTTCTCGCGGTTGAGAGTCTGGCCGCCGTACACCACTTTATCGGTGGTTTTCACTTTGGTGCCGAGTTCTGTCACCACTTCGCCGTTCACTGTCACAGCGCCTGCGAGGATGAGGTCGTCGGCTTCACGGCGTGAGCATATTCCTGAGTCGGCGAGGTATTTGTTGAGACGGATTTCGCCAGTAGCGCGTGGATGGTCGAATTCCGGGTCTTTTTCGCGACGATAGCCGCGGCGGCCGCCTCTTGAAGGACGTTCCTCGTCACGGTCAAAGCGTTTGCCGAACGGTTTTTTGTCGCCGAACGGTTTTCTGCCGAAACCACGTTTTTCTTCTCTTTCATCATCGTTTCTTCTGCCGTAAGGCTTCTTTTCTCCACGGTTGAAAGGTTTTCTTTCTTCACGGTCATCGCGACCGAATGGTTTTCTCTCGCCACGTCCGAAAGATTTCTTTTCGCCTCTTTCGTCATCACGACGACCGAAGCTTCTTCTTTCGTCGAAAGGTCTTCTTTCGTGGCGTTCGTTATCGCCTTCGCGGCGAGCTTTTTCTTTCTCGAACTGCTCCAATCTCTCGTCACTGAATCTCCTGACTTCGGCAGTTTTTCTTCTGGCAACATGCTGACGTTTGCCGTTTCTATCTTCGTTATTCATCTTTAAATATAATTATAAAAAATTTTTCGGGCTGCAAAATTACAAAAAAATTAGCAGTTAGCAGTTAGGAGTTAGAAGTTTTTTTTATCTTTGCAAAAAATTAATTCACAATGAAAAAGCTATCATTTTTAATGATTTTACTGGTGGCAGCGGTTGTAATGCAGGCGCAGATTGCCACGAACATTTATTGGGTGAAGTTCACAGACAAGGCCAATTCACCTTATTCTATTGACAATCCTGAGGAGTTTTTGAGTCAGAGAGCGTTGGACCGCCGTGCTCGTCTCGGCATCGCTATCGATGAGTACGATATCCCTGTTAATCCTCAGTATTTACAGGCTGTAGCAGATTGTGGAGCGCAGCTTCTTAATCCTTCAAAATGGTTGAATGGAGTGTCGGTATATGCCGAAAGTCAGAGTGTTATCAATGCCATCAACGCATTGGAGTTTGTGGAGACTGTGAGAAACTGCCCTAATTTTCCTGAGGCTCAGCGTGACAAAGAGATTTGGCTTGAGAATGAGATGAAAGCAACGAGAACGCCAGTAGTTTCAAAAGGCTATTACGGTGGCGCGGAAACACAGGTATATCAGTTGAATATCAATCAGTTACATGATATGGGATATGACGGAACGGGTGTTGTGATTGCTGTTTTGGACGGTGGTTTTGTTGGCACTGACGTGCATCCTGCTTTTGACAATATGCGTGCTGAAGGACGTCTGCTTGGCGTAAAAGATTTCGTGTATGGTTCGACTTCAGTGTATTCGCAGAGTTCGCATGGCACTTCATGCTTGAGCACGATGGCTGCTTACGACCCGAACAACATGGTGGGAACGGCTCCGAAAGCATCATATTATTTGTTCCACACAGAAGATGGCAACGGTGAAAACATCGTTGAGGAATACAACTGGGTATCGGGTGCTGAATTAGCCGATTCTCTTGGTGTTGATTTATGTACCACCTCGTTGGGATACATTGATTTCGACATGCCTCAGTGGGATCATCCGATTGAGCATTTTGATGGACACACTGCCCCTATGACTATCGGTGCTGAGATTGCAGTGAGCAGAGGTATGATTTGCACCAACTCTGCCGGAAATGAATATGATGGATACTGCACTTTAGGTATCCCTGCTGATGCCGAGCATGTTATCACTGTTGGTGCTGTTGACGATCAAGGTGAACGTGCTGATTTCAGTTCAGTGGGACCTACATATGACGGACGTATCAAGCCGGATGTGATGGCTATGGGCGAAGGCACATATGTGGCATCAGGTAATCCTAGCGGTTGGTATGGTCCATACTATAATGGCAACGGCACATCGTTCTCGAATCCTGTTTTAGCTGGTGCTGTGGCTTGTCTGCGTCAGGCTCGTCCGGACGCATCGGTGCAGCAAATCTGTGATGCATTAAGAGCGTCGGGTAACAACGTCACCACTCCTAACAATAAAGTAGGATATGGCATTCCTGACTTTGTGTTAGCACTCGAAATACTTGATATTGAAGAAGTTACTGTTGAAAACGAGATTTTCAGCGTGTTCCCGAATCCTGCAAAAGGAAACGTTAAAGTTACAGTGAAAGAAGGCATTAATATGATAAATATTAATGTTTATGATGTGACGGGACGTGAATTGGTTAATACAAATAATATCAATGTGTTGGAAAGCACTTTAAACAATTTAAATTCAGGCGTTTACACTGTCAATATGGTGTCGGATAGCGGCAGTCAGACGGTGAAATTAGTTGTGACGAAGTAAAAATTTTTAAAAATTGCTTAGGAATTCCAAATATTACCTATCTTTGTAGATTGAAAATATAAAACTATGAATTTAACTACATCATATCTTGGATTAGAGCTTAAGAATCCTATTATTGTCGGAAGTTCCACTTTTACCGGAACCGTTGAAGGTATTGTGAAATGCGCAAAGGCAGGTGCCGGCGCGGTGGTGCTGAAGTCGCTCTTTGAGGAGCAGATTCTTTCAGATATCAAGAAGGAAGAAGGCTATACCGACATCTACGCCTCAAATGTGGATGCTGATTTGTATATGAAGACATTCTTGCGTGGCAATGAAATCGCGATTTACACCAACCTTATCCGTGAGGCGAAAAAAACCGTTGACATTCCGATTATCGCGAGCATCAACTGTGCCGATAAAGGCGAGTGGATCAGCTTTGCCAAGGAGCTTCAGAATGCAGGAGCAGACGCATTGGAGCTGAACATCGCGGTGTCGCCTTTCGACAAGGATATAGTGTCTAAAGATATTGAGGATGAGGTTGTTAGCATCTTCAACGAGGTGAAAAAGACTGTGACAATCCCTGTCTCGGTGAAGCTCGGCGACCATTTCACAAACATCGGCAATCTGGCATTCAGACTTTCGATGGCAGGTGCGGCAGGCTTGGTGTTGTTCAACCGTTTCTACAATCCTACAATCGACATCGATAACATGAAAGTGGTTCCGGGTTCGGCGCTTTCTGTTGAGGAAGAGAACGGCAACACTTTAAGATGGATTTCGTTGCTTGCGGCACAGGAGATTCCATGCTGCCTCTCGGCTTCGACAGGCGTTCATTCAGCGGAAGACATTGTGCGTCAGATACTTGCAGGAGCAAGCTCAGTGCAGGTGTGCAGCGTTCTTTATAAAAAAGGCGTCAATTTCATCGCAGAGATGATTGAAGGCATGGAAAACTGGATGAAGAAGCATAACTTCAACAGTATCGGCGACTTCAAGGGCAAATGCAGCGCCTCCGCCGATGTGAAAGTCTTCGAGAGATTGCAATATTTGAGAAGAAACAATGATTTAAATTAACATAAACACTTAAAACTATGGCAAAATACGTATGTGACGTCTGCGGTTATGAGTATGACCCGGCAGTAGGCGATCCAGACAACGGCATCGCTCCAGGAACACCATTTGACAAATTACCAGACAGCTGGTCATGCCCGCTTTGTGGCGTCGGAAAAGAACATTTTGAGATGAAGTAACGTTTCAGACATGGATACCAAGTCCCTTTTTAAGATAGGATACGGTCTTTATGTCCTGACGACGAACTACGACAACATCGACAACGGCTGCATCATCAACACGGTGCAGCAGGTGACAAGCAATCCGCTGCGTCTGTCGATTGTCGTGAACAAGAACAACTACACGCACGACCTCATTCTTGACTCGTGCGTGTTTAATATCAATGTGTTGACTACGGAGACACCGTTTAAGGTGTTTGAACACTTTGGTTTTCAGTCGGGAAGAGACGTTAACAAATTCGCGGACTGCGAGCAGGAGTTGCGTGCCGTGAATCATGTGCTGTATCTGCCAAAATATATAAACGCTTACTTTGCCTGCAGAGTTGTGAAGTCGACAGACCTCGGTACACACACAATGTTTATAGCCGATGTGCTCGACGCGGTGCAGGTAAACGATAAAGAATCAGTGACTTACGATTATTATCAGAAGAATGTCAAACCGAAGAAAAAGGTGACAAAGGGTTGCTGGGTGTGCAAGGTGTGCGGCTGGGTTTATGAAGGTGAGAAACTACCGGATGATATCGTTTGCCCGCTTTGCAAACATGGGAAAGAGGAGTTTGAGTACGTGGTACCGACATGAAGTGAAGGGGATAAGAAGGATAAGGAAGATAAGAAGGATAAGGAGGATAAGAAGGATAAGAAGGATAAAATAGAATTAAATATTGATAAAAATATGAGAAATAAATTAGCAGAGAATATTTATTACGTCGGGGTGAACGACCGCAAGACGGAGATGTTTGAGAACCATATGGAATTGCCGAATGGTGTTTCATACAACTCTTATCTTATTGTAGATGAACAAGTTGCTTTGATTGACCCGGTTGAGCCGGAGTTCATGGCACAATATATTTTCCAGATCAAACGCATTCTTGGCGCCAGGGAAGTCGACTACCTCATAGTGAACCATGACGAGCCGGACCACAGTGGCTCGGTGGGCGCTGTGTTGAGAGAATGGCCGGAGGTGACAGTGGTGGGCAATGCCAAGACATTCGCGCCATTGGAGAATTTCTACGGTGCTATTGCGAACAAGAAAATCGTGGCAGAAGGCGAGACCTTAAGCCTTGGCAATCATACACTTCAGTTCTTCATGGCTCCTATGTGCCACTGGCCTGAGTCGATGGTGACGTATGAGCAGACCTCGAAAATCATTTTCACCAACGACGCTTTCGGAGGCTTCGGCGCTTTGAACGGAGGCATCTTCGACGACGAGGTGAACCTTGCTTTCTATGAGGACGACATGCGCCGCTACTATGCCAACATCGTCGGAAAGGTAGCTATGATGGCTTTGAAGACCATTCAGAAGGCACAGACATTGGATATCAAGATGATTGCACCGTCGCATGGCTTGATTTGGAGAAGCAACCTGCAGTGGGTTATCGACAGATATACAGCATGGAGCAAGCAGGAGGCAAAAGAAGGCGTTGTCATCGTCTACGGCTCGATGTACGGCAATACAGGAAGAATGGCCGACATAGTGGCAAGAGGCGTGGCAGATGCCGGAGTGAAGGAGATAAAGGTGTATGACGTGTCGAAAACAGAGACATCGTTCATTTTCAGCGATATTTGGCAATACAAAGGCATGATTTTGGGCGCTTGTTCACATTATGGAAGCATCTTCCCGAACATGGTGGGTTTGTTGCACGAAATCGGAGAGTACAAGCCACAAAACAAGGTCGTCGGACTGTTTGGCGGTGCCTCGTGGAGCGGCGGCGGACTAAAGACGTTGAAAGAGAACGCTGAAGCATGCAAATGGAACATCGTGGGCGAGCCTGTAGAGGTGAAAGGCGCTCCGATAAGAGAAGAAGACATCGAGAAATTGTATAATCTCGGATTGGAGATTGGAAAAGCAATCAAATAATAATATAAAACATTGATTATGATAGAATTACCTAAATTACCGTATGAGATGAATGCGCTGGAGCCGCATATCTCGCAGAAGACATTGGAGTTTCACTATGGCAAGCATCATGCAGGCTATGTGAACAATTTGAACAAACTCATTGCAGGCACTCCGTTTGAGGGCAAGAGCCTTGAAGAGATAGTGAAGACCTCGCAGGGTGGCATATTCAACAACGCCGCACAGGTGTGGAACCACACATTCTATTGGAACTGCATGACGCCGAATCCTAAGAAGACACAGCCTTCAGGCAAATTGATGGAAGCCATAGTTCGTGACTTCGGCAGCTTCGAGGCATTCAAGGAAAAATTTGTCAACGCTTGCGTGACATTATTCGGCTCAGGCTGGGCATGGCTTGTGGCTGACAAGGAAGGCAAACTGTCGATAGTGCAGACATCCAACGCACAGACGCCGCTCACGACAGAAGGTGTTAAGCCGCTGTTGGTGTGCGATGTGTGGGAACATGCATATTATTTAGATTACCAGAATCTTCGTGCCAATTACGTGAACGAGTTCTGGCAAATAATCAACTGGGAATTTGTTGAAAAATGCTATTAGCTGTTAGCTGTTAGCCATTAGCCATTAGTTTTGCAAGACCAATTCTAATGGCTAATACCTAATGGCTATCGGCTTTCTACTGTTTCAAGTTCCTTATAATAAATCTGTGGGATTTCATCGTGGTAGTCTTTGCTGTAGAAATCAGCGGGTTTTAACAATTTTCCGAAGACAAAATCCTGGATGAGCACGAATTCGTTGCCCTCGCTGATGAGTGCGTATTTGTGGTCAGGGTCGGTGAGCATGTCGTGGAAATTATCGAGATCTTCCTCGCTATAGTCGTAGATATCGGAGTTGGTGCGCAGGCGGAATGTGGTGACGCTGCTGCTTTTGCCGTCTTTGGTTGTCAGGGTCAGGCGTTGTTGGAAAGGCGAGTTGATGATGGAGTCGCGGCGTGCAGGCTCGATATCATAAAGGAATGACTCAAAACGCACGTCGGTGAACGACGACAGAAGGCTTAACACTTTGTTGTCGCTGAAATCGACAGGCTCGCCGTTAAGACGGTTCATGGTATATTGATAGCGGCCGTTTTCCTTGATGATGAATCCGTTATCCGGATCTTCGGTGATTTCCAATTTCACAGACTCGATATCACCAATCGGAACATCGTAGATGACATGGTCGCGCCAGTCAGTAGGATTTGCGCTGAAACGTGCGCTGATTGAGCCTCTGAAGCCTGGTAGATGCGCCATATACACGTTTTCGTCGCCTTCTTTGAGGATATAAGTGTTCTGGTTGTCTTGCGTGGTGCCACCGATGTAAAACACTCTGCTGCGAGTCTCGTGATAAAACAGTTTCACGACGTTAAACAGATTGATACGCGGAAGAATCTGGTAAATTTCGACTTTTGTGTTTGTCGTCGACAGGTGAGTGATTATGTTTTTGTTCTTTTTTACCGACACAGGAGCGGTGATTCTCAAGTGATCGACGGTGTAAAGCATCTCATCCACAAGTTTCTGATTTGCAGGATATTGGTTGTCGACAAGCCATCCGTTGTCGGTGCGTTGCAAGAGCACCTGGTGACCGCTTTTATCGGCGAAGAAGAGCTTTGTGACAGATGTCGTCGGGTCGGCATATGGCGAATTGGCGATGGAAAACTCGCTCGATCTGCTACACGCGGATTTATGAAAGAAATGATTTCCGATAGCGACGCCTGCGATGATGACTAAGACGACGACAATGATTATTACGAGGTTGTTTTTTTTCATTTGTTATATTTTTTCTTCCTAAGAATTGCAAGAATTATTCCTAAAATTATCATGACGGCGCTTGGCAGTACCACGTTTATTATTTGCCACATCATAGGGTTGCCGTTGACTTTGTTGATATCCAAGAGACGAATTTTCAATTCACGGGAACGGATATTGATAAGTCCTTCACCTTCAATGAGATATGTGATGGCATTGTCGATAAACTGTTTGTTGCCGTATGTGATGTTTGTGTATTGGTCGTAGCCGAGCGGCAGCGGTGAACCGATACGTTTGTTGTTTTTCTTGGCGTAATCGAGTTGTGCGAGTTGGTTGCGGATGATGTCACCGTCAGCGATGACAATCATGGATGTAGGTTTGCTTTTCGATTTGAACCCTATCTCCGCTGATTCCGTGATAGATCCAGGCATGCGGTTTTCGTAGAGTGACGTGAACACTCCGTTGAGGAGGAAAGCGGTCATCATGCCTTTTTGAGGGAACATCGAGGCGTCAGGACGCTGGTTCAAGATATCCAATGAGATGTAAACCGGTGCGCTCGACACTTTAGTGTAGTCGGAGGTCTTGAGAAGCGGAATCTTCTGAATTTCAGGAGCTGAAGTCGTCGGTTCCAAGGAGCTTACGAAGTCAGACTTCACGGCTTCGAGGTTTCTCACGATAGGATGATCGGATGCCGGGCTGAGAAGTGGGAAGTAATACCAAGGCAGGAGCGTGCTCTGCAGGTTGTTACCTTGTCCGGTGACGAGACCGATTTGTGCGCAAGGGTAGGCGAGGAGCAGGTTCCTGTTGAGTTTGATGCCGTATTTGAACAGCTGGTCGTCGAGGTTGAGGTTGAGAGCGAGACCCATGGTGGATTCGGCGCTCTGCAGGCTGTCCATGGATGCGTTGACAGGGTCGAGAAGCCACATCACCTTGCCGCCGTACATGATATACTGGTCGATGATGAATTTGTTTTTCTCTGAGAACGCCTTGGTAGGCTTTGCGATGATGATGGCATCGTAAGCCGGTTGTATGCTGATGCTGCTGTCTTGGTTCAAGTCTCTCTTCATCAAAGAGTTAAGCTGTTCGTTGAGCGTGGTGCGCTTGATATTGAATCTTGTGGAGAGAGTGTTTGCAATGTCGTAGACCTCGAGGTCGCTGAGTTCACCGTGGCCGTCGACGAAAGCAATGTTAGGTTTCACGCTTGTGGAGATTTCCTTTATCGCGCTGATGAGCTTGTATTCAAGGTCTTGCGCCGAATTGTTAAGCACTGTTTCCTGACTTTGTCCCGACTGTCCGGAAAGGAGGTCGATAGGCAGTTCGTTTTCCCTGTAACTCACTATGACGCCAGGCCAGATGATGATTTGTTGCAATCCGTTGTTGGTTTGAATTGTCTCGGTATAGTAGTTCAATCCGCTTTGCCAGAGCAGTTTGTATGTCTCTTGACGTTCGGCTTGGTCGTTGCTTTCCGAAGGGTTAATGAATTCATAATCAATGAATCTGGAGTAGGCGCGGAACTCGTCGAGCATCTCTTTTGTCTCTTTACGCAGTTTCTTGAAGCCGGCAGGGAACTCGCCTTCGAGGTAGACGCGGAAGTAGACGTAGTCGTCGAGGTTTTTCAGTATCTCCTTCGAGGTGTTTGAAAGCGTGTAGCGTTTCTCGGAGGTGAGGTCGAAACGGGTGTATATGAATGAGCCGATGATGTTGGCCAACACTATGACTATCAGAGTGACAATCAAAGATGTTATTTCGTTGCGTTTGATGTTTTTTCTCTTGTTTTCCATGCCGCCTCCTACCATTTTCTGCTCGACAAAGTGAGTTTTGTCAGGCTTAAGAATAAAACAATCACGCTAAGAAAATATATCAGGTCGCGAGTGTCGATGACGCCGCGGCTCATTGAGCTGTAGTGCGATGCCATGCCGAGTTGTTGTATGAACAGGTCGACTTTTCCGAACAGCGACATCGAGTAGATGAGGTCGAAGCCGATGTATAGGAATCCGCAGAGGAACACCGAGAGAATGAACGCGAGTATCTGGTTGTTAGTCACGGAGCTGCAGAATATGCCTATTGATACGAATGCCGCGCTGAGGAAAAACAGTCCGATGTAAGAGCCCCATATGCCGCCGTGGTCGACGTTGCCTACAGGCATTGCGAGGCGTGACACTGAGATGTAATAAATCAGTGTCGGGATGAGGGCGAGGAGCACGAGAGCCACGCCAGCGAGGTATTTCGCGCCCACGATTTGCCAGTCTGACAGAGGTTTTGTGAGCAGCATCTCGATGGTGCCGGTGCGACGTTCCTCGGCGAAGAAACGCATTGTGACGGCCGGGACGAGGAACAGGAACACCCACGGTGCGAGGATGAAGAGACTGTCGAGGTTGGCGTAGCCGTACGTCATGATGTTGAAGTCGCTACGGAACACCCAAAGGAACAGTCCGGTGATGAGGAGGAAAACCACCACCACCATTATCCCGATGAGGGAGCTTAAAAAGTTGTTTATTTCTTTCTTAAACAGAGCGTACATAGTTCAAAATTGTTTATTCACCTTCAAAAGAAACGGCGCTGAACACCGGATAACCTTTGATTTTGTCACGTCCTTTCAAGTCGGGCAGCTCGATGAACACGCATGCTCCGACGACGATGCCACCTTGTTTCTCAACGAGTTTTATCATCGCCTCGATGGTGCCGCCGGTAGCCAACAGGTCGTCGACGACAAGCACCCGAGTGCCCGGTTTGAAGCTGTCGACATGCATCTCTATCGTGGCGCTACCATATTCAAGGTCAAAGTTTTGCGAGACGACCTCGCCCGGGAGCTTGCCTTTCTTGCGAATGAGCACGAGAGACTTATTCTGCTTGTAGGCCATAGGCGCGCTGAACACAAAGCCACGTGACTCTGCGCCTATAATGACATCATAGTCGAGGTGTTTCACCATATCACACATCTTGTCGATGGCGAGATGGAAGCCTTCAGCGTTCTGAATCAGTGTGGTGATGTCGCGAAACTGTATACCTTTTATAGGGAAATCAGGGATCGTGCGGATATAGTCTTTCAAGTCTTTCATATCTAAAATTTTAAAAAGCAAAAATACTAAAAAATTTAATGTGAAATAAGATAGTTTTTTTTATAAATTTGCGATGGGATATTTTTGAATAGATTTATCATTAAAATATAAGTTATGAAATCAAATGGCAATTACGATTGGAAGTTTTCTACCGTGGGCGGTGTCACAAGGGTGAACATCGAGTCGGGACAGGACATCCTGCATCTGGATGAGCTTGACAGAAAACTCTGGACAGCCTTGAGCTGCCCTTTGAAAAATCTTGAAATCGATGAGAAAACCATGACGATGCTCGACACTAACGGTGACGGCAAGATTCACATTGAGGAAATTGTGGCTGCGTCGAAATGGCTCACGACGGTCATCAACGACCCTGAATTATTGTTGAAACGCGAGGCTTTCATCCCGTTTACGGCGTTCAACACCAGCAACGAAGAAGGCTTGCATCTGCTCGACACATCAAAGCAAATCCTTGAGAATCTTGGACTTGAGAAAGACAATATCTCCATTGCCGACGTCTCCGACAGCCTTGCTATCTTTGCCAAGACACGTTTCAACGGCGACGGCATCATCACTGAGAACTCCGCTGACGACGAGGCTGTGAAGGCGCTCATCAAACACGTTATTGATAGCATGGGCAGCGTCACCGACAGAAGCGGCGACCCTGGCATCGACACCGACAAGATAGAGGCGTTCTACACTGCTTTGGCAGACTTCACGGCATGGAAAGAAGCCGGCGACGCTGACAAAGCCAACATCTTACCTTACGGCGACGACACAGCGGCGGCATTGGCGGCATGCATGGCAGTGAAAGACAAAGTCGAAGACTTCTTCATGCGCTGCAAACTCGCATCGTTCAACACCGACAGCGCCTCAGTTTTGGATGTCTCATCAGCGAAGATAGGCGAAATAAGCGGCAACAACCTTGCAGCGAGCACCAATGAGATTGCGACATATCCGTTGGCACGCGTCAACGCCGAGCACCAGCTGCCATTGGGCAAGGAAGTCAACCCGGCATGGGCTGGCGCGATGGCTGCACTAAAGGCACACGTCATCGACAAAGAATATCCTAACGCAGAATATATCACTGAGGAACAATGGGTTAGCATCTTGGCTAAGTTCAACGCATACAATGCCTGGATGGGCGCAAAGAAAGGAGCTGAAGTCGAGGGCTTGGGTTACGATACCGCAAAGACAATCCTTGAAGAGAACAAGAAAGAAGCATTGTTAGACCTCGTGGCACAAGACAGGGCACTCGAGAGCAAATCGAACGCCATCGACAAAATCGACAAGCTGCTGCATCTCTACAGAGACTTCTTCACCTTGCTGACCAACTTCGTGACATTCTCCGATTTCTACAATCCTGAGAAAAAAGCCATTTTCCAGGCCGGTACATTGTACATCGACGAGCGAGCTTGCGACCTCTGTATCAAGGTGAGCGACATGGGAGCACAAGGCACGATGGCACCGTTGAGCAACATGTACATCCTCTATTGTGACTGCACATGCAAGAGCAAGCCGGGCACCATGACCATCGCCGCTATCATCACTGATGGCGATGTAGGTTCAATCATGGTTGGAAAACACGCCGTGTTCTACGACAGAGACGGACTCGGCTGGAACGCCACTGTGACTAAGATAATTGAAAATCCTATCAGCATCCGTCAGGCATTCTGGTCGCCTTACCGCAAGATGTCGAAGTCCATTGAAGACATGATTAACAAACGTGCTGCAGAGAAAGACGCGAAGGTGATGGCGGAGGCCAACACTAAGATTCAGACTGCGGAAATCCCGGCAGAAGGCAAGAAACCAGAGATTAAGCCACCGTTTGATATCGCCAAATTTGCAGGAATCTTTGCTGCAATAGGCTTGGCAATAGGTATGGTGACTGCTGCTATCGGCGGATTGTTCGCATGGCTTGGGTTGCATTGGTATCATTGGATTATCATGTTCTGTGCCATCATTGCGATAATTTCAGGACCGAGCATGGTGATGGCATGGCTGAAGTTAAGAAAACGTAACCTCTCGCCGGTTTTGAATGCCAACGGTTGGGCTTTGAACGCCAGAGTGTTGGTCAACGTAAGGTTTGGCGCCACTTTGACGAGCATTGCGAAGTATCCTATTGTGAAGACGAAAGATCCGTTCACGATGAAGGCACCGTGGTGGAAGAAGCTGTTGAGATGGCTTGTTGTCGTCGTCTGTGTGGCGGTGGCGGTGTATTTCATCTTACCGAAAGACATGCGACCATGGTGGCCTAAAGCCGAAGTGGAGCAGGTTGCTGAATAAAAAATGCCGTGGAGATTATCCACGGCATTTTTTTTATCTCATCCTAAACCCCAACATTCCACCATCCCAAATCTGCTGATTTGTGATTTTATAGTCTGTTACCGGCTTGCCGTTGAGTTTCACACTCCACGACTTTGACATAAAACAAAAATTTTTCCGTGGCAAAATGTTCATATTTTAAAAATTATTTGTAATTTTGCCACGGATATGAAAAGGTTAAATGTTTGATAAACAATAAAATTTAAAATTATATGAAATCTGTTGTTGGTAAAAATCTGAAATCCTTGCGTGTGGCAAACGGCTATAACCAGGAAAATGTAGCCGAGTTTATGGGCATTAATCGCTCCACTTATTCGAATTACGAAAGTGGAGACCGAGAAGCTCCGTTGGATGTGCTCGAAAAAGCGGCATTGTTGTTCGGTTGCGACCTCAGTCTGTTTTTTGAAGAAGACAAAAACGCGCTCAAAGGCATGCTCGCATGTGCTTTCCGCGCCGACAACCTCAATACCGACGACATGAAAGAGGTGGCAGACTTCAAGAATATTGTTTTGAATTATATGAAAATGGAAAGACTTCTTGAAGAATGAAAAAGCTTGATTTTGAAACAGCCGAACACCTTGCGGCAAAAATGCGCAGCGAATATCTGCGTATCTCGAGCAGCGAACCTGTAAACACAGAGACGGTTCTTCGTCAGCTTAATATTTTGACGGTTTTTCGTCCGCTGTCGGATAATATTTTTGGATTGTCGCTCATTACTCCTGACAAAAGAAACAGGTTTATGCTTGTGAATAGCAAGGTGACGCCAGGGGCTCAGCATTTTACCATCGCCCATGAACTGTATCATCTTTATTTTGACGAGAATCCGCAACCTCATTTCTGTAACTCACTTTTTACTGAACCGGCAGAACGTTCCGCAAATATGTTCGCTTCAGCTTTGTTGATGCCAAAAGAAGGTGTGATGAATGTTATTCCTATAGAAGAGTTGAAGAAAAAAGAAGTGACTATAGACACTGTTCTTCGTTTGGAGCATCTTTACGGAATCTCACATACCACCATGGTTTTGCGATTGAAAGAATTACATGTTATCAGTCCGGAATACGCCGATGCATTGAAAAATCTTAGCATAACAAAAGAAGCGGCTTTGCGTGGTTATGATGACAAATTATACAGAAAAGGTGATGGCGAACGACTTGTAATCGGTGATTTTGGTTCAAAAGCAAGGAAGTTGTTTGAAGAAGAAAAAATATCCGAAGGACATTATCTCGAACTGCTAAATGTGATTGGGTATGGAAAAAGTCAAGATAGTGCTGGATGCTGACGTGTTGATTCATTTTTGCGAGGCTGGGCGTTTAAGCATGCTCCCTGAAATTTTGCCCGAATTTGAGCATGTAGTTCTTGATGTGGTGTATAAAGAAGTGTTTCCTATTCAAAATCAGCTGGATAACCAGATACGACTATTGAAAAACATTAAAATGGAAACATTTAGCCCTTCTGGTGAAATGTTGTTTGAATATGCCAAACTATCCAAAACGAGAGGCAAGGGCGAAAGTGCCTGCATGGCATATTGCCATTTCAATAACAATGTGATAGGAAGCAGTAATATCAAAGATATTAAGGATTATTGTAAGCTAAACAAAATCACATATTTGACAACTCTCGACTTCTTGTATTATGCATATAAACGAGGCAAAATGACTAAAGACGAATGCAAAAAGTTTATTGATGACGTACTAACAAATGGCAGTAAGTTGCCAAAAACAGATATAACAAAATATATACCGGAAACTTTTATATAATTATGTCAAAAAAGATTTATCTCGCCGGTGGCTGCTTCTGGGGCACCGAGCATTATTTCAAGATGATAAAAGGGGTGGTCGAAACAAAAGTCGGCTATGCAAACAGCATCAAGAAAAACCCGACGTATAAAGAGGTTTGCAGCGGCGAAACGAAGGCCGCCGAGACCGTCATGGTGGAGTATGACCCGAGCAAAATCAGCCTCGAGTTCCTGCTCGACATGTATTTCCATGCCATCGACCCTACGAGCGTCAACCAGCAAGGTCATGATGTCGGGTTGCAATACAGAACAGGAATTTATTACACCGATATCGCTGATTTAGAAACGATTAACAAGGTTATGGCCGAACAGCAAGCCAAAATCGAAGGCAAAATCGCCGTCGAAGTGATGCCGTTGCAGAATTTCTACACAGCAGAGGATTACCATCAGGATTATCTCGAGAAAAACCCTGACGGTTATTGCCATTTGCCGCTTGAGTTGTTTGAATTTGCTAAAAAAGCTACTTCATTTTAAACTCCAACATTCCACCATCCCAAATCTGCTGGTTGGTGATTTTATAGTCTGTTACCGGCTTGCCGTTGAGTTTCACGCTCTTCACGTGAATCTTTTCTGGCGTCTTGTTAGGTGCTGAAATCATGAAATCGTTGCCGTTTTCGAGGTGTAATGTCGCTTTTGTGAACAAAGGCGTGCCTATGACATATTCCGCTGAGCCGGCGTGGAACGGATAAAATCCGAGGCTCGAGAAGATATACCAGGCCGACATCTGGCCGCAGTCGTCGTTGCCGGCGTAGCCGCATGGAGTGGCACGGTAGAACTCTGAGCGCACCTGCTCCACCAGTTCCTGCGTTTTCTCAGGTTTTCCTGCGAAATTATACAGATAAACGGTGTGGTGACTCGGCTCGTTGCCGTGCGCATACTGCCCGATGAAGCCGCTGGCGTTGCCGTCGACATTACCGGAAGTGGCGGTCAGACTGAAGTTCTCGTCGAGTTTATTGAGGAATGCCTTTTTGCTTTCGAACAGGTTAATGAGACCCTGCGGATCCTGTGGCACGAACCACATATATTGCCAGGCGTTGCCTTCAACGAAACAAGGCTGCTCGTATGATAATGGGTCGAAGCCCTCGAGCCAGTTGCCGTTCTCGTCTTTCGGACGGAAGAAACCGGTTTCTGGGTCGAAGAGGTTTTTGTAGAACATGCTGCGGCGGTAAAAACGCTCGTAATCGTCTGTTTTGCCAAGTTTCTTTGCCACCAAAGCCACGCAAGCGTCGTCGAAAGCCTGCTCCATGGTGATGCTGACGCTTTCGTCTTGCAAAGTCTGTGGCAAATAACCGTATTGTTCCCAAATCTCGAAAGGCGAGTTGTAATGGCTTCGTGTGCTGCTCTCGACCATCGCCTGATATGCTTCTTCCACATCGATTCCAGGAATCTCTGCCATAATTGCGTCAGCCAAAACAGGGATGGCGTGGTTGCCTATCATGCAGTAGTTGTCTTGTCCCCAGAGGTCCCAAATCGGCAAATATCCATAGGTTTTATGATGCAGAATCATGTCTCTGACAAACTGTGCGGCGATGTCGGGCGCGATGAGCGTGTAGAGCGGATGCGCGGCGCGGAAAGTGTCCCACAGACTGAAGGTGCTGTGATAGGTCTGTCCTTCCGGCATCTGCTTGATTTCAAAGTTGGTGTCCATGTAACGGCCGTCGACGTCGCTCATGGTGTTTGGCTGCATCAAAACGTGGTAAAGACCAGTGTAGAATATGGTTTTCTGCTCGTCGGTGCCTTCGATGTCGATGCGGCTGAGTTCTTTTTGCCAGACGTCGTGGGCATTTTGAACGTATTCGTCGAAACTCCAGCTTTGGGCCTCCGCTAACATGTTTTTACGTGCGCCATCGTTGTCGACTGGCGAAATCGACACTTTCACAATAAGTTCCTGATTGTCATTGTCAAAACTCAATGCGGCGCGAGGTGTGCGACCGTTGACGACATCGCTGTTGCCTACATTGAGGCCGCCGTTCATCAAGAGATGTTTGCTTATCGGTTTTGAGAACTCGGCGCGGAAATAAATTTTGCGCAACTTCGCCCATCCGCATACAACGCGATAGCCTTCAACGGTGTGGTCGTCGACGATGCGAATCTGGCCTTGGATGATGTCGTAGAAACGGCGTCCTGAGTAATAAGCATCTTTACGATATACTCCACGATCCATGTCGAGGACGACGGTCTGAGGCTTTCCTTTCGGGAAAGTGTATTTTGTGATTCCCGTTCTGACGGTAGCTGAAACCTCGACATTCACGCCGCTTTCCTGCAAAAACACCTGATAATATCCCGGACGTGCAGCCTCATTTTCATGGCTGTAATGCTGACCGAAAATGGCATTTTTCAGTTGCTCGGGCGTCACTTCTTCGGAAACAGGCATCAGACTCACGTCGATGAGGTCTGTGCAGCCGGTGCCGCTTAAATGAGTATGCGTGAAGCCGTAAATCACGTCTTTATTATAATCGTAGCCTGAGCAAGGATCCCAAGTAACCATCTGTTCGGTCTCAGGACTGAGTTGCACCATACCTTGAGGCATCGTCGCTCCAGGGAAAGTGCTTCCGCTCAACGCTCCGGTTTCGTCGGTCTGCGTCCCGATGAAAGGATTGACATATTTAGTGTAATCGTTGGCGTTCTGGGCGCTCATCAACAAAGGCAGCAGCATAGCCGCCAAAAGTGTCATGTATTTTTTCATATTTAATTCATTTATGACGTTTTTATTTCTTTTTTCAAGTCAGGCATCAAACGTTGAACGACTTTTTTGTCGTAGAAAAAACGGCCTGCGATGACACGGACGATAGTATAAGCCGGTATTGCGGCGAGCATTCCCAAGATGCCGCCGATGTTTCCAGCCAGAAGCATCACGATGAAAATCTCAAGCGGCGTCGCCTTGATGCTGGTCGAGTAGATGATTGGTTGAAGGACGAAGTTGTCGATCATCTGCACCGCCAGCATGATTAACAGCACAATGAGTGCGAAAACCCAGATGTTGACGTCCAAGCCGATGCCGGCGCCGTAGTGGAGCACCATGCACAGCAACGCGCCAAGCACTTCCCCGATGATTGGTCCTACATACGGAATGATATTGAGGATTCCGGCGATGAACGCGATGCCGAGAGCATAGCTGACGCCGATGCGTGCGATGAGCCACAAGCCAAGGAAATTGCAGAGCGCGACACCAAGCATTTCCAAGATGAGACCTACGAAATAACGTGAAAGCAGATGCTCGATGTCTACGATGGATTCCGTCACAGAGGCTTCGATGCGGTCAGGAACGAGAGCGGCGACAATCTTGGAGAACAGCTTTTCGTCTTTGACGAAGAAAAACGAGATGAACACCACTGCGAAAAGTCCGACGGCAAGGTTAACCACTACAGCCCCTACAGAGCCTATGATGCTGGTGACTGAGAAGTCAGACACGGTATTTTTCAAGTAGTTGAGCAGCACGCTGATGGCATCGAAATCTTCACCTAAGCTCGGGCATATCCCCACAATCCATTTGTTGATGGTATCGCCCCAATGCCAGTTCAGGCTTTCCTTATTGCTGAATAGAGAAGCGTCGTTGATGATATTGGTCACCACCGGAATCACCATAATGACTACCAGCTGCAGGGCTGCGATGACGAAGATGATGGATACTATTGACAGCAGCCAGTCGGGAGCGCTTTTCCCTTTGATGCGGATTTTTCCCATGAGGCGTGCCAATGGTCGGCTGATGAGCGAGACCACGAACGCCAGAATGATATAAAC
Organism: Bacteroidales bacterium; assembly: GCA_017649945.1. Classification (GTDB taxonomy): domain Bacteria; phylum Bacteroidota; class Bacteroidia; order Bacteroidales; family F082; genus Limimorpha. The sequence goes on along the minus strand of JAGCFU010000047.1, from coordinate 1,757 downwards.
CAGCACGCTGCTGAAGTAGCGGCACAGCACGCAAACAATAGCCAGTATTCCAAGATAAATCAAGTATCTTGAGAGTTTTTCAACGTTGCTTTGTTTTTCCATAGAAAGATATTTTGGGCAAAGGTACAAAAATCTATTTTATTAAGATGTTTCATGTAATTGAAAAATCCGTGTTCAATTTATCTTATCTCTCTGATAGAAACCGCGAATCCTCCGCACGGTGCCATCTTCATCTTCAGCACGCTCTTTGAGGTTACAGTCTTCTTTGTTATCGTGTACGCCTGCGGATTATAACCGTCGCCAGGGATTCCGCTCGCGTCTTTCGCATCAGAATAGATTGTTGCCTCATATTTCACACCTGGTTTCAAGAAATCTAATTTTACTTTGAATTCGCGTGCGTTTTCATCGGTGATTCCGCCCACGTACCAAACATCGCGCGGTGTTAATTTGTCTAAATCATCAGGATTATCTAAATGATCTCTATCTTCTATTCCATAAACATATCGTGTCGCATTGGAAATCACGCCTTTCTTGCCATCGGCCAATGTTCCCACACCTTCGGCAGCCTTGTTTAATGTCGAAGTCTTCGGATGACGTGCCGTCACGATATATGCGCCGGGTTCAGCCTCAAGATAAATGGATTTGTCCCAATCGACAGCCACGTCTTTGATAAACTGGAAAGCGTCCATAAACTGTGCGTAATGCTCCGGGAAGTCGGCGGCCATCTGCAAAGGTGAGTAAAACGTGACGTACAATCCCAGCTGGTTGCAGATGGTATGGCGCATCAGATCGCCTTTGTCCCATTCCACAATCTTGCCCATGTCGGTCTCGAAGATGCCCGGTGTGTAGTCCATCGGACCGCCTTGCAGTCTCGTGAACGGCAGAATTGTCGTGTGTCCTGGGTTGATTCTGCCTCTGAATTCGGTTCCCATCGCACTCTCGTTGCCAATCATGTTTGGCCAGGTGCGGCACAAGCCTGTCGGACGCACAGCCTCATGCGAGTTGACCATGATATGGTGTTTCGCCGCCTCCACGATGGCATAATGGTAGTGGTTGTTTATTGGCTGGCTGTAGTGTCCTTCGCCAAACGGGATGATGGTGCCGACATATCCGCCTTTCACAGCGTTGTAACCGTACTCGTTCATTAGCGTGTAAGCCTTCTCCATCCAACGTTCGTAATTGACGGTAGATGCTGAGCTTTCGTGATGCATGATTAGTCTGATGCCCTTCTCGTGGGCGTATTTGTTCAGTGCCGGCAAATCGAAATCTGGATACGGCGTGATGAAATCAAATACAAAGTCTTTCTGCTTGGCGTACCAGTCTTCCCAGCCGATGTTCCAGCCTTCAATGAGCAATGCGTCGAAGCCGTTTTCCGCTGCGAAATCGATATATCTGCGCACGTTTTCGTTGTTGGCGCCGTGTCTGCCGTTTGGTGTAGCGTGCTCATAATCGGTGATACCGAGTTTCACTGAAGGGAAGTCGTTGGTGTAGGCCCAAGTGCTTTTTCCGGAAATCATCTCCCACCAAACGCCCATGTATTTCACCGGATGAATCCAGCTGACATCGTCCAAAACGCAAGGGTCGTTGAGGTTCAGAATCAGTCGCGAAGCCAACACGTCGGTGGCTTTTTCGCATACCATCACTGTTCTCCAAGGCGTCACGCAAGGTGTCTGGATGCGGCCTTTATAGCCTGTCGCATCAGGGCTTAAGAAGGCTCTGAACACCATCGTGGTATCGTTCAAATCAAGGTGCATGGT